>JBJOMV010000155.1:0-3050 GCA_046052185.1 Verrucomicrobiota bacterium | reverse complement strand
TTCTGGCCAACGGTAAACCACGGCAGCCAAGCTGACCCCAAGGACCAACGGAGAAACCGCTGGCTTCATAGCGACTTCCGTAACGCGGCCCTCCCCTTCGTCAGCCCCGCTTTCAAGTTCTTCGTCACCCAAACCAACTAACATGCGACACTGCCTACTCACCCTCGGACTACTCCTCCCCTCCCTAGGCTTCGCGGCCCCCGGACGCACCGTCGACATCCGGGTCGTCGACGAAACTGGCAAGCCCGTCCCACAGGCTCATGTGCTTGTCCACTCCGGCAAGGAGAATGATGTCTCGGATGGCGGCCGGGCCGGCTTCCAGGAACTGACCGACGCGGATGGCCGTTGGAGCCACGAATTCAAACCCAAATGGGGACTACACAATATCCAGGTATTCTTGCACGAGGACAACCCTCAGCGCGAAGTCTACCCCATCTGGCTGGAATATTTCATCTCCTACCACCGGGATAAGGCATCCTATGACCTCACACTGCCTAGCATCATTCATCCCGTGAACTTGAAGGCCAAGATTGATAGCATGAATTACCTGGGAGTAATGTCTGATGACCTAAAATATACGCCCTATCAAATCACCCCGGGCACGCCCGTTGGCTTTGACCTAGACGCCATGCAATGGCTACCGCCCCATGGCGACGGCAAGAGGGCAGACTTTGAAGTCAGCGTAACAGGTACACAAGTCGGCTGGACGATCTCCGAGGAACGACTCGCCCACAAGATTGCCATGAAACGAGGTACGCGCGAAGAATTGGCGAAGGAGTTCGGCATCTGGAAACGCACCGCGTCCATCACCTTCCCCCACCCAGGCGATGGCATCATCCGAAGCCCGCTGTTCTGGCCCTACTGTAAGCTGAAGATGCCGCATCGGGCCCCCGATGAAGGCTACCTGCGCGAATGCGTCCTAACCGAAGTGGAAGGCCCCTCCGAGGCGACGCCCGACTACCAAAAGCTCCAGCACCCTCACTACTCAGGCTATTACCTCCGCGTACGCTCGAAGCTGGACGGAGCGGGAAACGTCGTTTCCGCGAATTACGCCAAGTTCATGCTGCCCCGGGTCGGCATCTACAGTTTCGGCGCGACATTCTTCTTCAACCCGACCGAGAACGACACCAACCTCGAGTACAGCGGCAACAACCTCCTCTGGCCGCGCCCTGAGGGTGAGACGATTTTCAGCCGTCCCCCTGCCCCGCCTTTACTTGATATCCGAGAACACTGAACAAAAAGGGCCGGCGGATGCCGGCCCTTTCGTTGGGAGGTATCCGTGAGGGCTCAGGCGTTCTTGGCGTCCTCGCGGGCCTGGGAGGCGGTGCTGTCCGCCCAGAGCTGGCGGGTGATGCGCAGCAGGACGTAGCCGCTCACGAGGGTGGCCCCGGTGAGGATCCAGGCCATGGTCAGTCGCTTGGGGTCGCCGGCGGCGTAGAGGAAGTTGCCGATGGCGAAGAGCGAGGACCAGATGAGGGCGCAGCCGGCGATCCAGCCGACGAAGGCCGAGCCGATGCGGTTCTCCTGGGCGATCTCGGCGTCGCTGATGCCGGCTTCGGCGCGGATGTCGGTCCAGCCGGGGCCGGCGGGCTTCACCTTGCGGCAGAAGGCGACGAGGGTCGCGCGGTCGGTCTGCGGGCCGACGTAGGCGGTGATGAGCCACGAGAGGGTCGTCAGGCCGACCTGCACGATGGTCCGGGTCGCGAAGTCCGCGTTGGGCATGAAATGGGGCACGGCGACGGCGGTGATGAGTGACATGACCATGGCGACGACCTCGCACCAGGCCGAGACGCGCCACCAGAACCAGCGGGCGACGTAGAGCAGGCCGGTGCCGGCGCCGATCGAGAGCAGGGTCTCGAAGGCCTGCTGGGCGGAGGTCATGTAGAGGCTGAGGATCGCCGCGAACACGTAGAGGAGCACGGTCGAGAGGCGGCCGACGTTGACGTAGTGGGACTCGCTGCCGTCCTTCTTCATGAAGCGGCGGTAGAAGTCATGCACGAGGTAGGAGGAGCCCCAGTTGAGGTGCGTGAGGATGGTCGAGGAGTTGGCCGCGATGAGGCCGCCGATCATGAGGCCCACGAAGCCGACGGGCAGGAACACCAGCATCGCCGGGAAAGCGGAGTCGTGGCCGATCTTCGTGGGGTCTGCATGGGGGAAGACCGCCTTGATCGCCGCGAGGTCGGGGTAGATGATGATGGAGCAGAGCGCGGTGATGATCCACGGCCACGGACGCAGCACGTAGTGGGCGATGTTGAAGAAGAGCGTGCCGCCGAGGGAGTCCTTCTCGGACTTGGAGGCGAGCATGCGTTGGGCGATGTAGGAGCCGCCGCCGGGCTCGGCGCCAGGGTACCAGTTGGCCCACCAGTTGATCGCGATCGGCAGGATGAAGATCATGAGCACGAGCTCCGACATCGTGAAGTTCGGCAGCATGTCCAGGATCGGCTGGCCCTTGCCGTCGATGGCCGACATCGTGGGCACACCCGCGGCGGAGGTGACGACCTGGGTGTCGGACAACTTGGCGACGAGGGCCTTGAGGCCGGCCCAGGCGCTGGCGTCGCCGGCGAGGCGCTTGCCGACCTCGACGAGCGAGAACCAGGCGGCGGCGAAGACGGCGGTCATCTTGATGAAGAACTGGACCATGTCGATGACCAGCACGCCCCAGAGGCCGGAGTGGGCGGCGAAGACGACGTTGAGGATGCCGCAGATGACGATGGTCTGCCATTCGGGCATGCCGAAGAGGATGTTGGCGATCTTGCAGGCGGCCAGGGTCACCATGCCCATGATGAAGCAATTGAAGAACAGGCCGAGGTAGATGGCGCGGAAACCGCGTACCACCGAGGCGGCCTTGCCCGAGTAGCGGTGCTCGTAGAACTCGAGGTCGGTCATGACGCCGGAGCGGCGCCAGAGACGGGCGAAGAAGAAGACGGTGGCGACGCCGGTGAGGACGAAGGCCCACCACTGCCAGTTGCCGGCGACGCCGTACTTGCGGACCTGCTCCGTCACCCAGTTGGGGGTGTCGGACGAGAAGGTGGTGGCGACCATCGAGAGGC
>JBJOMV010000154.1:0-3070 GCA_046052185.1 Verrucomicrobiota bacterium | reverse complement strand
GCTTCCTTCCGCGCATGGATCGCTTAGCCCAGACGTTCGCCCGCTGCAAAGCCGAAGGCCGCCCGGCCTTCGTGAGCTACGTCTGCGCCGGCGACCCCGACGTCGAGACGTCCAAGGCCGTGCTGCTCTCCCTGGCGCAGAACGGCGCCGACGTGCTCGAAGTGGGCGTGCCCTTCTCCGACCCGCTGGCCGACGGCCTGACCAACCAGCTCGCGGCCCAGCGCGCCCTCGAAGGCGGCATGACCTACGACGGCCTGCTCGACGTGCTCCGCGCGGTGCGCGCCGGCACGGACAAGCCGATCGTGCTCTATTGCTATTATAACCTGCTGTTCTCGTTCGGCCTCGACGGCTACTGCGCCAAGGTCCGCGAAGCCGGCGCCGACGGCCTGCTCGTCCTCGACTGCCCGCCCGAGGAAGCCGACGAACTGATCGCGGCCTCGCGCAAGCACGGACTCGCCAACATCTTCATCGTGGCCCCGACCACGCCGCCCGCGCGCATCGGCCTCATCGCCAAGCACGCCTCCGGTTTCATCTACTACGTCTCGCGCGAAGGCGTGACCGGCGAACGCTCCGAACTGGCCGCCAACCTCTCGGCCTCGGTCGCCGAGATCCGCAAGCACACCGCCCTGCCCATCTGCGTCGGCTTCGGCGTCTCCACCGCCGCCCACGTCCAGGCCATCGCCAAGGTCGCCGACGGCGTGGTCGTCGGCAGCGCCCTCGTCAACGTCGTCGCCGCCCACAAGGACAAGAAGGGCGAAGCCGCGGCCGCCATCGGCGCGAAGGTCCGGGAGCTGTTGGCTAAATAAGACAAGGAGGACCCGAGGGCACGTTGGCCCGAGGACTCGAGGCAAAGCCACGGGGGAGGTCACCGGGGTGCCAATCTCCCGCAGTACCTTCCTCGAGACCTCGTGCCCTCAAATTCTTGGGTCCTCCTGCCCTCCAGACCTCCGGTCCTCGTGTCCTCCTGTCCTCTAGCCCTCGGATACGCTAATCCTTGACCAAGGGCCATCCCTCCCCACTTTCCCCATGGTCCTAACCTCGTTAGGGCCACCGGAACCGCACCGCATGGCCCAACAAGACACCTGGACGAAAAAAGACCTGACCGGCATCGAGGAGCTTTCCCGCGCCGAGATCGAACTGCTCTTCCGCCAAGCCGACCAGTTCCTGCCCGCCCTCGCGCCGGGCAAGGGCCTCGACCTGATGAAGGGCCGTACGGTGGTGAACCTCTTCCTCGAGCCGAGCACCCGCACCCGCACGGCCTTCGAGATTTCGGCCAAGAAGCTCGGGGCCGAAGTGGTCTCGATCAACACGACGGCCTCCTCCCTGGTCAAGGGCGAGACCCTCCGCGACACGGCCGAGAACATCCGCGCGATGGGCGTCGACGCCATCGTGATGCGCCACTCCTCCGCCGGCTCGGCCCGCTACCTGGGCTCGGTCCTCGACATCTCGGTGGTCAACGCCGGCGACGGGGCCCATGAACACCCGACGCAGGCCCTGCTCGACGCCTTCACGCTCCGCCGCCGCTTCGGCAAGGTCGAAGGGCTCAAGGTCACGATCCTCGGCGACATCCTCTTCAGTCGCGTCGCCCGCTCCAATATCCTCTGCCTCTCGAAGCTCGGTGCGCAGGTCACCCTCGCCGGCCCTGCGACCCTCGTCCCGGCCGCGCTGAAGGAAGCCTTCCCGCAGGTCCGCATCGTCCATGACCTGAAGGAAGCCCTCAAGGACTGCGACGCGGTCATGCTCCTGCGCATCCAGCACGAGCGCCAGACGACCACCCACTTCCCTTCGCTCGGCGAATACACCGCGCAGTTCGGCCTCAACGCCGAACGCGCCGCCTGGCTCAAGCCCGAGGCGATCGTGATGCACCCGGGCCCCATCAACCGCGGCGTCGAAGTCGAAAGCGAAGTCGCCGACGGCCCCCGCTCGGTCATCCTCGAACAAGTCCGGAACGGCGTCGCCGTCCGCATGGCCGTCCTTCACCTCTGCACCGGAGCCATCAGCCGATGAATCCCGCCGACAACTCCCCCCTCTGGATCCGCGGCGCCCGCGTGATCGATCCCTCCGCCAAGCGCGACGAAGCCAAGGGCGACGTCTTCGCCCTCGAAGGCCGGTTCGTCGACCAGCTCTCCGCCGCCGACCAAGCCAAGGCCCGCGTCATCGACGGCACGGGTCTCGTGGTCACGCCGGGCTTCGTCGACCTGAACTGCCGCCTCGGCGAACCGGGCCGCACGGCCCGCGAGACGATCCGCACGGGCACCCGCGCGGCCGCCGCCGGCGGTTTCACGACGGTGGTCACGATGCCCGACTCGCTCCCCGCGGCGGACAACGTCGGCACGATCCAGCTCCTCCGCGAGATCTGCTCCCGCGACGCCGCCGTGCGCGTGCTCCCGACGGGTACCCTCACCAAAGGCCATGAAGGCAAGGCCCTCGCCCCGCTGGGCACGATGAAGAAGGCCGGCGTGGTCGCGGTCACCGACACGACCTCGGGCGTGCAGAACAACGAGATCATGCGTCGCGCGCTGGAATACGCCGCGATGTTCGACCTCGTCGTCCTCGACCATTGCCAGGACAGCAGCATGACCGACGGCGGCCAGATGCATGAAGGCGCCTGGTCCCTCCGCCTCGGCCTCCGCGGCCTGCCCCGCGCGGCCGAAGAGATCGTGGTCTCGAGCGACTGCCTGCTCGCCGAACTCACCAAGGCCCGCATCCACCTGCAGCACCTTTCCTCCGGCGGTTCCGCCGAGATCGTCCGCCGCGCCAAGGCGAAGCAGCTCTCGGTCACGGCCGAGGTCTCCGCCCTCCACCTGCTCCTCACCGACGCCGCGCTGGCGAATTACCCGACGAGCCTGAAGACGAATCCGCCCCTCCGCGAGGAGGCCGACCGCCTCGCGCTCATCGCCGCGCTCGTCGACGGCACGATCGACGCGGTCTGCTCCGACCACTCGCCCTGCACGGCCACCGAGAAGGATTGCGAGTTCGACCTGGCCCCGTTCGGCGCCGCGACCCTCGAGACGGCCTTCGCGGCCGCCCACACGGCGCTCGTCGCCGCCGGCCACGCCGACCTCTCCGT
>JBJOMV010000153.1:0-3070 GCA_046052185.1 Verrucomicrobiota bacterium | reverse complement strand
GGCTTCGGGCAGTTTTCGGTGAGCGGACGCAGACGCGTGCCGAGGCCGGCTCCGAGGAGGAAGGCGGTGCGGGGGAAATCAGGCATGGGAAGAGGCGGCGCAGCCGGGGCAGATGCCGTAGACTTCCATCACGTGCGTCAGCTCGCCGAAGCCCTTGGCCTTGGCGGCCGCTTCGAGGCGCGACGAATCGCAGCCGGGCAGGCGTTCGATGCGTCCGCAGCGGCGGCAGATGACGTGATGGTGATGGTGTCCGGGGGTGACCAGGGCGTAGAGGCTGCGCCCCCGCTCGAGGGGGTGGCGTTGGACGATGCCGGCGTCGTCCATGGCGACGAGGCTGCGGTAGACCGTCACGAGGTCGAGTTTGTCGTCGCCCGCGGCTTCGTGGATCTGCTCGGCGCTGAGCGGGTGCTTCGCGGCCGCGAGGATCCGCAGCATCGTGAGACGGGGTGAGGTGATCCGCATGGCCTTCTCCTTCATCCGCAGGAGGGCGGTCTCGACGCGGTCGCCGGAGCCCGCCCCGCAGCAATCTTCGTCGTGGCGGTGGCCGGGGGACATGGCTGCGATGGTTTGGATTCGTTTATGACGAGGCAACAACGAATGGCCACTTGCCTCCCGGCCGGGTCTGGCTTGGCTGGATACGTCCATGTCCGACTGTCCGGCCCAACCGACCCCACTCCGCGAACTCTGCCCGGTCGCCTGGCAGGACTTCGTGTCCAAAGATCCTTTCCCGTTGGAGCTCGGCGGCGAACTGCCCGGGCTGACCTTGCGTTACGAGACCTACGGCACGCTGCTGCCGGACAAGTCGAACGCGATCCTCGTCCCGCACGCCCTCAGCGGCGACCACCATGTCGCCGGCCGTTACGCGCCGTCCGACCGTAAGCCGGGCTGGTGGGATTGTTTCGTCGGTCCGGGCAAGGCCATCGACACCGACCGCTTCTTCGTCATCGGAGTGAACTGCATCGGCGGCTGCCAAGGCTCGACCGGTCCGCTCTCGACCGACCCCCGCACGGGCCGCCCTTACGGCGGTTTCTTCCCGGAGATCACCTTGGGTGACATCGTCCGGGCCCAGCGCCTCGTGGTCCGCCATCTGGGCATCCCCCGCCTTCATGCCGTGGTCGGCGGCTCCATGGGCGGCATGCAGGCCCTCCTTTGGTGCGCCGATTATCCCGCCGAGGTCGGCCGTATCGCCGTGCTCGCCGCCGGCCTGAGCCAGTCGCCGATGGCGATCGCCCTCAACGCCGTCTCCCGCGCCTGCGTGGAGCGTGACCCCCATTTCCGCGGCGGACATTACGCCCCCGGCGAAGGACCCGACTCGGGCCTGGCCGTAGGCCGCATGCTCGCGCACATCAGCTATCTCTCGCCCGCCTCGTTCGAGCAGAAGTTCGGCCGGGCCAAGGTGCCCGGCGCCGCCGCGGGCGATCCGGTGCACTGGCAGGTCGAAAGCTACCTGGAGCACCAAGGGGCGTCCTTCGTCCGACGGTTCGACGCCAACAGCTGGCTGCGGATCACCCGCGCCGTGGATCGCTTCGACCTGACCGCCCGCGCCGCCGCCGGCAAGCTCTTCGCCCCCGACAGTCCGGAGGTCCTCGCCATCGGTTTCTCGAGCGACTGGCTCTATCCCACCAGCGAGCTGCGCATGCTCCTGGCCGCCGCCACGGCGGTCGGCGTCAACGCCGCCTACCATGAAGTGGTGACGGACGCGGGCCACGACGGCTTCCTGCTGCCCGACACCGGGCTGGCGGTCCGCCTGCACGCCTTCCTGGGCTGATCAGAGCAGCGGCGCGATCACGTGCGAGACGTTCTCGACGGTCCGGCCGAGCCACGTCCGGCTGCGTCGGTAGAGATCTTCGGTGTAGCGCGTGGATTCCTGCTCCCAGCCGGCGATGAGCGTGCCGACCTCCGCGACCATCGCGGCGTCGCGCACGACCGCGCCGACTTCGTAGTTCAGGAACAGCGAGCGCATGTCGAGGTTGGCCGAACCGATCACGAGATGCTCGCCGTCGACCAGCACGAGCTTGGCATGCAGGACGTCCGGCTTGAAGAACAGGATCTCGGCGCCGGCCTCCTTCAGTTTGCGCAGGTACCAGCGGCGGGCGAAATCGAGGAGCCGGTGGTCGGAGCGGCGCGGGACCATGATCTTCACGTGGCGGCCGGCCCTGGCCGCGGTCGCCAGCAAGGTGAACAAGGTCTGGTCCGGGATGAAATACGGCGTGACGACCGTGATCGATTCCCGGCACTCGGAGAACAGCTTCACGTACGCGTCCCAGAGAGGGTCTTCTTCGCAGTCGGGTCCTGAGGCGATGACCTCCACGCGCGCCTGGCCGATGTGCGGCGAACGTTCGCGCAACGCCGGGGCGAACTTCATCGGGTTCTCGTCGGTGGCCTGGCACCAGTCGGCGATGAAGACGCTTTCGAGGGCCGCGGCGGTCGGGCCTTCGATGAGGAACGAGCAGTCGCGGAAACGGCGATTGGAGGGCGTCTCGCCCATGTAGCGCAGGCCGAGGTTCTGGCCGCCGATGATGGCCGCCCGCCCGTCGAAGACGGCGATCTTGCGATGATTACGCCAGTTGGCCGAGCCCTTGCCGCGCATGGGGAGGGCAGGGTTGAAGCGCGCGATCTCGCCGCCGGCCCGGCGCAGCGGGCGGCAGAGGCGGAGCGGGATGCCGAAGCTGCCGATGGCGTCCACGAGGAGACGCACCTCGACGCCCGCCCGAGCGCGTTCGGCCAGCAGACGGATCAGTTCGCGGCCGACGGCGTCGTCGCTCAGGATGTAGGTCGCGATGCTGATGCGGCGTTTCGCTCCGCGGATCTGCGCGCGCAGGGCTTCGAGCGTGTCGCGGCCATGGCGGTCGCCGAGCAGGTGGCAGCGGTTGCCCCCGAAGTCGGGCGAGTCGCACAGCCGCCAGGCCACGCGGTTGACCTCCTTCTTGGCGGCGGCGAGGGCGACGTGCTTGCGCCCGCCGAAGACGAAGAGCACCAGGGCCGTGGGCACGGGGAAGAACCAGGCGAGCGGGCCCCAGAGGAGGAGGTAGGCCGGCGAGATGCGGGCGCGGAGCACGCGCAGCAGCAC
>JBJOMV010000152.1:0-3107 GCA_046052185.1 Verrucomicrobiota bacterium | reverse complement strand
CGCACCAGACCGACGAGCAGATCGCCGCCGTCCTGACCTACGTCCGCAGCAGCTTCGGAAACTCCGCTTCGGCCGTCACGCCCGAGCAGGTCAAGGCCCTGCGCGGCGAAGTCGGCAAGCCCATGCTGACCGAGGCCGACCTCGTCCCGGCGAAGTAAGTCGCTCCGCCGTCAAAAAAACAGGCCCGGTCTTCGCGAGAGGACCGGGCCTTTTGTTTTCAGCGTAAGGGTATCCGGAAGAACGGCTGGAACCGCGGGGCTTCGCCGGGTGATTCCTTGAACAGCGCGACCTCGGTCGCATCGCCGCGCTCGATGATCACGGCTTCCATGGGCATGGTCTTATACGGAAGCTTCGGACCTTGCGTCACGCCGTAGCGGACGACGATCGAGTTGCCGAATCGCTCGACGCCCGTGACGGCGATCCGCACGTCGCGGTCCGTCTCGACCTCGGTGATGAGCAACACGATCTCCTTCGTGAAGTCGGGCAGGCGCGGGGCCGGTCCGGCGACCCGGGCCGGGCTGAGCAGCCGCCCGAATTCCTCCTGCGTGCGGATGGCTTCACGCTGGGCCCACTTGTTCTGTCCCGAATAGAAATGCTGTTCCAGCCGGTGGTAGGCGATGGGCTGGGCCATCGATGGGTCGGCCTTGCGGAGACCTATCAGACCGGCGCGCCCGTCGGGCAGCACGCCGATCTCGGCGACCAGCTGACCTTGGTCGCGGAGTTTCTCCCATGTATTGCCGGTGCCCTCCTCGACGTAGAAGGCCTCGATGCCGAAGCGGATCGATCCGAAGCGACGCGAACCGGTGTAACCCTTGAGATAGGGGCCTGATGCCGGGCGCTTGAGCGTGACGCCGGCGCCGCTGGCCAGGCCCTTCGCGTCGACCTTGAGAGGGACGTAGACCGTCGTGTCTTCCGGCAGTCCCAGGTAGGAATCGCTCCGGTTTTCTCGGCGTTCCGTCCCATGGAGTTCGGCCCACTCGTCGTTCAGCCTTTGGATCGCGACCGGGCTCGGATTGGAGAATTCATAACCCAGCGTCACGTATTCCCCGCGCATCAGGTCGCGTGGATCGACCGCCTGACAGCGCAGCACGAAGCGCTGCCCGACCTCGGTGGGACGACCATGGTTCAAGGCCATCCAGACCAGGCCGAGACATTGCAGCGAGGCGGCGATCAGGACAACCACCCGCGCGCGGGACGTGACCGCCGTGAAGGCGCGTTCCAGCCAAGGGAGGTCCAAGTTCGCTTCCGCGGCCGGAGAAGGGTCGACTTTCTGGGCGCGCCAGACCCGGGCGAGGATGAACAGGATCACCCCGATGGCCGCGAAGAAGCCGGCCGTTCCGAGCATGCCGAAGTCCTTGGCGATGTCGACATAGCGGGCCGTCAGCCACGCGAGGAAGACCAGCGAACCGTAGACGTAGGGCCGCAGGCGACCCTCCGACAGTCCGGTGCGCACCAGCCAGACCGCCGTGGTGAGCGTGAGCACGTTGGCGGCGGCCTTGACCAAGGCGTCGGCGATTTCCGACCGCAGGCCCAGTTCATGGGCGAGTCCGAGGGCCAGCGTGCCGAGGGCGATGGCGGCGGGCCAGGTGCGGGAGGCGTCCTTGTCCCGCTTCCCCGCCCAGAGCGCCCAGACGGCGGCGCCGAGCGTGAGGGCCAGCAGGAGCGGATCCCGGAGCAGCCCCGTCTCCAGCGCGCCGCTGCGGGAGCGACTCAGCATCCCGATGACGAGCGTGATGATCGTCACGCCGAGCGCCCCGACGAAGCGGAAGCCGCGGCCGTAGGGACTGCTGAGCGGATGGAGGGCGGCCAAGGCCAACGGCAAGGCGAAGCCGGCGATCGTCACGCCCCCGCCGAAGTTGAACCAGTTCGCCATCGAGGCCCAGGCGATCGCGCCGGCGATGACCGGTTGCTTCCCGCGGTAGGCGGCCGCGGCGGAAGGAAGCAGGAGGAGCAGGAAGGTCAGGCGCAGTCCGGTCAGGTGCGGCGGGTGCGCAAAGGATTGGGGCCCCAGTTCCATCAGCATCCAGACCGCGGCGAGCGCGACCGTCGCGAGGTGGAGCAGCGCCGACTCCAGGGCGAGCGCGAAGGGGAGCGTGCCGAGGCACCAGGCCAGCACCGCATCCGGGCTATGCGCGTCCATGTGATACGTCTGGCCCACCAGCGCGATGCCGGCGCCGAACATCAGGCAGCCCGCGAGGTGACCGAGCACCGAGCCCGTGCGGCGGGCGTTGAAGGTATACCAGAAGCCGAGGCCTTGCAGGAGGGCGACGCCGGCGACCACCGTCGCGAGCCGTTCGCCGCGCGCGAGGTCGGACCAGTTATGTCCCACCACGAGCATCACCGCCGCGCCGAAGAGCAGCACCCCGAAGGCGCGGAGCACGAAGGCCATGCGGCCCGTGCCAGCTTCTTCTTCCGGATAGCGGGCGAGGATCTGGTCCCGTTGTCCGGGCTGGAGGATACCTTGTTCGTGCCAGAGCTGCGATTCCTTCGCCAGCCATTCGCGGAAGCCTTGGGGGAGGGGCATGGAGTCACGATGGGGAATCTCGGGACGCGGGGCGAGGGCGAAGGCGGCGGAGGGTATCGATAAAGCTGATAATGCCGTTGATGAACAGGGTGGTGGCGGTTGGGCCGAGGGTAGGGCGGCCATTGCCATGGCCGCCGTTCGCCGCGATATGTGCGATGCGTCGGGCAGAGTCTTTTGACCCGATCGACCTCCGTCCGCCCACGGATGTGATCGCAATCACATCCCTACCTCCTCGCCACCCAACAAAAAGCCCCGGCGGGTGCCGGGGCTTCGGTCGGGAGGCAGCGGTCGCCTTAGGCGATCGTGACTTCCTTCGTGAGGTAGACGTCCTGGATCGTGTGCAGGAGCTTCGCGCCTTCTTCGATCGGGCGCTGGAAGGCCTTACGACCCGAGATGAGGCCCTGGCCGCCGGCGCGCTTGTTGATGACCGCGGTCTTCACGGCTTCGGCGAAGTCGTTGTTGCCCGAGGGGCCGCCGGAGTTGATCAGGCCGATGCGGCCCATGTAGCAGTTGGCGACCTGGTAGCGGGTGAGGTCGATCGGGTGGTCGGAAGCGAGGTCGGTGTACATGCGCTTGTCGATCT
>JBJOMV010000151.1:0-3176 GCA_046052185.1 Verrucomicrobiota bacterium | reverse complement strand
ACATCCAATTGGTACGAGGACACCCCAATGTCCATCAGAACACCATCGAATCGTCCCGGAACGCGGTCAAGGTGGCGGAAATTCTCGGAATGGAAACGCAGCCGGCCGGCATGCGCGGCGAGCAGCGAAGCGGAGCGCTCGGCGGCCGCGGGGTCGCGGTCCATCGCGTCGACCGTGCAGCCCGGCGCGCGCGCGAGGATCGCCGAAGTGTGGCCGCCGCCGCCGAAGGTGCAGTCCAGGTAGGCACGGCCGTCCTGCGGAGCGAGGAGCGTCAGGCACTCCTCGAGCAGGACTGGGACGTGGCTGGTCATGCGGCGGTCTGTGAATAAGGTGTGAGCAGTGTAAGTAACTTCCGGATACGGCTCAGAGGCCCAGTTCGCGCAAGGCGCGGAGGATGGTGAGCGCGGACTCGGAATCGCGGTCGGCCTTGGGCGGCGTCGGCGAGGCGAGCTGGAAGGTGGTGAAGCCGCCGCGGAAGATCACCTCGCGCTCGAGCTTCGCCTCGTTGACGATGTGCTCGTTGAGCGTGATGCGGCCGGCCTTGTCGCACGTGACCTGGATGCTGTTCGTCGCGAGCAGCGTGATCGCGTCCATCTTCACGGGATCGCTCACCGTCACCTGCTGGGAGGCGAGACGGATGCGTTCGGTCATCGACGGAGGGAACACCACGATCGATCCGAGCGCGGGATGGAACACCGCGAGGAACGTCGCTTCCGCGTCGAAACGCCAGGCCGCCGGGATGGTGACACGGTTCTTCTCATCCATCTTTCCTTTATGGATGCCGGTGAAGAGACCGTTGTTGGCGCCAATAGACATTGCGTATGGGGAGTTGCCCCCAGATGACCCACTTTTCCCCACACCTCCCCACTGGTCAAGGTTTTAGCCCCAGATCACGCCATTTTCTTGTTCACAGCGCGTCCAGGCCGATTAAACGACTGTTATCGGTCTTTATTTAACTCAAAACACTGTTAATCAGGTGTTTGCGTATTTTAAACCCCAAAACCCGCTTTCGACCCCCCTTGCCTCCCCTTCCCGGCCGCTTCCGGACGATCCGTTCGCGCCGGCCTGGCCGGGCCGTTTGTAATGACTTTTTGACTACAAAACGGACGGGCGCGGGGCCGCGGAGCGAGGGCGAAACTGTTTGCCAACGGCCGCCGGCTGTGCTTTGTCTCCAAGCACTCAACCACGTCCCTTGCCCATGAAAACCGCCCTCGCCCTCCTCGCCGCCCTCGTCCTCGCCGGATGCTCCACCCAGATCGGCGTGGACAACTCGCAGAACCGCGAAGCTTCCTTCTCCAACGTCACCGGCGTGCTGACCACCCGCTACACCTCCGACACCGAGGCCGTCTTCAACGCCGTCAAGCGCACCATCGACGCCATGCCCGGCACCCTCCGCACCGGCGAGACCGACGACCGCGGCGCCAACAAGGAGCTGAACAGCGTCATCGTCTACGCCCGCACCATCGGCGACCTCGAGATCAAGATCACCATCGAGAAGGCCGAAGACCCCGAGACCAAGGCCGTCTTCACCCAGGTCAAGGTCAAGTACGGCGCCTTCGGCAACCTGCCGGAGAGCCAGCAGCTCGTCTCCAAGATCACCTCCAACCTGCGCTGAGCGCCGGGGCGGAACCGCCAAACGGACGCCGCCCAGCCACCCGGCTCGGCGGCGTTCATTTTTTACCACCTTCCTCACATGGGCAACATCCACGGACATAGCTTCCGCATCACCACCTTCGGCGAGAGCCATGGGCCCGCCCTCGGCGTCGTCATCGACGGCTGCCCGCCCCGCGTGCCCTTCGACGCCGCGTTCCTCCGCAGCGAGCTCGACCGTCGCCGCCCGGGCCAGAGCGCCCTCACGACGCAGCGCAAGGAAGCCGACGCGCCTGAGGTGCTCTCCGGCGTCTCGCCTGAAGGCCTCACCCTCGGTTCGCCCATCGCCATCGTCATCCGTAACGGCGACCAGCGCCCGCAGGCCTACGCCGAGATGAAGGCCGCCTATCGTCCTTCGCACGCCGACTACACTTACGACGCCAAGTACGGCATCCGCGCCGTCGAAGGCGGCGGCCGTTCCTCCGCCCGCGAGACCGCGGCGCGCGTCGCCGCCGGCGCCGTCGCCAAGACGGTCCTCAAGCACGCCTGCGGCGCCCGCATCATCGCCTGGGTCGAGAGCGTCGGCGACGTCCGCATGCCCGCCGCGGCCAAGGCGCCCACGCTGAAGCAGGTCGAGGCCACGCCCACCCGCTGCCCGCACCCCGCCACCGCCGCGAAGATCGACGCGCTCATCCGCGCCGCCCGCGCCGACGGCGATTCCGTCGGCGGCGTCATCTGCTGCGTCATCGAGAATCTTCCGCCCGGCCTCGGCTCGCCGGTCTTCGACCGCTTCGAAGCCGACCTCGCCAAGGCGATGCTGTCGCTGCCTGCGACCAAGGGCTTCGAGATCGGCAGCGGCTTCGCCGGCACGGTCCTGCGCGGCAGCGCGCACAACGACGAGTTCGTCCGCAAGGGCGGCCGCATCCGCACCGCGACCAACCGCTCCGGCGGCACGCAGGGCGGCATCACCAACGGCGAAGACGTCGTCTTCCGCATCGCCTTCAAGCCCACCGCGACCGTGCTCAAGCCGCAGAAGACCGTCGGTCCCGACGGCCGCGCCACCGAGCTCAACGCGAAGGGCCGCCACGATCCGTGCGTCCTCCCGCGCGCCGTGCCCATCGTCGAAGCCATGGCGGCCTTGGTCGCCGTCGATCACTGGATCCGCGACCGCGGACAGAACGCTCCCTTCGGCCGCTGCGGACGCAAGGCATGACGCCCCTCGTCATCATCCTCGGCCCCACGGGCGCCGGCCGCGCCGACGTGACGGCGGAGCTCGTCGCCCACGCCTGGCCCGAAGGCCGCAAGGTGCGCGTCCTGCGCGAGGTCCGCGAAGGCGGCGTCGCTCCTGACGCCTGGGAATTCAAGGACGGCCACGCCATCGTGCCCGCGCCCGGCGACGAAGACGCCGCGATCCTCGTGACGCACGGCGCCCTCCACGTCATCGACCAGATGGAAGCGCTGCACCGCACGATCCGTCCGATGCAGCCCGACGCCGTCTGGCGCGTGGCCCGCATCCTCACGGTCGTCGACTGCCCGCTCGCGATGAAGCACAAGGCCGTCGAGGAATGGTACCGCCCGTGCGTGCA
>JBJOMV010000150.1:0-3210 GCA_046052185.1 Verrucomicrobiota bacterium | reverse complement strand
TGGACGGAGCGGGCGTCTGGGGAGTCCTCCGCAAGGCCGGCAACCCGACCGCGGCGCGCTTCCCGAACATCGCCTCGATGAGCCAGCAGACCGGCGCCAACGCCGACCAGAACGTGACCGCCGGCCTCGGCGCCCCGCAGGTCGTCACCCAGATGGACGTGCTGAACACCGTCGGACCCAACCTGACGCCGCGCTCCGACACCTTCACCATCCGCGCCTACGGCGAAGCCCTCGACAACGCGGGCAACACCATCGGCCGCGCCTGGGTCGAAGTGATCGTCCAGCGAGGCACGCAGATGATGATCCCCGCCGCCCGCGGTCCGGCCTACGAGGAGATCAACCGCCGCCGGCTCGGCTACCGCGTGAACACCTCGCTCACCAACGACTACGACTTCATCCCGATGCTGGACCCCTACGAAAGCAACTTCGCAGGCGCCGGCACCTACCGCCTGCCGGCCAACGCGACCGCGACCGAGCGCGAGAACTGGAACATCAACCGACTGCTCGGACGTCGCTTCAAGGCGACCTCCATCCGCTGGCTCAACGCGAACGAAATCTGATCCCATGACCTTCAGGACATTCCTGGCGGGGCTCCTGCTCTCCGCCTCCACCCTTGACGTCTCCGCCGTCGACCCCGCTCCGCGTCCCGCGGCGCAGGAGAAACCGAGCGGAGCCGCCAAAGGAAAGACCCGCGGCCAATCCGAGCGCACCTGCGCGCTGACCATCACCTGGTGGGAGGACCCCGTGCTCGCGGAAGGCGAAAGCCTGGAGCTAGGCGTCCAAGGCGACCGGGAAGTCACCCCGATCCACCCGAGCGCGATGAACCCAGGCGGGACCTTCCTCTACGAAGGTCCGGCCAACGTCACCGTCGTGCGGAAAGGCTTGGTCCCGAATCCGAACGGCAAGCCCGACGCCAAGCCCGTCGAAGGCTGGCTGCCCTTCGCGCAGTTCACCCTCGGGGACGGCGACCAAGAGACGCTCGCGATCATGTTCGCGACGGAAGGGGCGAAGAAAGCGATGGTCCGATCCTTCAACATCGACGCCGCCAGCTTCCCCTTCGGCGGCTTCGACGTGCTGAACTTCAGCAAGTCCCGGCTGCTGTGCAGCATGGGCGGCAAAGTGTTCTACGCCGAGCCCGGCAAGCGGGTGCGCAGCCCCTTGGTGATCGCCAAACGCGAAGTGGTGAACTTCTTCATGGGCGTCACTGACGCCGACGGCGTGCAGAAACTCATCTACCGGGCGCCCCTGATCCTGTCGGAGAAGAACCGCCGGCTGTATTTCGTCCTCGATAATCCGGATCCGAACACCCCGAACCGGTTCGTGGCGCACACGCTGATCCAGCATGTCGCCGGCCACCGCACCATCGAGAGCCTCCGCACCCAAGGCGAGACCCCCCGACGGGAAGAGACGGCGCCGGCTCCGAGCACGGAAGCGGCCCCCGAAGCCCCGAAGAAGGGCGCGGCCAAGCCGAAGGCAGCCTGAGTCGGTCAGAGGCCGGCCGCGGCCTCCTGATCCGCCAGCCAAGTGACGCGGGACGCGAAGGCGCGCAGCGTCTGGCCGGGGTGGAGGGAAGGCTGGAACGCCCCGTGGGCGATCGCCCGCAGCGCGGGGGCCTTGGCGGCGCCGCCCACGAGCACGACGATCGCCGCGCACTGCGCGAGACCGGCTTCGGTGATGGTCAGGCGCCAGCCGCGGCCGGGCCATTCCGTGGCGACGAAACGAGCGCCGGTCGCGTGGCCGATGAGCGGACACTGCGGCCAGAGCGAAGCGATATGGCTGTCGTCGCCGAGGCCGAGCACGCAGAGGTCGAAAGCCTTGGCGGGCGAGCGCGCGGCCCAGGCGGCCTCGTAGGCGGCCGCGGCTTCGAGGGGCGGGAGTTCGACCGGCCAGGCGAAGCGGCGGGCGGCGGGCACGCCGAGCGCGTCGAGCATGCCGCGGGCGGCATGGCCGAAGTTGGAGTCATCGGACGAGAGCGGCACGCAGCGCTCGTCGCTCACGTGCCAGTCGATACGGGCGAGGGCCTCGGCCGTGAGCGCGCCGGTGCGGACCACCCAGGCGTAGAAGGCCTTCGGGGTGGAACCGCCGCTGAGGCCGACGGAGGCCGGTCCGCGGGCCGCAAGGGCGTTGATGCGGCGGGCAAGCTCGGCGAAGGATTCTTCGCGGGTGAGGATCTCGACCGTGCCGGCGGAAGTGGCGAGGGAAGGCATGGGGGCGAGGATAGAGGGCCGGAGGACACGAGGACAAGAGGACAAGAGGGGCGGAGTATAGAGTATGGGGCGAAGCAGGTGATCGCGGTTGGCGGTTAGCGGTTGGGCACTCAAAGGGAAACCGGACACCAGGAAATCGGCGGGGGCTACAGAACCGCCGTATCCTATCCGGTTTCCGGTCTCCCCTTTGTCAGGACCGGCCAGGTAGCGCGGCGAACGGATGCGATGTCATCGCATCCCTACCCAAACAAGAAGGGCGTCCTTGCGGACGCCCTTTTTAACCCACCGAGACTCGATACTCGAGTCCCCGCGCTTACTGGCAGGCTTCGCAGGTGCCGCCGTTGCGCATGGCCTCGATGGAGCACGCGTTCTTCTCTTCGGCGGTGTATTCCTTCTTCTCGGCCTTGGGAGCCTTCTCGACCGTGGCCTTCTCGATGTTGGAGGCGCCGAGGGTGCGGAGGTAGTAGGTGGTCTTGAGACCGGTGCGCCAGGCGTACTGGTACATGTGCGAGAGCATCTTCAGGTCCGGCGTCGGGAGGAAGAGGTTCAGCGACTGGGCCTGGTCGATCCACTTCTGGCGACGGGCGGCGGCGTCGATGAGCCACTTGTTCTCGATGGTGAAGGCCGTGAGGTACTTGTCCTTGATGGCCTGCGGGATCTCGGCGATGTCCTTGAGCTCGCCGTCGAAGTACTTGATCTGCTGCATCATCTCCTGGTTCCAGAGCCCCAGCTTCTTGAGGTCGCGCACCAGGTAGCCGTTGAGCTCGGTGAACTCGCCGGACAGGTTGCTCTTCACGAAGAGGTTCTTGTAGGTCGGCTCGATGCAAGGCGAGCTGCCGACGATGTTGGAGATCGTGGCGGTCGGCGCGATGGCGAGGACGTTGGAGTTGCGCATGCCGTGCCGGGCGATCTTGGCGCGGACCGGAGCCCAGTCCATGCGGCCGCCGCGCTTCACCTCGATCGGCTCGCCGCGTTCCTTCTCCAGGACGTCGACGGTGTCCTG
>JBJOMV010000149.1:0-3232 GCA_046052185.1 Verrucomicrobiota bacterium | reverse complement strand
TCCTCGTCCTCGATTACAACGAGCTGCCGAGCATCATGTACAAGGCCTTCAAGATCGCCACGACCGGCCGTCCGGGCCCCGTGGTCATCGACATCCCGAAGGACATCCAGCAGCACGAGTGGGTCCCCGTCTTCCCGAAGAATCCGGACGACGTCTCCATCCCCGGCCTGCCGACGCCGCCGAAGTGCGCCGACAGCGAACTGGAGCAGGTCCTGCGCCTCATCGAAGGCGCCAAGCAGCCCACGATCTACATCGGCGGCGGCATCCTTTCCGGCGACGCCCACAAGGAGCTGCGCGCCTTCGCCGAAGCCACCGGCATCCCCGTCGCGTCCACGCTGATGGGCCTCGGCGCCTTCCCCTGCGACCACCCGCAGTCCCTCTACTGGTACGGCATGCACGGCACCGTCGCCGGCAACTGGGCCGTCTGCAAGAGCGACCTCCTCATCACCATGGGCGCGCGTTTCGACGACCGCATCACCGGCGCCGTCGAGAAGTTCGCCCCGGACGCCACGATCGTCCACATCGACATCGACCGCTCGGAGCACCAGAAGAACAAGTTCGCGCACTACCCGATCCACTCGGACATCAAGCACGCGCTCGCCCGCCTCACCGCGCTCGCCAAGAAGGGCTTCAAGAAGCCTGACCTGAAGAAGTGGTACGAGACCATCAACGGCTGGAAGAAGGAGCACCCGTATCCGTTCAGCTACGAGCGCAAGACGAAGCACATCCTCCCGCAGGAAGCCATCGAAGTCCTCTTCGAAGAGACCAAGGGCAAGGCCATCATCTCCACCGGCGTCGGCCAGCACCAGATGTGGGCCCCGCAGTACTACCGCTTCAACGAGCCGCGTCACTTCGTCAGCTCGCTCGGCGCGGGCACGATGGGCTTCGGCCTCCCGGCCGCCATCGGCGCCAAGGTCGCCAACCCGGACGTCCAGGTCATCGACATCGACGGCGACGGCTCCTTCCTGATGAACATCCAGGAACTCGCGTGCATGAAGATCGAGAAGATCAACGCGAAGATCCTCATCCTCAACAACCAGCACCTGGGCATGGTGGTGCAATGGGAAGACCGCTTCTACGCCGGCACGCGCGGCCACACCATCCTCGGCGACGCCAAGAACATCGGCTCGCCCGACAATCCGGGCGGCCTCTATCCGGACTTCGTCAAGATCGCCAACGGCTTCGGCATCAAGGCCCGCCAGGTCATGAAGCGCGAAGACCTCCGCGCCGCCATGCGCGAGATGCTTGATCACGACGGACCTTACCTCCTCGACGTCATCGTGCCCTACACCGAGCACGTGCTGCCCTTCATCCCGCAGAAGAAGTCGGCGATGGAGATCCTGACGAAGTAATCGCAGCGATTACTTCGAGGGGACACGTGGGCAAGGTGACACGTGGACAAGGGGAAATAAGTGATCAGGGGCGCGAAAGCGCCCCTGATGCTTTTGGGGTAGTTATCAGCGGTTGGCGGTTGGGCCAATGCATCGAGGTAGGGTCGGGACCGCGTCACGACATAGTTAACTTCATTCTCGGGTGGCGGGTGGCGGGAGGGCATTTCAGGTCTCGGGTCTCGGCCATCGGGCATCTGGTTCAGGTGTTCAGGTGCAGGTACAGGTCCCGGGACTGATACCCGAACCTGTGCCCGCACCCAAACCTGCAGCCGAGACCTGAGACCCGAAATTGTCTTTCCCAACCGCCAACCGCCAACCGCCAACCGCCAACCGCTGATACCTAGGCCTTGCGACTCCGCCGCGACGATCAGTGGCCGGCCAACCAGCGTTCGGCTTCGATGGCGGCGCGGCAACCCATGCCGGCGGCGGTGATGGCCTGACGATAGACATGGTCGGAGCAGTCACCCGCGACGAAGACGCCGGGGATGTTGGTGCTGACGGTGTTGGGTCCGGCGATGAAGTAACCGCCTTCGTCGACCGCGAGGGCCGGCGTGAAGGCCTGCGAATTGGGCACGTGACCGATGGCCACGAAGACGCACTTCACGGCGAGGTCGCGGTCGGCGCCGGACTTCTCGACGACGCGGAGCGTGTGGACCTTCTCGTCGCCGAGGATCTCCTTCGGGGTGACGTTCAGGACGAGCTCGATCTTCTCGTGGGCCTTGACGCGCTGGACCATGATGTCGGAGGCGCGGAAGGTGTCGCGACGGTGCACGAGGTAGACCTTGGAGGCGAAGCGGGTGAGGAAGAGGGCTTCTTCGCAGGCGGAGTCGCCGCCGCCGACGACGGCGACCGGGACGTTGCGGTAGAAGGCGCCGTCGCAGGTGGCGCAGGTGGTCACGCCGTTGCCGCCGTAGTAATGCTTCTCGCCGGGGATGCCGAGGAGGCGGGGCGAGGCGCCGGTGGCGATGATGACGGCCTTGGCCTCATAGGTGGCTTCGCCGCCCTTGAGCTTCTTGATCGGGCCGGAGAAATCGACGGAGTCGATGCGGTCCCAGGCGAACTTGGCGCCGAAGCGCTCGGCCTGGCCCTTCATGTTCGTGATGAGCTCGTTGCCGTCGACGCCGTGGACGAAGCCGGGGAAGTTCTCGACCTCCGAGGTCGTGGTCAGCTGGCCGCCGGGCTGGCCGCCTTCGAGGACGAGGGGAGTGAGGCCCGCGCGGGCGGCGTAGATGGCGGCGGTGAGGCCGGCGCAACCGGTGCCGAGGATAAGGACGTTTTCAGCCATGGGTATGTCCCATCTTGAGGGCGGGAGCATGGCCGCAAGGCCGAAAACCCGATGTGAACAACCCGAGTCAAGGCTTGCCCCGGGGGGTGGGGTCGGAGTTTGCTACCATTCGCTCCCGGACCCATGTTTCTCAGCATCCTCAAGCTCTTCGCCGGCAGCCACCACCGGAGGTTCCTCCGCAAGTGCGCTCCCCTCGTCAAGCGGATCAACGCCCTCGAGATCGAGTATCAGAAACTGTCCGACGACGCCCTCCGCGCCAAGACGGCCGAGTTCAAGGCCCGTCACGCCCAGGGCGAGTCCCTCGACGCCCTCCTCCCCGAGGCTTTCGCCGTCGTCAAGAACGCCGCCCGCCGCCTCTGCGGCACCAAGGCCATCGTCTGTGACCACGAGCAGACCTGGGAGATGGTCCATTTCGACGTCCAGCTCATTGGCGGCATCGCCCTCCATCAGAACAAGATCGCCGAGATGGCGACCGGCGAAGGCAAGACCCTCGTCGCCACCCTGCCCCTCTACCTCAACGCGCTGACCGGCCGGAACTGCCAGCTCGTCACCGTCA
>JBJOMV010000148.1:0-3247 GCA_046052185.1 Verrucomicrobiota bacterium | reverse complement strand
CGGCCAGGCCATCCAGCGTCCGAACTTGGCGCCCAGCGATCCGGCGAGTCCGCCGAGCAACGTATATGCAAGCGTGCGCGTGAGGTGATAGGCCGTCGTGAAGCCGAGCCTTTGGCCGGCTGTCGCCCGCCAAGGACCCAGCGCGCACGTCAGCGGGGCGCACATCGCGCCGCAGTGCGGCGACACGGCCAGGCCGGCGAGGAAGGCGCCGGCGCCGGTCTCAACGAGAGGGAGCATGGGCGGGATGGTCGGCGGGGGCCGAGGTTTCGGGGGCGTGCCGGAGGGCGACGATGAGCCAGCAGGTCCAGACCGCGACGAAGCCCAGGAACAGGGCGGCCAGCGGAAGCCATGGGTGGCGGCGGAGGAGGCTCATCGGGCGGGGGTCGAAGGGGCGGGGCCGATGAAGTGGGCTTTCTGGAGGACCGAGACCTTGCCGTCGTCGCTGCGCAGGCGCAGCGTGAGATTGAATTCGCCGCGGTAATCCTGACGGTCGACGAGCAGCGTGAGCGGCAACGTGACTTCGGTCTGCGGCGCGATGATCAGGCCCGCGGTCTGGTTCAGCACGCTCACCTTCGTCGGCGAGGCCTCGGCCTCGACGAAGAAGCGGCGGGGGACGTCGTCTTTGTTCTGTATCTTGGCGCGGAAGACGTTGGCGACGGAATCGGCGCTGACGGCATAGAGTTCGGCCTGCGGCGGACGGCTGAGCTTGAAGCCGGCCGGCTGCACGCGCAGCAAGGAGACGGTGGCCACGATCAGGCCGACCGTCAGCAAGGCGGCGTAGAGGATCGTGCGGGGGCGCAGGAAGCGGGTACGGCCGCCGGCCAGTTCGCGCAGGGAGGCGTAGCGTACCAGTCCCACGGGACGCCGGAGCTTGGTCATCACGTCGTCGCAGGCGTCCATGCAGGCCGTGCAGGCCACGCATTCCATCTGCAGGCCCTGGCGGATGTCGATGCCGGTGGGGCAGACCTGGACGCAGCGTCGACAGTCGACGCAGTCGCCGGCGACGACGCCCGGAGCGGCCTTGCCGCGGGGTTCGCCTCGCTTCTCGTCATAGCCGACGATGACCGAATCGTCGTCGATCAGGGCCGACTGCAGCCGTCCGTAGGGGCAGATGATCAGGCAGAGCTGCTCGCGGAACCACCAGAAGTTGAAGAAAAGGACCGCGGTGGCCACGGCCATCGACACGAACGCCGCCGGGTGGGCCTGCGGGGCCGCGGTGATCATCGGGTAGAGCCCGGGGATCGAGATGAAGTAGGCCAGGAAGACGTGCGCGACCGCCCAGCAGAGCGCCAGATAAGCCAGCGCGCGGCCGCCGCGGCGGAGGAGCTTGGCCGGCCGGCTCCAAGGCTCGGCGTCGAGTCTCGCGCGGCTGACGTGGTCGCCTTCGAACCAGCGGTCGACGACGCGGAAGACGTGCTCCAGGTAGACCGTCTGGGGACAGGTCCAGCCGCACCAGATACGTCCGAGCAGGGCCGTGGTCGCGTAGATGAGGAAGCCCCAGCCCGTGATGACGAAGAACAGCAGCCACACGTCGCCCAGGCCGAGCGTCGCGCCGAGGAGGTGGAAGCGCCGGTGTTCCACGTCGAGGAAGACGGCGGGGAAGCCGCCGACTTCGATCCAGGGCAGCAGCGCGAAGAAGCCGATGAGCAGCCAGGCCACGAGGCGACGGGCCCGCCACCAGGCGCCGACCACGACGGCGGGCTGCAGGAAGCGGCGTTCGCCGTCCCGGCCGATCGTGGTGACGCTTTCGCGGGTAGGGCTCCGGTGCGACGTCATGGGGTCAGCTGCGAGGGCTCCTGCGCGCGCGTGATGGCCTTCATCTGGCCTTCTTTCTGGAAGGAGAGCAGGTAGGCCGTCACGGCCGCGACCCGGCCCGTTCCGAGCGCCTTCTGCGCGGCCATGCCGGTCGGCTTGCCGTCGAAGACGACGCCCTCGTTGATGTTGCGGAAGACGGCCATGCCCGTGTTGCCGTGGACCCAGAGGTCGTCGTTCAGACGGAAGCCGACACCCTTGATGCCTGCCATCGTCGGGCCATGGCAGCTGAAGCAGAGCGAGGCGTAGACCGCCTGGCCTTCGGCGACCGTCGACGGATTGCGGCTCATCTTCCAGAGCGTGGCTTCGTCGAGATCCTTCACCGCGGCCAGCTGCCGGGCCTCGAGCGCGGCGAGCTCGGCGTCGAGGGCCGCTCGGTCGTCGGCGACCGTGCCGGTCGTGAAGTTCGCGAGCCAGTAGACGAAGGCGAAGGCGATCGAACCGAAGAGCGTGAACAGCCACCAGTTCGGCAGGCTCTGGTCGTATTCCTGGATGCCGTCGTAGGCATGCGGCATGATCACCGGCTGGTCGTCGTCTTTCTTCATGGGCGAGTGGCTCATTCGTCGTTGAGGGGGAGTTCGGAGAGGCGCTTGACCTCGTCCTTGGGGGTGGTCAGCACGCGGGCCAGGAGGATCACCATGGCGATGCCGAGGAGGAGCAGCCCGGCGGTCTGCAGGTCGCGGAGGAGTTCCTCCCAGACGATGCGGCGGAACATGTCAGCGACGCGCCTCCGCGCTGAGGGTTTCGACGTTCAGCCCGAGGCATCGCAGGTAGGCCAGCAGCGCGACCATCTCGGAGTCGGCGCCGGCCTGGATGCCTTTATCAGCGAGGGCCTTCACGATCTCCTTGGACTGCGCGTCGTAGTCGTTCTGGATCGCCGCGGGCGTGCTGGCGTCGGCGCGATAGGGCACGCCGAGGGTGCGCAGTGCCGAGATGCGTCCGAACAGTTGGGAGCGGTCGACCCGGCTCTCCTTCAGCCAGGGGTAGGCGGGCATGATGGAGTCCGGTTCGAGTTCGCGCGGGTTCGCCAGGTGCCGGTAGTGCCAGGCGAGGTCGGGCCGGAGCAGGCCTTCGCGGGCCAGGTCCGGCCCCGTGCGGCGGGAGCCCCATTGGAAGGGACGGTCATAGATGGATTCGCCGAGCCGCGAGTAGCCCTGGCCCGCGCCGTAGCGGAGGATGTCCGGTTTCAACGTGCGGATCATCTGCGAATGGCAGTTGTAGCAGCCCTCGCGGACGTAGAGGTCCCGGCCGGCCAGTTCCAAGGGCCGGTAGGGACGTTGGACGCGGCCTTCCAGGAGGCGGGCGTCCCCGTCGCCTTTATACAGGGCGACGGTCGGGATGATCTGCAGGGCTCCGCCGATCGCCACGGCGATGAGCGTGAGCACCGAGAAGGGGAAGGCGTGGTGGAGCAGTTCCTCATGCCAGCTCTTCCAGG
>JBJOMV010000147.1:0-3273 GCA_046052185.1 Verrucomicrobiota bacterium | reverse complement strand
GCCGGGGCATTTCCTGACGATCTGCTTCTGCGTGGATTCCACCAAGGCGTGGATCTGCCGCACCTTGCCTGAGGTCCAGGTGGCGACTTCGACGACTCCTTGCAGGATATAGAGCACCCACTCTTCCCAGGCCTCGTGGCTCGTGACGGCGTTCAGCAGGCGGTAGTAGTCCGACCGGTTCGCGAGGATGTAGCGGCTCAGGTAGAGGATCGGCTGCTCCAGCAGGCCTGCTTCCGTGAGGTAAAGGCTGTTGAGGATGCGGCCGGTGCGACCGTTGCCATCGGTGAAGGGGTGGATCGCCTCGAACTGATAATGCGCCACGGCCATGCGGATCAGCGGGTCGGTGTCATCGTCGGAGTGGAGGTAGGTCTCCCAGTTGGCGAGGAGCCCGCGGATCACCGACTCCCCGACGGGCGGGGTGTACATGACCTGCTTGCTGCTCGCGATGACCGTGCCGGGCAGTCGGCGGACGGACATGGGATGACCTTTGATCCGCGAGCAGATCTGCTGCGCCAGCCTTGAGCAGACGGGAAGTTTCCGGAGGCCATGGTAAGCCTCGAGCAGGGCCTCGGCGTGGCGGCTCGCCTCGCGCACGGCAGGTGGCGTGGATTCGTTCGGCAGGTCGGCGCGGCGGAAGAGCATGTCATCCGTCGTCACGATGTTCTCGATCTCCGAGGAGCAACGCGCCTCCATCAGGGGCAGGGTGCGCACGAGGATGCCCGGATTGGGCAGCTTGCCGGCCAGTCGGTCCAGCTCGGCTAAGGCCGCACGGGCCCGGATCGTCGCCTTGAGGACGGCCGGGGTCTGCAAGGGTGCCGACGGGGGCAGGGGCGGGAGCTCGTCGTAGGGCGACTCCGGCTTCCATGCTTTCACGGGCTTCTTGGCCATGGCTCAGGCAATCACCGCCCGGTCGACATGTCAAAGTCGATATGTCGATTTACAATGTTAAAATCGACATATTGCGGCGCTTATTAACGCGGGCCTCTTTTGCAGGGTTTGGCAATATCTTGTCCGCCAAGACGTCCGGTTAAGCCGGCGCGATGCCTTGCCTGCGTTTTCCTTAGGGCAGCATCACCTCGCCGCGGTTACGTCGGCAGATGACGCAGCCACAGGGCTGTGCGCGTTCGGGAGCCGGGATCTCCGCGCGCACGGTAAGTCCGCGCGCGCCGAGGACACGGGGGAGTTCCCGCATCGCGATCTTCACGTCTTCCACCGTCGAGAGTCCTAGGCGGTACTTGCCCAAGGTCTGATGGCGGACCCGGAGGATCGCCTGGTGTCCGTGGTCGGAAAAGGCCCGCGCGTGGGAGTCCGAGCGCGCGCAGATGCGGATCTCTTCGAAGCCGTCGAGCGGCGCCCGAAGGTTCAGGGGATGGTCCCCGATCAGGTCGGCCAGCGGCGTATGGTCCAAGACCTGCTGCCGGGCCAGGTTGCCCTGACTTGGGTCCAGCGCTGACGCCAGGACCGAGGCCACCGCCGACCTGGCGTGACTGGGTCCTTTGGCCACGGCCTGGGCGCCGGCCATGCCCTCGCCGCCTTTGCCCGCCCAGATGAAGACCAGCTCATCCGGCAGGACGTAGATGCGGTAAAGCCGGTTGGCTTTGCAGTAGAAGGTCGCGAGCGCCTGGAAGCAGGGAGGGGTGGTCATGGACGGGTGAGGTCGGCTGGCATGACTGGGGAGAGGCCCGCGGCTTCGCTTACTTCTCCTTCGGGAGGCGGACGGTGACCGGTTGCATCTCGCAGAAGACGTCGGAGACGGAGAGGTCCTTCACCTGCCCGCCTTTCTTGATGATGGTCTGCAAGGGGACGGTGTTCTTCTCGTCGAGGTAGACGTGCTCGACGCGGATGTTCTTGAAGACGGCCGGTCCGTCGAACAGGGCGAAGGTCACCCCGTTGCGGGCGGCGATGACGTAGAGTTGCCTGCAGGTGAAATCCTCGCCGCTGACCGTCGATTGCTGCCCCATCTTGAAGCCGGTGGTGCGGGTGTAGGCCACGCAATCCTGCACGGTGATCTTGCCGAAGGCCTTGGCCTGGCTGGTGGTGATCCCGCCGCCGTGGACGCCTTTGCCGCCGGCCTTCAGGCAGTAGATGTCGTCGCTGGCATGGCCGAAGCAGTGCCGGATGAGGACGTCCTGGCAGCTGATGATGTCGAAGGCGTCGTTCTGTTCGAAGCCCATGCCGTTCAAGACCTTCACGTTCTCGAACCGCACGCCTTCGCAGCCGGCGGTGAGGATGCTCCAGGATGAGTTCTCGCGGATGGTGACGCCGTCGACGGCGAAGTTCCTGACGTTCTGGATGCGCATGCAGCTGATGAGCCAGCCGTCGGCCTTGTAATACTCGCCGGCGTTCACGTCGATGATGCCCCGGCCGGCGACCCGGATGTTCTGGGCTTCATCCGCCTTGATGAAATAGATTCCGGGATGCGACCGCTCGTTGTCCTTGTGGACCACTTTGGCGAAGTCCTTGGTCGCTCCGGCGGTGGCCTCGTCGAACCTGAGCACCGCGCCTTCCTCCAGGTAGAGGGTGACGTCGCTCTTGAGCCGGAAAGGTCCGACTTTGTAGGTGCCGCGCGGTACATAGGCCACGCCGCCCCCTTTCTGATCGGCGGCGGCGGCATCGATGGTGGCCTGCAGCGCCTCGGTGCAGTTGCGCTCGCCGGTCGGGTCGGCCGTCTTCGGCAGGACATGGATGCCGGCGTCCCCGGGTCGCGGGGCGTTTGTTTCGGGTGGGTCCGCGAGGATCATCAGCATGATGCCGTTGATGGTGACGATGCAGTAGCGCGAGCCCGGCAAGGTGAAGGTCATGGTCTGGCCGCTCACCTCCGGCTTGAGGCCGAACGCCGCCGGTCGCACCTGCTGCGAGGTGATGGGCTTTTCGCTGGTGATCTTGACGACGGCCTCGCCGGCGACCGAGAAGCGCGCGTAGAGGTATTCCGTGGATTTCTTCTTATGGATGGTGGTCCATTTCAACACCGGCACGGGCTTGCCGTTCACGGTGAGGCCGAGGCGGGCGTCGACCTCGTAGCCCGCCGGCGTCGGGTAGACCGCGGGAGCGTTGTCGGCGGCGAACGCGGTTCCGGTCAGGAAAAAGAGCAGGCAGCTCAGCCGGGCCAGAAAGGCCAGCCGCCGCGTCGTCCCATCGTGTCCGCCGACCGGGATGCGCCGGGCCGATGATGATTCCGAGGACGCCTGCTTGCTCATGGTGATTATGCCTCGGATGATGAGTAGTATCCTCCGTTTCTGCCAGCGCTTAGATGGACGGAGACAAGGGCCGGGG
>JBJOMV010000146.1:0-3337 GCA_046052185.1 Verrucomicrobiota bacterium | reverse complement strand
GGGCTGGATTCGGAGGCCAACTCAGGTAGACCTTGGGACTCATGGCACGAAAGGCAAAGCAGGACTCCGACGACGAGCCGAAGAAAGTGGCGATGCACACGCTGAAGCTCGACGCAGCCCAGGCCGCTAAGCTCCGCTCGATCCTGGTCGCCAAGGGCTGGGTCTCCTTCCCCGTCGACCACTCGGCCTTCGCCTTCAAGGGTGAGAACCTGAACATCGTCCACTACAAGTCCGGCAAGTGCGTCATCTCGGGCAAGGGCACCGAGGACTTCGTGAAGTTCACGCTGGAGCCCGACGTGACGGGTCAGGCGGTCCTCGGCTATGAGGCCGAGAACAATCCGGAGTGGTTCGAAGAACACGCCGGCCTCGACGAATCCGGCAAGGGCGACCTCTTCGGCCCGGTGGTCTCGGCCTGCGTCATCGCGACGGGCGAGATGACCCGCGAATGGATCGAACTGGGCATCAAGGACTCGAAGAAGCTCACCGACGCCAAGATCGCCGAACTCGACCGCATCATCCGCTCCACCCCCGGCGTGGCGGTGAAGACGACGTTCATGCGGATGGCGAAGTACAACGAGCTGCACTCCCGCTTCGGCAAGAACCTGAACCGCCTGCTGGGCTGGATGCACGCGACGTCGTGCGAAGAGGCCCTCAAGGATTTCGAACTGCAGCACCAGCGCCGCCCGAAGTGGGGCCTGCTCGACCAATTCTCCGAAGAACCGCTCGTGCAGAAGGAGCTCGCCCGCAAGGGCGTCGAGTTCGACCTGCGCATGCGCACCAAGGCCGAGTCCGACCCCGTGGTCGCGGCGGCATCGATTGTCGCCCGCGCGGCCTTCGTCCGTGAGATCGACCGCCTGTCCCAGGACGGTGGCGTGCACCTGCCCAAGGGCTCGGGCTCCGAAGCCAAGAACGCCGGCATCGAACTGGTCGGCCGACTCGGCCCGGCGATCCTGGTCAATTTCGCGAAGCTGCACTTCAAGACGGCCTACGAGGTCCGCGGGCTCGAGCCGCCGGAATCCAAACCGTTCGTCCGCCGCAAGAAAGCGGAATAAGCCGTGGCCTCGCTGGCGTCATTCGACCGCAAGAAAGGCGCCGACCGCCCGGGCATCGCGGGCGTCGACGAAGCCGGCCGCGGTTCGCTCTGCGGGCCGGTCGTCGCCGCCGCGGTGCTGCTCGACGCCGGCTTCTACGGCGAGCCGGCTTGGCTGCGGAAACTCTCCGGAGCGAATGATTCCAAGAAACTGACGGCCGAGAAGCGCGCCGAACTCCGTGACGTGATCGCGAAGATGGAAGCCGAGGGGAAACTGCGGACCGCCTGGGCGGCGGGCTCGGTCATGGAGATCTCGGCCCACAACATCCTCGGCGCCACCCGCCTCGCGATGGCCCGCTGCATCGCCAAGCTGGCCGTGGGTCCGATCGCCCCGCTCTTCGCCGCCGCCGGCACGGAGGGCGAGCTCTTCGGCCGCACCGACGCCCGCACCTTCCTGGTGCTCGTCGACGGCCTCCCGCTACGTCCCTTCGCCTGGGCGCACGAGTCGGTCAAGGGCGGCGACGGCAAGAGCCTCGCCATCGCGCTCGCCTCCATCGTGGCGAAGGTCGAACGCGACCGGATGCTCGTCGAGATGGACGCCCGCCACCCGCAATATGGCTTCGCCACCCACAAGGGCTACGGCACGCCGGAACACGTCGAAGCCCTCCGCGCCCACGGCCCCTGCGCCGAGCACCGCGAACTCTTCGTCCGCACCATCCTCGCCGGCGACCCTCCCCCTGCCGAATCCACCGACGGCGAGTTTAGTTTTGAATAGAGGCAAAGGTGGTAGCGGTTAGCGGCCAGCGGTTGGCGGTTAGCACAATGCCTTGAGGTAGGGTCAGCACTGCGTGCTGACCTAGTTGCATCGGGTAGGGTCGGGACCGCGTCACGACATAGCCAGCATCGAGGTAGGGGCGCGACGGTGTCGCGACCTCAGGAGAATACACGGACGCGTCGCCGACGCGTCCCTACCTCAAATACCCCAGCCAATCATCCGGCCTCCGGTTTCCCTCTGAGTGCTCACTCCCGCCACCTGCCACCCGAAGCTGCCACCCGCCACCTGTAATTTGCCTCCACATTTGCACCTTTGCACAGGCCGCAGGCCGATTTGCACTTTTGCACCACGGACGGCTCGGAGAGCCGTCCCTACCTAGAACTCTTCGCCTCTTCCCTCCCCTCCGCCGCCGTACTATCCGCCCACATCTGCTGGGTGACCTTGAGGAGGACGTAGCCGCTGACGAACGTGACGGCGGTGAGGATCCACGCCATGGTCAGGCGCTGGGGGTCTCCGGAAGCGTAGAGGAAATTGCCGATGGCGAAGAGCGAGCCCCAGATGAGCGCGCAGCCGGCGATCCAGCCGACGAACGCCGAGCCCACACGATTCTCCTGCGCGATCTCGACGTCACTGATACCGGCTTCGGCGCGGATGTCCGTCCAGCCGGGGCCGGCAGGCTTCACCTTCTGGCAGAAGCTGATCAAGGTAGCGCGGTCCGTCTGCGGGCCGACGTAGGCGGTGACGAGCCAGGCCACGGTCGTGAGGCCGACCTGCCAGAGGGTCGTCGTGGCGAAATCCGCCTGCGGCAGCGCCATCGGCACGCCCACGGCGGTCACGAGCGACATCACCATGGCGACGACTTCGCACCAGGCGGAGACGCGCCACCAGAACCAGCGGGCGATGTAGAGCAGGCCGGTGCCGGCGCCGATGGAGAGCAGGATCTGGAAGGCCTGCTGGGCCGAGGTCATGTATAGGCTGAGCACCGCGGCGACGACATACAGGAGCACGGTCGAGAGGCGGCCGACGTTCACGTAATGGGCTTCCGTGGCGTCCTTCTTCATGAAGCGACGGTAGAAGTCGTGCACGAGATACGACGAACCCCAGTTAAGGTGCGTCAGGATGGTCGAGGAGTTCGCGGCGATGAGACCGCCGATCATCAGGCCGACGAAGCCGACCGGGAGGAACATGAGCATGGCCGGGAAGGCGGAATCATGGCCGATGAGGGTGGGGTCGGCCGCCGGGAAGGCCGCCTTGATGGCCGCGAGGTCCGGGTAGACGATGATCGAGCACAGCGCGGTGATGATCCACGGCCACGGACGGAGCACGTAGTGGGCGATGTTGAAGAAGAGCGTGCCGCCGAGGGAGTCCTTCTCGGACTTCGAAGCCAGCATGCGCTGGGCGATGTACGAACCGCCGCCGGGCTCGGAACCGGGATACCAGTTGGCCCACCAGCTGATGGCGATCGGCAGGATGAAGATCATCAACGCCAGTTCGGGCATGGTGAAATTGGGAAGCATGTCCAGGATCGGCTG
>JBJOMV010000145.1:0-3347 GCA_046052185.1 Verrucomicrobiota bacterium | reverse complement strand
CTCTCGCCAGCGAGAGATGGGATGAGGTGGCTGGCATCCCCCGAAGTTGGTGGACTTACGGACAGCCACCGCTACGCGGTCTGGAGCCGCAGGGGGCACGGAGGACGCCAGCCATGCGCATTATCGGTATCGACCTGGGTAAACGGGAAGCGGAATACGCGGAGGTGAACACGGCCGGGCAGAGGCTTGGCGGGGTTCGGTTTGCGGCCGACCGGGACGGTTTCACGAGTTTGTTCGGCATTACCGACGAGTCGGGGGTGCCGAACGAGGCGCGAAAGGCGAGGATTCTGGTCGAGGCAGGAACGACGAGCCGCTGGGTCGCCCCGTTGCTGAGGCAACTCGGACACACGGTCGTGGTGGCGGATCCGAACTTCCAGCCGATGTACGTCGACCATCGGAGCAAGAGAAAGAAGACGGACAAGCGTGACGCGCTGACGCTCGCCGTGGCGCTGCTGAAGGAGAATTTCAGGGAGTCCCACGAGCGTAGTGAGGCCGAGTTCGTGCGCGCGACGAACGTCTACACCCGCGCTCGGCTTGTCCGAACTCGGTCGCGACACTGTGCCGCGATCAGAAACATATTCCTATCGTTCGGGATCATCTTGAAGCGATGCGAGCCGCACAAGCTTCCGGAAGCGGCCCTGAAGCAACTGTCGCAAGTGAGTCCGGAAGCCCATCTCGCCATAAAGACGGAGATTGAGACGGTCACATTTCTGAGTCGGAGGATCGCGAAGGTCGACGCACGGCTTGAGAAGGAAGCGAAGGGCGACACACGCATCCGCCGCCTGCGGACGATTCCCGGCGTCGGGACGGTAACTGCCACGACATTCGTCGCGATCATCGATGAGCCCAAGAGGTTCCGAAACGGACACGAACTCGCGTCGCACCTTGGCCTTGTCCCATCGATGTCTTGCAGCGGCGACAAGCAGCAGGTGGGCGGCATCACGAAGATGGGACCGAAGTACCTGCGAACGAGCCTCGTCAAGGCGAGTTGGGCAACCTGGAAGTCGAAGACGGCTGAGTCCGCGCGGCTGCGGGCCTGGGCGAGGCGTGTCGCGAAGCGACATGGGTCGAAGAAATTGGCCGTCGTCGCTCTGGCCCGGAAACTCGCCGGCGTGATGCTGTCGATGTGGAAGAACGAGCAGGACTTCCGCGGACCGACGGCCGAAGAGGCGTTGCTGCTGGAGTGAATCGCGCCTGACCGCGCGAGCCCTTTGGCGGGGCTCGCGGTCAGGCTTCCGTTGGTCTCACGTGGTCAGGTCGAAGAGTCTCGAAGGCATGGAGTGTGCGGAGAGCGCGTAAAGCCCTTGGCCCCGGGCAACCGGCAGGCCGTGCGAGAGATGGCGCCCCGCCTTTGCAACCCACGATGCGCCGATGGCCCGTTGATGAGGCCGTCAGAAGACAGAGCGCGAAGAGAAGGACGACCCACCTCGGATTCCGACGCCACAGAGAGGTCAACGGGAAGCCTGACGACAACAACGCCAGCTCGGGTGCTGACACTGCACAGAAGTACAAATTCCTCTCGACAGGGCTTCGTCGCCCGTCGGGCAGGCATTGCTCAAATCCACGCAACGACGGGTGCCGGATCGAGAAGAAGTTGCTTGACCGACCGCTGCCACCTCAGAGAAGGGCGCGGAGGCGGGCTCTCAGAGCCTCAGCAACTGCATCATCGACGCGCCGAACGTCGGCCGGTCGGGCGGCACCGCGCTGCAGATGACGACGGCCTCACCCTTGCGGCAGTCGCCCGAGGCGATGAGGCGCGCGGAGATGGTCTGGAGCATCTCGTCGGTCGAATGAAACGGCTCGACCATCCGCGCCGTCACGCCCCAGTAGAGCGCCATGCGGTGGTAGGCGTCCGCGCGCGGCGTGAAGGCGACGATGTTCGACCGCGTCCGGAACTCGGACAGCAGGCGCGCCGTCTCGCCGGTGCGCGAATAGCAGACGACCGTGCGGATGCCGAGCTGGTTCGCCGCCGCCGTGGCCGCCCGGCCCACCGCCGTCGCGAAGGTACCGTCGCTCGTCAGCAGGTCCACCTCGGCCCGGCTCTGGCGTGGGCTCTTCTCCGCCTCCTCGATGATGGTCGCCATCGTGCGGACGGCCTTTTCCGGGTAGAGACCCGAGGCCGACTCGGCGCTGAGCATCACCGCGTCGGCGCCGTCGAGGATGGCGTTCGCGACGTCGGACACCTCGGCGCGCGTCGGCACCGGGTTCTGAATCATCGACTCGAGCATCTGCGTCGCGACGATGGCCGTCTTGCCGTACCGGTTGATCTTCTCGACCGCCATCTTCTGGATGAGCGGCACGCGCTCGAGCGGCATCTCGACGCCGAGGTCTCCGCGGGCCACCATGATGCCGTCGGCCGCGAGGCAGATCTCGTCGAGCCGCTCCACCGCCTGCGGCTTCTCGATCTTCGCGATGATGGGTGTGGCGCCCGTGTACTTGCGCACCTCGCGCACGTCGTCGGCCGAGCGCACGAACGACACCGCGACATAGTCCACGCCGAGCGAGAGGCCGAACTTCAGGTCCTCGACGTCCTTTTCGGTGAGCGCCGGGATGGCCACGGCCGTGCCCGGAAGGTTGATGCCCTTGCGGTCGGTCAGGATGCCGCCGGCGATGACCCGCGCCGTGACCTCGCGCCCCTGCACCTTCGTCACCTCGAGCCGGAAGATGCCGTCGGCGAGCAGGATGGGGTCGCCCTTGTGGACGTCGCCCGGCAGCCCCGCGTAGGTGCAGGGAATCATCCCGTTCGCGGCGGCGGCTTCGAGGTCGGTCGTGATGACGACCTCCTTGCCCTCCTCGAGCAGGAACTTGCCGTCGGGGAATTTGCCCACGCGAATTTTCGGCCCCTGAAGGTCCTGGAGGATGGCGATGGGGCGGCCGGCCTTCTCCGAGGCGCGACGCACCGCCTCGAAGTTCGCGCGGTGCATCTCGTGGGTGCCATGCGAGAAGTTCAGGCGGGCGACATCGAGCCCGGCGCGCACGAGCGTCTCGATGGCCTCGGGCGTGCTGGAGGCGGGTCCGAGCGTGGCGACGATCTTGGCCCTGCGCATGGCGGTCGACCTTTCTGGGGGCAGCGTGGAAGGCGGCAGACTAACGCGCACGCCGAGGGCGACGGCCAGCGAAAACGTCCGAACGTGAGCGAACCCTCGCCGCGCCGCTTGGAAGGGCGAGCGTGACGCTGCTAACCTTCCCGCGCCCTTTTTCATCCCCGCCTGCAGCCACGCGCTGCCGAGAGAGCCCATGCCCCATCGCCCGAACGACGCCCACCGCCCCGAGGCCCCGAAGACGAGCCGCAAGGAGAAGCTGCGCGGCGACTTCCAGCGCGCCCGCGACGTCTCGCCGCTCGCCAT
>JBJOMV010000144.1:0-3349 GCA_046052185.1 Verrucomicrobiota bacterium | reverse complement strand
GGTATAGACGTCCGCCATGACTTATCATGGATATGAAACAGCCCGGACCGCAAGGCCCGGGCTGGTCGGCGAATCCGCCAACGGAAGAGGGCCGGCTGCCCAGCCGGCCCTCGAAACACATCCCGATCAGACCAGGCTCAGTAGTTGAACTGGAGCTGAAGGGCCAGGCGCTGCGAACCGTTGATGACGGTCGGGCTGGTGGCACTGGAGTTCGTGCGCTCGTCGGAGAAGGTGTACTGCAGCTGCAGTTCGACTTCCTTGCGCCACTGCCATTCGAAACCAAGATCGATTTCGTTGACCACCAGCTTGGGGGCGTTGTTGCCGAACTTGCGGGCGCCGTCGAAGTAGTTCCAGCGGACGAACGGGATGAGCTCGGACTGTTCGCCGTACTTATGACGGTAATTCACGAGAACGTAGCCGCCGTTCAGGTAGCTCTTTTCGACGCGGGTGCGGGCGTCGTTCATCTGCGGGCCCTGACCGGTGGTCCACTCGGCTTCGATGCCCCACGGCTGCGGGTACATGATGAAGTGGGCGGATGCGCGACGATCGACGAAACCATCGGTGGAGTCGCGGGTGCTCATCGTGGGAGCAGCGACGGACGTGGAAATGGCTTCGGTACCGATCTTGAAGCGACCGGCATAGGCGCCGACACCGGCTTCGTAGATCTGGCCGCTGGCAGCGACCCAGGGGTAGCTGAAGCGGACGAGGCTGTGCACTTCGCCGTTGTTGTCGGCCTTATTGAGGCCGTTGCCGCTGTAGAAACCGGCGGTGAAGACGCCGTAGTCGCCGGAGCCCTTGAGGCCGTCCTTGACGAGGCTCTTGAAGAGGGCGCGGCTTTCGGTGGAAGCGTACATGTAGTAGACACCCTGGTCGCGCTCGCCTTCGACCGCGGAGTTCAGGGCCTCCGGACGCTCCATCGTCAGGCGGTTCTGAGAAGACTGGAGATTGACCCAACCGTAAGGGACCTTGGAGACGCCGACGCGGATGCGGTGCTCCTTGGCTTCGTCGATCGCGATATCCGCATAGAGATCACGGGTCTGGAGGCCGAAGTTTCGGGTAGTGCCGGAGTCGACGCTGGCGGCCAGATCCCACTGGGAGTAGAGGTACACGCGGCCGAAATCACCGGCGAGCTTGAAGCGGCCTCGGCGGACGATCAGGGACTGATTCGGGTCCAGGGAGCGGTCGTTGTCGGCGCGCGTGAGGTAGGCGTCCGTGGACATCTGCTCGGTGTGACGGACCTGGGTGTAACCGTCGATGGAGACCTTCTCGTACCAAGGGATGTCTCGGGGGCCGGCGGCCATCTTGGCCATCGCCGATTGCTCGAGAGCTTGCGCGCGCTCTTCGGCGGTGATCAGACCCTTCTTGACCAGGAGGTCGAGGGCGGGGTTTCGCTCGGCTGCAACGGCGTGAGCACAGCCAAGGGCGGCCGCGGCGACGAGCAGGTGTTTGATTCGGTGGGTCATGAGTTGGGTGGAATGCGACCGCATCGTCTCATGCCTATGTTACGGTTTGATGGCTAAAGGGGTAAGACCCCGCAACACCCCGGACTTTCAGGTCAGGCCAAAAACGGGGCCAGACCATCGAAAACCCCAGCAAAAGCAGGCTTCCAGCCGAGTTCCGCCCGGATCCGCCCCGTCGCCACGATGCGACTGGGCTGGGTCCGGCCCCCTTTGGCCACCCGCGGACCCGCCGGAGCCGTGGGATCGAAGATCGGTTCGCCCTGCCCCAGCCACTCCGCGATCCAGCGCGCGAGCGCTTCCTTCGTCACGGGACGTCCGTCGCCGACATTGTAGACGCGCGCACCAGCAGGTCCGCCGACGATCGCCGCGAGGATCGACGACGCCGCGTCATCGCGGTGGAGGTAATTGATGTAATGGTCGACGCGCCCGCCGATGACGCGGTCACCACGGCGCAGCTGATCGACGAGATGATGGCGACCGGGCCCGTAGAGGCCGCCGAAGCGCAAGACCCGGGCGCGAGCGAAGCCTGCGGCCAGCACGGCCCGCTCGCCGCCGAGGATCGCATCCGCGGTCGGGGCGCCGCCGACGACGCTCTCTTCGTCGACGATGCGGCCGTCATCCTGACGATATACGCCGGTGGAGCTGGTGAAGACGAAGGCCTGCGCGCCGACCACGGCGGCCCAGGCGAGAGCCCGCTTCACGCCGGTGTCGTAAGCCAAGGCATAGGCCTCGGGGCCACCGCCTCCCGTGCTGGCCGCGTAGACGACGGCGTCGAAGCCGCGTGGCAAAAGGGCCCAGTCGCCAGCGTAGAGATCGAAAGCTTCCGCCGTGATGCCCTCGGCCCGAAGCTTGTCGCGAGAGGCCTCGGACCGCACGACACCAAGGACATCATGCCCGGCCGCCCTCGCCTGGCGGGCGAATTCGGCGCCGACATAACCGCAGCCGAGCACGGCGATCTTCAGCGGGGGATTCATGCCTTCGGGAGATAGGAAGCGACCCACTCCGCGGGAGTGGCGCCTGATTCCGCAGAAAGCAGACGAGCGAGCTCGGCGGCGTCCGCCACGGCTTGGTCGCGCGGCCCGACGCCGTCGACGCAGACGCCGAGGCGAGCCGCCAAGGCCGTCGGCTCGCAAGCTCCTTGCAGGAACTCCGGCCAAGCCTGTCGTTTGAGCAGGATGTTCGCGATCCCGAGGTGGTCGACGCGTCCGGCGATGAGCCGCTGGCCGACGATCCAGGTGAGCGGGTTCGCCCGGTAGACGACCGCGCCGGGAATGCCGGCGAGCGCGACGGTGAGCGACATGGTGCCGGAACTGACGAGCGCCGCGCAGCCTGCGGCGGGGCCTTCGGAAACGGGCCGCAGGTCGATGCCCTTGGCCTCGTCGCCGTACTCGGCGAGCAGACGGTAGAGTTCGGCGTGCACGGCACCGCCGGTGTGCAGCACGAGCGCGCGACGGCCGGGATGGTCCCGACGAAACAGCGCGAATGCCTCCACCAACGCCGGGAAGATCTTCCGGACCGGCTTCGGCCGGCTGCCGGGCAGCAGGAGCACCGGGCCGTCAGCGTCATACCTCAACGCCGGCTGGTGGCCGGCCTCGGCGAAAGGATGGCCGACGAAACGGGCGTCCAGTTTGGTATCGGCATAGCAAGCGGGCTCGAAAGGAAAGATCGTCCCGACGCCGTCGAGGTCGCGGGCCATGGTGAAACGGCGCTTGGGCTTCCACGCCCAGAGCTGCGGGCTGACATATTGGATGACGGCGGTCCGCCCCTGGCCCGCGCGCGACAACCCGGCCTTGCGGAGCTCGGCCGCCAGACGCAGGTTGAGCCCCGGGTAATCCACCAAGACCACGACCTTGGGCTTCCATTGGGTCGTCCAAGCGACCATCCGCCCG
>JBJOMV010000143.1:0-3353 GCA_046052185.1 Verrucomicrobiota bacterium | reverse complement strand
CGCCCTGCACGGCCACCGAGAAGGATTGCGAGTTCGACCTGGCCCCGTTCGGCGCCGCGACCCTCGAGACGGCCTTCGCGGCCGCCCACACGGCGCTCGTCGCCGCCGGCCACGCCGACCTCTCCGTACTCATCGCCCGCCTGACGCACGGTCCGGCCAAGGCCCTCGGCCTCGCCGCCGGCACGCTCAAGGTCGGTGCGCTCGCCGACCTGGTCATCCTCGACCCGAAGGCGGCTTGGACGCCCGCCAAGACCGACCTGGTCTCGAAATCCGGCAACAACCCGCTCGTCGGCCGCGCCCTCACGGGCCGCGTCCGCGCCACGTTCGTCGGCGGCCGTCAGGTCTTCGGCGCCTAAGCGACGATGGACGAATTGACCCAAGCCCTCGACGCCTTCGGGCCGTGGGACTGGGCATGCGTCGGCGCCAACCTCACGGCGGCGGTGCTCGGCTTCTTCGGCCTGCGCTGCTGGCGCGGGATGCCCGGCGTGCCGCCGCCGCTCCCCGTCTCCGCCACGAACGCCGCGCTCGGCGTGGTGACCGGCGTGATGGCCTTCACCGTGGTCTTCGGGCTCGTCCTCGCCGCCGCGGCTCAGGCGTTCTCCTCGCACTTCGGCATCGCCCAGGCCCACATGTTCTCGGCGGCGTTCCTCGGCCAGTCCGCCGCCGCGCTCACGATGATCGCGATGGGTGCGCTCGTCCCGGAGACTCTGCGCTGGGCCCCGGACGTGACCGCGGACGAACCGAGCGAGAGCCCGCTGCGTCGCGCGGCCCGCGCCTTCAGCTTCTCCCGCCTGCTGCTGGTGCTGCTGATCCTCTTCGGACTCGGCCTGGCCTTCTCGGCGCTCTGGAAAGGCGTGCACGTCGGTTGGACGCAGCTCTTCCAGCACGGCCTGGCCGGCGAGCCGCCGGTTGACGCGCCGCAGGACATCGTCGATTCGGTGCTCAAGACGGACGTCGATAGCTGGCGCTTCGTCACGATCATCTTCGCCGTCACCATCGGCGCCCCGGTCATGGAGGAGCTCGCCTTCCGCGGCATGCTCTATCCCGGCCTGCGCCGCCTCTTCGTCACGGGCTCCACGCGCCACGAACGGTGGATCGCGGCCTGCCTCACGGGCGTGATCTTCAGCGCGGCCCATCAGAGCCCTTCCGCCGCCCTGCCGCTCTTCGGCTTCGGCGCCTTCATGTGCCTGGTCCGCGACCGCTACGGACTGCTGACGTGCATGGCGGCCCATGCGTGCTTCAACGGCTGGAACCTCGCTTGGTTGAAACTGGCGCCCGCCGCCTCCACGCTCTGAAACCATGGGCGCCCTCACGAGTCTGCCGGACCGCTCGGTCGCGAAGCTGACCGAAGAAGAGATCATCCGTCGCGTGGTGCAGTCCCTCGCCGACGCCGCCCCGGCCTTCCCTGAAGGTCCCGGCGGCGATTGCGCCCACCTCCCGACGACGGGCGGCCGCTCCATCCGCGCCAGTACGATCGACTCGGTGATCCTGGGCCGCCACTTCGACGCGGCCTGCGACGGCATCCGCGCCGGCGCCAAGCTGGTGAACCGCAACCTGAGCGACCTGGCCGCGGCGGGCGCCGTGCCCTCCGACGCCCTGCTGTCGCTGGTGATCGGACCGGACGTCGATGCGACTTGGCTGACCGACTTCGCCCATGGCGCCGGACGCGCCGCCGCCAAGGCGGGCCTGCGCATCGTCGGCGGAGATATCTGCCGCGGCGCCCACGGTTCGTTCCTCGGCACGCTCGCAGTCCAAGGCTTCGCCCACCGCATCCTGACCCGCAAGACCGCCGCCCCAGGCGACACGCTCTTCGTGACCGGCCAGCTTGGCGGCTCGCTCTACGGCAAGCATCTCGATTTCTCCCCGCGTCTCGCCGAAGGCGAATGGCTCTGCGGCCACGGCGAAGTGACGGCCTGCACCGACCTTTCCGACGGCCTCGCCAAAGACCTGCCGGGCCTGCTGGGACCGAAGCTCGACGCCCGCATCGCGGTAGCCGCCCTGCCGGTCTCCGACGCCGCGAAGGCGCTCGCGAAATCCGACGGCAAACCGGCCCTCGAACACGCGCTGCAGGACGGCGAGGACTACGAACTCTTGTTCGCGGTCAGCGCCGACCGCGCCGACCTGCTCGAAGCCTCCTTCCGCAAGGCCTTCCCGCTCACGCCGCTCACGCGCCTAGGCACGGTCGAAGCCGGCACGGGCCTGGCCCGCGACCTGGCGGACGGCGAACCGATCAAGATCCGCGGCTTCGGTCACTTCGCCTGAGCCGCCGGCCCGCTCACATGCGGAAGCGACGGATCGCGACGAAGAGCGCGAAGATGAAGGCCGAAGCGCCGAACGTGACCGTCACGGTCTCGTAAGTGGCGAGCAGCTCGATCACCTGGTCCAGCAGCTTGACGGATTCCTTCGTGTCGCGTTCGGCCAGCACGAGCGCGGCGGTCGCGTTGTTCGCGGTGACCTCGACGTTCTTGTTGTCGGACTTGGTGCCTTCGTCCGTCAGGAGCACGACCGAAGTCTCGGCCGACTTCATGGCCGACTTATAAGCCTCGACGGAAGCCTGCACGCTGAGGGTCGTCGTGCGGACCCGCTCGGTGGTGCCCTTGAGCTCATGGCTGAACCAGAGGCCGGCCAGCGAGACGAGGAGCGTCACGACGGCCATGCCGACGATGCCGATCTCGGCTTGGATGAGGTTGTTCTTGGCGGATCGACCGCGGCTACGCTGGGCGCACATGACGTTTTTTTTGTTTAAAGGTTGAGGGTGGCCTGGCCGTCATCCGGCTTAGGCGCGGCGGGCTTCGGGGCGCGCGGCTTCTTTTCGGGAGCCTTCCTGGCCGGCGCCTTCTTGGCGGCGGGCTTCTTCGCGCCCTTCTTGGGAGCAGCCTGCTTGGTCGGAGCCTTGGCCGGGGCGGCCTTCTTGGCGGAGCCAGGCCGGCGACGGCGCTTCGGCTTCTTCTTCCGCGAGAAGAGATTCTTCCAAGCGGGGGTCTTCTGCTTGTCCTTGTAACCGAGCTTCCGGCGGATGTTCGAGGTCACCCAGTCGACGAGTTCCGGGGCGACGGCGCCGCAGAGGCCTTGGACGATCGCCTTGTTGAGCGAGGACAGCTCCCACTGGAACATGACGAAGTAGGCGATGACCGCGAAGATCGCGGCGGCGAGCACGTGCCGGAGCGAACGCTGCCAGCTGGCGTCGGCGGCTTCGTCGACGAGGAGCCGTCCGACCATCGCGGCAGCGCCGATCAAGGCGACGATCCAGCCACCTGACTTGAACGCCAGGAGGGCGACCTGGAAATTATTGGCGACCGCCGCCACTCCCTTGACCGGGGCGGCCTGCGCCGCGGCTTCCGCCAAGACCAAGG
>JBJOMV010000142.1:0-3437 GCA_046052185.1 Verrucomicrobiota bacterium | reverse complement strand
TTCATCATGCTGATCTTCGACCAGCAGGGCAGGGCGTGGTCCAGCACCGCGCTGGAATACCCGGTCGACGCCAACGAGAACCCCGCCGCCGCCGAGGCCCTTTATAAGTCCAAGGCCCGCGACAAGGTGATCGTCTTCGACCGGCCCTTCGAACCGGGGGTGCGTCAGCCGCGCGCCTTCGCCGACGGCCTGGCGATCCCCGAAGGCGTCCTGCCTTACAAGGACGGCGCGGTCGTCCAGCACGGACACGACGTGGTGTTCCTCCGCGACACCGACGGCGACGGCAAGGCCGATAAGCGCGAGGTCCTGCTGACCGGCTTCGGCATCCAGGATTCGCACCTCTTCCCGCACCAGTTCACCCGCGCCCCGTGGGGTTGGTTCTGGCTCGCGCAGGGCGCGTTCAATTCCGGCAAGGTTACCTCCGCAAAGGGGGACGTCACCGACTTCCCGAACACGCGCATGGCGCGCTTCCGGCCCGACGGCAGCTTCTTCGAGCCGACGAGCGTCGGCCCCTGCAATATCTGGGGGCTCGTGCTCACCGGCGAAGGAGAGTGCTTCATCCAGGAAGCCAACGATTACGGCTACCCGGTGATGCCGTTCCATGAATACGCGCTCTATCCCGGTTGCGCGGACCGACTCGCCAAATCCTACCAGCCGCCGTTCCCGGTGCAGGCCCCGCATTTCAAGATGAGCGGGTCAGGTCTCAGCGGCCTCGCGCTCTCCGATGTCGGCGTCTGGCCGAAGGGCTTCGACGGCGTGATGTACGTGGCCAACCCGATCACCTCGAAGGTCAACGCGATTCGCCAGCACCGCGCGGGCTCCGGTTACCGCCTCGAGCGCCTAGAGGATTTCGTCTCCTGCGACGACCCGTTCTTCCGCCCGATCGCGATGACCATGGGCCCCGACGGGTGCCTCTACGTCATCGACTGGTATAACAAGATCATCAGCCACAACGAGGTCGCCCGCAATCACCCCGATCGCGATAAGCAGTCGGGCCGTATCTGGCGTATCAAGCCGAAGGGCTTCGTCCCGCCGGCCGTCCCCGATTACACCCAGCTCTCGTCCGCCGACCTCATCGCCCGCCTCGGCTCCAAGGTGACGGCCGACGCGCATCTGGCCTGGCAGACGTTGGCCGACCGTGGCAACGAAGGCGAAGCCCTTGAAGGCACGCTCGCCGCGATCGCCGGTGACTCCACCGCCCCCGCCGCCCGACGTATCCAGGCCCTCTGGGTACTGGGTGAGCACGGTCGTAAGATCGGGCCGTTGGCCATGCGCCTGCTGGCCGACCCCAATCGCAACATCCGTCGCGAAGCGGTGAACGCTCTCCGCCACTTCGGCGCATGGACGCCGCATCACGAATCCCTCGCCGCGCTCTCCGCCGACCCTGACACGGAAGTCCGCGCCGCGGCCATCAAGGCCCTCGGTGAATCTTCCGCCAAGTGGCCCGCCGCCCTCGGCGCGCTGATGCGTTTCGCCGGCCCGTCCCTCGAAGGACCCGTCGCCCCGGGTCGCAGCGGTAAGCCGATCAAGGTCGGCGTCGCCTATGAGCGTGACTTCGAGCGCTTCCTCGTGCGCATGTATCTCGAGCGTCAGCCGGAGGCGGTCGCTGCCTTCCTTGCTTCGAAGGAGGCCAAGACGCTGCCGGCCGAAGGACGGATGTTCGCCGCGCTCGCGCTTGACCCGAAGGTCGGCGCCCCGCTCGTCGCCGAGCTTGTCGGCCAATTGGACCGCGCGCCCGGCCCGGATGAGCTCTTCGCCGTGGCCCAGACCCTCGACCAGCCGGCCAGCGTAGCCGTGCTGCGCAAGCTCCTCGCCGATGCCGCCGTCCGTAATCGCGTCGTCGAACTCCTCCTCGTCACCCGCACCGACCTCGACCCCGCCAAGGTTGGACCCGTCGTCGCCGAGGCCGCCCAGGCCTTGCTCGTCCAGGGAGCTGTCGAGCGTGCCCTCGCCGCCCAGCTCATCGGCGGATTCCAGCTGCTCGCCCTCGAGCACGAACTGCTCGGGCTCCTCGCTCGCGAAGACTCCCGTCGTGAAGCGCTCCTGGGGCTTCAGCAGCTCCGCACGACCAAGCCGGAGGCCGTGGCCGCGCTCATCGGTGCTGCTCCGGCGGAGATCTCGAATCTCGCGTTGCGCGCCTTGGTCGCTTCCCGCGCCCCGCAGGCCGCCGGCCTGGCGATGGGTTTCTATCCCAAACTGTCCGTCAATGACCGTAAGGTCGTGCTCGACGGCATTAGCGGCACCAAGGCCGGCGCCAAGGCCATCGCCGCCGGGCTCGCGGATAAGTCCGTCGCCGTCGCCGACATCGAGACTCCCGTCGCCGAGAAGCTTGCCATCGCCCTCGGCGACAGCCCCGAGCTCGCGGCCGTATCGGCCCAGCTGGGCGGCGTGTTCCGCAGCGTACTGGCGTTGGACGGCTCCAATGACGCCGTCGCCAAGTCCGGCCTGGCCCTCAAGGGCGCCTTCACCGTGGAGGCGTGGGTACGACTCGACGGCAAGGTCGACAACAACGACAGCATCCTCGGCGCGCCGGGCCTGCTGGACCTTAACTTCGCGGGCGGCGTCTTCCGCGCCTACCTGGGGGCCAAGATCCATGACGCCGTGGTCTCGTCCAAGCCGACTTCCTCCGGTATCTGGACGCACATCGCGCTAACTCGTGATGCCACGGGTGTCCTGCGCATCTATCAGGATGGCGAGCTCACCGGCACGTCGAAGTCGCCCCAACCGCACGACCTGCCCGGGCTCACCATCGGCTGGTCGACGCCGAAGGGTGGCACGCAGGGCGCCCTCGCCGAATACCGTATCTGGAACGTCGAGCGTAAACCGTCGGAGATTCGCACGAACATGACCCGTACCTTCGCGGGCGAGCAGTTGCCGGGGTCGCTCGTCTTCGCTTCCGCCAGCGGTGACGCCGCCTGGGGTAAGCTCGGTCAGGGCGCGAAGATCGTGCGCACCACCGACGCTCCTCCGCTGCTCAACGCGGAACAGTTTGCGGCCATCGCCCAGAAGACCGCCCGTTTCACGGCGCTGTCAGCGAAGGCCGGCGACCCTGCCAAGGGCAAGGCCCTCGTCGCGCTCTGCCAGTCCTGCCACATGATCAACGGGCAGGGCGGCCAGATCGGACCTAACCTTTCCGGTGCCGGCGCGATGGGCATGGAAGCCGTCATCCGCAATATCATCGAGCCCAACGCCGCCATCGAAGCCGCCTATCGCATCTTCCAGGTCAAGCTCAAGGCCGGCGAGGTCATCGAAGCCTTCTACGTCTCCGAGGACGCGACCGCCTACGTCATCCGTCAGGCCGGCGGCGCCGACCGCCGCGTGCCCAAGGCCGAAGTGGCGTCCGCCAAATATCTGCGCCGCTCGCTCATGCCGGAAGGCCTGCTCGACGGCTTCACGGACGAGCAGATCACGGACCTCTTCGCCTACCTGAAGACGCT
>JBJOMV010000141.1:0-3448 GCA_046052185.1 Verrucomicrobiota bacterium | reverse complement strand
ATGGCCGAGGTGCGGCGAGCCGTTGGCGTAGTCGATGGCCGTGGTGATGTAGAACGGACTGGGCATGAAGAGTTACCCTAGGGACATAGGGCAGGGTCAGGGGGCAGGACAACCCCGAAGGCTGGCGCGGCGGGGAAACCGCCCTCAGACCGCGTCGCCGGCCCGGACGATATGGGGCTGGTAGGCGATCTCGAAGGCGTAGCTCGTGCCGGCGCGCAGCGGCATCGGCTTGTCGCGCTGCAACGTCTGGTAGAAGTGGACCTTGCCCCAGCAGGTACGGTGCTTGGGGTTGTCGCTCACGACCTTGGTCTCGGCCCAGGCGGCGTGGAAGTCGTCCTTCAGGACCTCGCAACGATGCGATTCGGCGCCGAGGACGAGGGCGTTGCCCGGCGTCATCCGCGAATGGGTCGCGGCGATCGGGAGCACCAGGCGGAAATCTTCGAGCACGACGGCCGCCTTGGCGGTGAGCGTGAAACGTCCCACGATGCGGCCGCCGTTGAACTCCCAGTCGACCTTGAGGGAGGCGAGGTTGGCGGAGACCTTCTCATCGCGGTCGATGAGGTCGGGCTGATCGTAGCGGAAGTGGTAGGTGCCGGCCTTGGTGCCCATGGCGACCTGGGCGTTCTTGCCGTAAAAGGAAGGCGTGAAGACCTTGCCGCCGATGGTGAACTCCGGGATGAACGGGGTGGTCGTCTGGTTGGACGGCCAGTCGAAGACGCCCGGCATGTGCGGGAAGGCCAGCGAGTCGGAGAAGCGGTGCGAACCGGCGGAGACCAGCGGCAGGATCACGTGCAGGCCCGAGGCGGGATCCTGATACGAGAGCAGGCCCTGTTCCTTGCGCGGGGATTTGTCGTAGGAGAAGAAGCGGCAGACCGGCAGGCGGCTGGCCGGCTTGACCACGTCCATCGCGCCGCCGATGGTCTTGGCGAGGCGCGACCACTGCGAAAGGTAGCGGGCGGCGTCGAAGTTCGCCATGCGGGTGGTGTGGCCCGGGATGGTGTCGCGTTCGCCGTCGCGGATGACGATGACGCCGTGTTCGGCGTCGAAGAACGTCGTGAAGAAATGGGCGTACAGGCGACGGACGAGGTCGCGGGCCAGCGGCTCCTTGTCGACCGGCACCCACCGGTCGCGCAGGGCCTGGAGGAGCAGGGTGATGCAGTGCATCTGGCCGTAGGCGCCGATGCCGCGGCCGTAGCTCCAGCCGAGGCCGTCTTCGCGCACGGTGTCCATGATCACGCGGAGGTACTTCTCGGCGAGGCCGCGGAGCTTGGGCAGCTTGGCGTCACGGACCTGGATGTTCGCGTGGAGCTGGAGGGACTGGCGGATGAAGATCAGCGAGACGACACCGTAGAGGTCGAAGGTGCCGCCGAAATTGTCGGCGTTCGCGGCCTTGGAGGCGTCGTCGTGGAAGCCGCCGGTGGAGGCCGCGGTGATGCGGTCCATGAAGCGGTCGACGAGCGCGCCGGTCTCGTCCTTCTTGGTCAGGCCGAAGGAGAAGCGGCAGACGGCCTTGGCGATGTCGAAGGCCTGGACGTGGTCGTGGTGGTCATGCTCGACGGCCAGACGTTCGTCGATGAGGGCGCGGGTCGGTTCATCGAGGAGCTCCCAGACGGGGTTGCGTTCGCGGGTCGGACCGAAGGCGAGGAGGCCGAGGCAGGCGAAGGCCATGCCGTTGTCGGAACCTTGGCTGATGCGGACCTGGGCGGTGATCGTCTTGGCGACGATCTCGGCGATGTTCTGGCGGTCGAGGGAGAGCTCGCCGGTGGCCCGGAAGTATTCCCCGAAGGCCAGGGCGGCGTGGCCGGGTTCGTCGGCGCGGGAGACCTCGCCTTCGACCGGCACGACAGTGCCGTCAGGAGCGAGGGAGTTGAAGTTGAGTTTGAGGAGGGCCTTGGTCTGGTCCAGGCACTGGCTCGCGAAATTCTGCATGCGAAAGGTTGGGATTGGGGCAGGGCACCCCCCCAGTCAATGCCTCATCGTAAAAAATTCGTTATTTTGGCCCTTCTTACCCACCCCATAAGGGCGGAGAGAGCCTGCCTTCAGGGCTCGAAAACGACTTCGACCTGACACCGACCGATGCGGGCCAGGAGGTCGCCGTGGGCCTTCAGCGGCCACCAACGGTAAAGGTGGATGTCGATGGGCTTCCAGAGGCCGACCCAGCCGCAGATGATCAGCCCTTCGCGGACGATTTCGGTCCAGCCACTCTCCGGGATGAGCCCGCGGAGGACCAAGGTCGCGGCCAGGAACAGCACCCCGATGGCTAGGGCGGTCCGGCCCTCGCGGAAGAGGTCGCGCAATTCCCGCCGAGCCATGCGCGCCCGGTATTCGAAGTAATGCCGGATGGACTCCCGGACCTGTCCGGCCGCCTCTTGATCCGCCGGCTGCTTCAGGACGACGCGGAGCCGGAGATCGGCATCGCGTTCATGTTCGCGGGCCCAGCTGAGGATGAACTCTTCGGCGTCATGGTCGAGGTCGCGCTCGTGGAAGGGCGACGGATCCATGGTGTTGAAGAGCTGGCCGACGTTGCTGAGGCGCAGTTCGATCAGGCCGGCGGGAGTCGGGTCGGTCATAAGGGCAGGGGGCCGCCTAAGGCGTCGCGGAAGAAGCGGGCCCGCTTCTCTCGCATCTCGTTCGATTCGCCGGCGCCGTGGTTGGCGCCCGGGACGACATGGAACTCGATCTGGTCTTTCTTGCCGGCGGCGAGCAGCGCGTCGCGGAAGTCGTAGCTGCACTTCACGTCGACATTGGTGTCGGACTCGCCGACGGAGAGGAAGAGTCGGCCGCGAAGGTTGGCGGCGTAGCGGGAGCAGGAGTTCTCGTCGTACCAAGGACCGAGGGGGTAGCCCAGCCACTGTTCGTTCCACCAGAGCTTGTCGACCCGGTTGTCGTAGCACCCGCAATCCGCCGCGCCGGCCTTGTAGAAGCCGCCGTGCAGGAGCAGGGCGTGCGCGGTGTTCTGCCCGCCGGCGGAGCCACCGAAGATGCCCACGCGGGAAAGGTCCATGTTCGGCTCCTTCTTGGCCAAGGCCTGCATCCAGGCGATGCGGTCCGGGAAACCTCCGTCCTTGAGGTTACGCCAGCTCTGTTGGTGGAATTCCTTGCCACGATGGTTCGTCCCGCGTCCGTCGAGCTGCACGACGTAGAAACCGAGGGTCGAAAGCTCACGATGGTTGCGGTGCCACCAATTGAAGGCGCGAGGGGCGAAGGAGCCGTGCGGGCCCGCGTAGATGTTCTCGATGACCGGGTATTTCTTCTTGGGATCGAAGGGGTGCGGCCGGGTGACGATTCCCCAGATGTCGAACTTGCCTTCCCGGTCCTTGGCCACGAACGGCCGGACCGGCTGCCAGCCGGCCTTGCGCAGGTCGGCATCATCGGTGGCGCCTAACCGCGCGATCAGCCTGCCGTCCTTCGCGCTGCGCAGGAGGTAGGCATGGGGCTGGTCGACTCG
>JBJOMV010000140.1:0-3453 GCA_046052185.1 Verrucomicrobiota bacterium | reverse complement strand
GGGTTGGACTTCTGGAAGACCATGCCGACGCGACGGCGGAGGGAGATGACCTCCAGGCCGGGGTCATAGATCGAACGGCCGTTGATGGTGATATCGCCTTCGTGACGGATGCCGTCGACGAGGTCGTTCATGCGGTTCAGGTTGCGCAGGAGCGTGGACTTACCGCAGCCGGAGGGACCGATGAAGGCGACGACCTGGCGCTCCGGGATGTCGAGGGAGATGGCGTCGAGGGCCTTCTTCTGGCCATACCAGAAACCGAAGTCGCGGATGCTGATGTAGTCCTTGCGACCTTCGCGCTCGGCGGCGGGGCGGACCTTGATGCGGGAAGAGGAAGGAGGGTTCATGGTCTGGGACATGAGTGGGTTTGTTTTTAGAAGGAGGCGCCCTTGAAGCGGGCGCGGAGGCGGTTGCGGATCCAGATCGCGCCGATGTTCAGGCAGACGACCAGGACGATGAGCAGGAGCGTGGTCGCGAAGACCATCGGGCGGGCCGCGTCGGAGTCGGGCGACTGGAAGCCGAGGTCATACACGTGGAAGCCGAGGTGCATGAACTTGCGGTCCATGTGCAGGAAAGGCGCGGAGCCGTCGAACGGCAGCGACGGGGCGAGCTTCACGACGCCCACGAGCATGAGCGGGGCGACCTCCCCTGCCCCACGGGCCATGGCGAGGATGACGCCGGTCAGGATGCCCGGCGCGGAGGCGGGCAGGAGGATGTCGCGGATGGTCTGCCACTTCGAGGCGCCGGTGGCCAAGGAAGCCTCGCGCATGCCGCGCGGGACGGCCGCCAGGGCTTCTTCCGTGGCCACGATGACGACCGGCAAGGTCATCAGGGCGAGCGTGAGCGAGCACCAGAGCAAGCCGCCCGTACCGAAGACGGGCGTATTGTTGTTATACTTCAGCTGGTCGGCGAAGAAGAGCTGGTCGATCGAACCGCCGAGGACATAGACGAAGAAGCCGAGGCCGAAGACGCCGAAGACGATCGAGGGCACGCCGGCGAGATTGTTGACGCTGATGCGCACGATCCGCAGCACGGCGCCCTGCTGGGCGTATTCGCGCAGGTAGATGGCGGTGATGACGCCGAAGGGCGTGACCAGCAGGCTCATGAAGACCGTCATCACCAGCGTGCCGAAGATGGCCGGCATCAGGCCGCCTTCGGTGTTGGCCTCGCGGGGCTCGTCGAAGATGAACTCGCCGAGACGGGAGCCGAAGAGCTTCACTCGGCCCCAGGTATCGAGGCGATTCGGGAACCAGGCGCGGATGACCTGCGTAAGGGGAACCACGACCTCACGGCCCGCGGCGTCCTGCGAGACAAGCGAAGCGACCGCGCCCCCGGCGACGACCTGCTTGGCCTCGTCCTGCAAGGCGGCGAAACGTCCGTCGAGCCCGGCGATCTCCTTCTGGAGCGCGGCGACCTCCTCTGTGAGCTTGAGGTCCTCGGCCCGGCGGAGCGCGACGCGGGCCTTGTCCATGGCCGCGTTGACGTCGCCGATACGGTGGCGGGTGATCTCGATGAGCTTCTCGCGCACGGCCGCGGCAGCGACGACTTCGACTTGGAAGGCCGCTTCGAAAGCAGGGTCGGTCGCGGGGATGACCTTGCCGTCGGACTTGCGCAGGGACTGCGGACGGACGAAGGCCGGCCCGTTCTCGACGCGCTCCAGGCCGAGGACGTCCGCCGGGAAGGTCTCGCCCTTGATCTTGGCTTCGTCGACCCAGAGGTAGGAATTGCCGTTCAGTTCGCGGAGACCGACCTGATACTGGCGTTCATAGACGGGATGGTCGGCCGGCGAGCCGGCGCGGACGCGACGTTGGGCGAGCTGGCCGATGAGGACGCGGCCGTCGTCGACCTGCGCGACGGGCACGGGCGGAGCCCAGAACACCGCGGCGCCGTTCAGCAGGACCAGGGACAGCAGGCCGATGACCATGCCCAAGCCGATGATGAGGCCGAGGCCGCTGAACCAGACCCAGGCTTCGCCCCGGGGAGTGCTGCTGTCGGAAGAGGAAGCCATGGGTCAGACGACTTTGTAGCGCTCGCGGAGGCGCTGGCGGAGGACTTCGGCGAGGGTGTTGATCACGAAGGTGAGCAGGAAGAGACAGCAGGCGCCGAGGAAGAGCGCTCGGTAGTGCGTGTGGCCGGCGGCGGCTTCCGGCAGCTCCACGGCGATGTTGGCGGAGAGCGTCCGCATGCCACTGAACGGATTCGTGTCCATTACCGCCGTGTTCCCCGTGGCCATCACGACAATCATCGTCTCGCCGATAGCGCGGCCGAAGCCGATCATCACCGCCGAGACGATGCCGGAGATCGCGGTCGGGACGACGACGCTCCACACCGTCTGCCAGCGGCTGGCGCCGAGCGCGAGCGAGCCGGAGACGAGCGAGTTAGGGACGTTGGAGAGCGCGTCCTCGGCGATCGTGAAGACGATCGGGATGACGGCGAAACCCATCACGAAGCCGACGACGAGGGAATTGCGGGAGTCATACGTCTCACCGGTCGTCTGGCGCCACCACTCGCGGAAGTCCGCGATCGGCAGGCCGGTGGCGCTGTCTTTGACGGTGAAGCACAACGACTCGATCGCCGGGCCGGCCTGCCAGGCGGCCCAAGCGCAAAGCGCGAGGAAAGGCAGCAGCCAGAGGAACTCCATGCCCGGACGGACCTGCCGACGGACGGGCTGCGGCAGGACGGACCAGAGGAAGCCGGCGAAGAGGGCGGCGGGCGCCAGGATGCCGATGGCGCAGAAGAGCGAGACGAGGCGGGGGTCGACCAGCGGCGCGAGCCAGAGGCCGGCGAGGAAGCCCAGCACGACGGAAGGCAGCGAGGCCATGACCTCCATGACCGGCTTGACGACCTGGCGGTATTCCGGGCGCAGGAACTGGGAGACGTAGACGGCCGCGGTCAGCGCGATCGGCAGGGCGAAGAGCAAGGCGTAGAACGTACCCTTGACGGTGCCGTAGAAGAGCGGGACGAGGGAATACTTCGGCTCGAACTCGTCGGAACCGGCGCTCGACTGCCAGGAATAGGCCGGGCCGGTGGCGCCCTCATACCAGACCTTGCCGAAGAAAGCCTTCCATGACGATTCCGGGTGATGGTCGACGACGTTCCAGCGGTGCAGTTTGCCGTCGGCGGACAGCGCCGTGAACCGGTCGTAGTTGCCGGCGAAGGCCACCTGACGGAGCGCGCCGGAAGGAGCTTCGCCGTCCCAGCGGACCGTGCCGGTCGTCATGTTCGTCAGCTGCAGGCGGCCGCCCGCGACCGCGAGATAGCACTTATTAGACTCAGCGGCGTAGATGCCCTGCCCTGCCCCGGGAAGCTTCTCGCCGTCATGGATCTTACCCCAGCGACGCAGGCTCTGGCCGTCGGGCTGGAGCTGCGGATACATCGACCAGACCTGCTGGGCGCCGGCCTTGTCGACGAAGACCACCGAGACGTTGCCGAAGATCAGGCCGGCCGAAGCGACCG
>JBJOMV010000139.1:0-3484 GCA_046052185.1 Verrucomicrobiota bacterium | reverse complement strand
CGATTCACATCAACCGTTTCTCCTCGCCCGGAAGCCCGGCCCCGCGGCCCCCGCCGACTGGTTCGTGGTCGGTCCCTGGAACCTGAACAGCCGCGATCCCGTCGAATGGGAGTCTTTTTTGCGTGGCACTCCGGAGGCTTGGCGGTCCGCAGCGGGTGGGCCGTTCACACCCAGCCTTTTGCAAGGCTCCCTTGTCTTTACCCGTCCGGCGGGGGCCGGTCAGCCCCATTGGGGGTCGCTGGCGCCGCTGGATCTGCCCGACCAAGCCATCCCGAACCTCGATGACACGACGGCCTCGGCGCTGCTGACCGCGCAGGCCGTGCGGAAGATTCCTGATGCGCGATTTCGAGTCTGGGCGGAGGCCATCGTCCGGCTGCAACCCGAGTGCGGCTGGCCTTTTCCCTCGCTGGAAGCTTTCGCCCGTTCGCCTTTGCTCACGCGCTCTCTGGGGGAGGCGCGCATCAATGCGATTCCTGAAGTGCCCGCCGCCGGCCTGCCTTCCCGGCTGGAAGCGGCGGACCTGCTCGAGGCTTGGGCGCCCGTGTTGACCGTACGCGGTGACACCTTCCTCGTGACTGGTCGGGCCGAAGGCGAGGGGGGCGCCTGTCTGTGCGAGATGACCGTCCAGCGCCAGCCGGAGGAGCATCCCGGGCCGGGACTCGGCCGGCGGTTCCGGATCGTCGCCGTACGCTATCGCCATCCCTGACGTCCGTGGGGGGCTTGACTGTCCGGCCAAACCCTTATGCTTATCTGGGTATGCACGAATCCAATCCCTTCATCGTCGCCGACGCACCCGCCGCCGATCGCGCGGCCTTCTTCCGTCGTACCTACGGCCTCGTCGCCCTGGCTTTCGCCGGTTTCGCGGCCCTCCTCGCGCTGTTCTTCGTCGGCTTCGACCAGAAGCAGGGCGTGGCTTACTCCCTCTTCACCGGCCTCTTCTCCATGATGCAGTCGCTGGGCGGCTGGAGCATCCTCCTGGTGATGCTCGCCTTCTGGGGCGCCACCACCTTGGCCCAGTCGCTGGCCTTCAACCGCGCTTCGCGTGGTTCGCAATACGCCGGCCTGGGGCTCTACGTCATCCTGGAAGCCCTGATCTTCATTCCGCTCATCGGCTACGTCGTCCTCTCCACCAAGGGTAACGCCGGCAGCGTGCTCATCCCCGCGGGCATCGTCACCGCCGGCATGATCGCGGGCCTCACCGCCCTGGTGTTCATGACCAACCTCGACTTCTCCTTCCTCAAGGTCGCCATCGTCATCGGTGGTTTTGCGGTCCTCGCGATCGTCATCGTGGCCGCCATCGCGGGCCTCAGCCTGGGCGCCTGGTTCTCCATCGCGATGATCGTGCTGATGTCCACCGTGATCCTCTACCAGACCAACGAGATCAAGAACACCCTCGAGACCGATCAGCACGTCGCGGCGGCCTTCATCTTGTTCTCGGCCTTCGTCACGCTGCTCTTCTACGTCATCCGCTTCTTCGCCGGTCGCCGCGAATAAGCCGCCGAGGCCGCAACTCGAGGGGCTCACCGGTGTTTCATCGGTGAGCCCCTTCTGTTTCATGCAACACTTCCTCCTCGCTCTCCTGTCGCTGCTCTGCGCCGCCGATGTCTCCGCCCAAGGCAAACTGCGCGAGCTGCTCGCGGCCAAGCCCCCGGAGGGCTTCGTCGAGCAGTCGTGGGAGATCGACGGCGTCAAGCGGACGGCCTTGGTGCGGGTGCCCGCGGACGTCAAAGGGCCCCTCGCCTTGGTCTTCTGCTGGCATGGCCACGGCGGCCGCTCGGCGCAGGCGGCGGGTCGCTGGGGCTATGCGACGGCCGACAAGACTTCGCTCCTGGTCTTTCCGCAGGGGCTGCCCACCGTCTCGCCGCTCGTCGACAAGGAAGGGCGCATGCCTGGCTGGCAGACCTCGGTCACCAGCGAGGGAGGGCGTGATTTCCGTCTGTTCGATGCGATGCTGGCCGACCTGAAGAAGCGGCATGCGATCGACGAGCGCAGGATCTATTCCATGGGTCACTCCAACGGGGCGGCCTTCAGTTACCTCCTCTGGCAGGCCCGGCCGGAGGTGTTCGCCGCCATCGGCTCGGTGGCGGGCAGTCTCCGGGCGGAGGGCCGGCCGTCCACCCCCTTGCCGGTCATCCATGTCGCCGGGGAAGGCGATCCGCTGGTCAAATTCGCCTGGCAGAAGGCGACCTTCGCCGAGGTCCGCCGGATCAATGGTTGTGCGGAAGAAGGGGCTCCTTGGGCCAAGGAAGGCGTGCTCGACGCGACGATCTATCCTTCGGCCAAGGGCGCCCCGCTCGTGACCGCCCTGCATGGCGGCGGGCATGAATACGCCAAGGGCTCGAGCGAGCTCATCGCTCGCTTCTTCCGCGAGCATCCCAAGCCCGCGCGTTGATCAGCGGATCGGGCTGTCGGTCAGGATCGTGAGGTCGTCGAGGTAGAACTCCGTCTTCTCGTCGGCGTTGCTGATGAAGCCGACCCATTCGAGATTCTTCATGTCGGGGTTGCGACAGGGTAGGTCCTTGAATTCCAGCGGGGCCTCGCCCTCGGGCGTGACCTTCAGGTTCCAGCGTCCCGTGACCCGGTCGCCGATGACGGCGGACAGTTCGAAGCGGAGCCACTTCTGGGTGGGGAGGGCGACGTCGAGGCCTTTGACGCCGGTCAGGCGGCCGTTCTGGATCTGCAACGTCGGGCCGATCCGATAAGGGTTCCCCTTCGTGCGCCACTCGTGGATGAAGACCGCCTTCGGTTCGAGATAGAGGGCGAAGCTCACGGTCGAGGTGCCGGCACGGTGACGTGGGTTGAAGGCCAGCATCGGGTAGTGGCGCGAGGGCAGGCCCGGGGCGTCCTGGAAAAGCAGGGACTGCTTGCCCTCGGCGGACTTGGCCGGGCTCACGCGCAGGGCGTCGCCGAGGCTGACCTTCGGTTTGCCGGGCGCGGAGCGGAGCGCGGTAAGCGACGGCGAAGCATGCGGGAAGGGGCGTTGCAGGTCGCTGATGCGGCCTTCGAAGGTCTGGCGGAGGTTCAGGCTCGGCGCGCCGGGTCGGGCGGGGCGGGGCATCGCCGGCCCACGGGGGAAGGTCTCCGCCAGTTTGCGCCAGGCCGGGTCGTCGCGGAGCACCCCCATCGCCGAGACGTCGATCGACAGGATGCCGAGGGCGAGGGCGGGCGAGCCGGGGCGGAGGCGGAAGTCGCGCTTGGCGGCGTCCACGAAGAGCGGATCGGCGACCAGCGAGCCGACGTCCTGGCCGGTCTGCTGCCAGGCGGCCAACGGCAGCTTTTTGTCCGTGAACGTCACCGGGCGGGCGGAGACGTTCCAGTAGACGTTGCCACGGTTGAGGAAGTTCGCCGTCGTGCCGTTCCAGTTGCCGCCCAGCAGCTCGCCCCGGTCGAAGATCACGATGTTCTTTTCGAACGTGAAGGACCGGTGTTCTTCGGCGCGGGCGCGTTTGACCTGATATTCCTCGGAGAAGGCGAAGACGTTGTT
>JBJOMV010000138.1:0-3610 GCA_046052185.1 Verrucomicrobiota bacterium | reverse complement strand
CCCTGACATGAATCGCCGCCGTTTCATCCTCCGCTCCCTCGGCGCCACCTTGGCCCTGCCGGGACTGTGCTCGCTCAGCGCGAAGGCCCTCAGCGGCAACCCCACCGTCCAGACCTCCAAGGGAGCCGGCATCGGCGCCCGTCGCTTCGTGGCGATCGGCAATCTCCTCGGCTACCAGACGAAGCAGCTCTTCCCGAAGACCGCCGGTCGCGATTTCGAAAAGACGACCTTGCTGGAACCCGTCTGGGAGCAGCGCGAACGGATGACCGTCTTCCGCGGCCTCGACCACGGCGTCAAGGGCGGCCACTTCGCGGTGCACTCCTTCCTCTCCGGCGTGCTCAACTCCGAGGCGCAGAACCGTCCGGACGGCAACGTCTCGCTCGATCAGTTCCTCGCCGAGGAGATCGGCCACCAGACCCGCTTCCCTTCCCTGACCGTCGGTTCCGAAGGCGGCATTCACGGAGGTTGCCAGATCGCCTGGACGAAGGCCGGCGTCCGCGTCCCGCCGATCACCAACCCGGCCGAACTCTTCGACAAGCTCTTCGTCAGCGACTCCGCCGAACGCCGCAAGCGTCGCGAACAGGACAACCGCGTGCAGGCCTCGATCCTCGACTCCGTGCGCGAGGAGGCCAAGCGCCTCTCTGGCCAGGTCAACCAGGAGGACAAGGCCAAGCTCGACGAATACTTCACCTCCGTCCGCGACGTCGAGAAGCGCCTCGAACTGCGCCAGCGCTGGACCCACCTCCCGAAGCCGGCGGCCCCCTTCGGCAAGCCGGCCAACCGCAACCCGGTCGACGACCTGCCGCTGATGTATGAGCTGATCGCGCTCGCCCTGCAGACCGACAGCACCCGCATCGCCACCCTGGAGATCGGCGGCGACTTCATGCCGCAGCACCTCGGCATCAAGAAGGACTACCACGGACTCTCGCACCACGGCAACGACCCCGAGGCGATCGCCCACCTGATCAGCCTCGAGCGCTACCAGATCGCGCAGTACGGCAAGTTCGTCGGTCGCCTCGCCCAGATGAACGACGGCGACGGCACCCTGCTCGATTCCACGACGGTGCTCTTCGGCAGCGGCATGGGCGACGCCAACTCGCACCGCAACACCGACCTCCCGATCTTCCTGGCCGGCGGCGGCTACAAGCACGGCACGTTCCGCGAAGTCTCGCGCGAGGTGAAGCACAAGGTGCCGCTCTGCAACCTCTTCGTCGATATCGCCCAGAAGATGGGCGTCGAAACGGAAGCCTTCGGCAGCAGCACGGGGCGTTTCGCCTAAGCCTAAGCGCATCGCGGTCGTGAGCCTGCTTCCGGTATTCCTAACCTTGGCGTCCCGCCGACGGACCATGCTGGCCCTGTCCGCGCTCCTGTCGTCCGCCACCCTGGCCGCCGCCGAGACGCCCGCCAAACAGGTCGAGCGATTCCTGAGCCGCTACTGCCTGGAATGCCATGCGGCCGACGTCCAGAAGGGCGACCGCTCCTTCGAGAAGTTCACGCTGCCGCTGAAGACGCTGCCCGAAGTCATCGAGGCCCGGGACATCATCGACCAGCTGACCTTGAGGGAGATGCCGCCCAAGAAGGCCGACCAGCCGACCGACGAAGAACGCCTCGCGGCCATCCGCGCCCTGCGTGAAGGCACCGCCGCCGCCCAGGCTTCGCTCCAGAGCACCGGTTCCCGCACGGTCCTGCGCCGGCTTTCCAACCGCGAATACGAGAACACCCTCGCCACCTTGTTCGGTCGTCGCGTCGACACGCTCGGCCTGACCGCCGACTTCCCCAAGGAGAAGACCGCCCGCCACCTCGACACGATCGGCCAGTCGCTGGTGACCTCCGGTTTCCTCGTCGACCAGTATTTCCAAGCCGCCAACCGCCTCGTCGAGACGCGCCTGGGCAAGCCGGCCACCGCCCCGCAGACCTGGCGCTTCAACAAGAACTTCGTCCAATACGAGGAGCTGACCGGCTCGCACAAGAGCGCCTTCAACTTCCGTTACCTTAATCTCTACGAACAGCCGAACACCGACACCCGTCAGGGCGGCTACGGCCACATCGAGGACTTCCGGCAGGGTGTGCCCGTCTCCGGGCTTTACGACATCGAGGTCGAAGCGGCGGCCCTGCACCGTGACACCCATTACGATCCCGCCATCTTCGGCATCGACCTCTCGGAGCCTTTCATCCTGGGCGTGGTCCCGGGTGACGTCACCAAGGGCCACATCCACTACCCCCAGGCCATCGAACCGCTTCTCGCCAGCAGCGTGGTGCCCGACAACACCCCGACTCGCCTCAAGTTCCGCGTCTGGCTCGAAGCCGGCCAGACCCCGCGCTTCATCTTCCCGAACGGACCCTACGAATCGCGCGCCTCGGTCATCACGATCAACAAGCGCTATGTGAAGGAATTCTCGACGCCGGTCGGCTCCTCCGGCGTCGGACGCTCGCACATCCTGCGCGAAGGCAAGCTGCCGCATATCCGCATCAGTGAGATCGTCGTCCAAGGCCCGGTGGCCGAGCCCGTGGGCGGCGCCGAAGAGATCGCCGTCTTCGGTCCGGAAGGCTTCAAGCCGGAACGCGCCCACGACCAACTCTTCGCCTTCGCGACAAAGGCCTACCGTCGCCCGCTGCAGGACGCCGACCGTGCCCCCATCCGCAAGCTCTACGAACAGCGACTCGCCGAGAAAGCCAGCCCGCGCCAGGCGGCGCTCGACGCGGTGAAGCTCATCCTCTGTTCCCCTTCCTTCCTCTACCTGAGCGAGGTCACCCAGGAGAACGACCGCCGCCTGCGGCCCCATGACCTCGCCACCCGCCTCGCCTACGCCCTCTGGGCCACGACGCCCGACGATGCCCTGTTCGCTTCCGCGAACTCAGGCAAGCTCACCGACGACGCGGAACTGAAGCAGCAGATCGAGCGCCTGCTGGCGGACGATCGCCTCACGGGCTTCGTCGACGGCTTCCTCGACAGCTGGCTGAACCTACGCGAGCTCGGCGGCATGCCGCCACCCCGCGAGACGAACCGCGCCTACTACGCCGAAGACCTGCCCGCCTCGATGAAGACCGAGGCCTGCCTGTTCTTCCGCGACATGCTCAAGGAAAACCGCCCGGTGAGCCAGTTCCTCCGCGCCGACCACACCTTCATCGATAAGAAACTGGCCAAGCTCTACGACCTGCCCGAACAGAAGACCCTGCGCCTCGCCGACGGCTTCCAGAAGGTCAGCCTCAAAGGCGACAAGCATCGGGGCGGCCTGCTCGGCATGGCGGCCGTCCTGACCGTCAGCGCCAATGGCGTCGAGACCTCGCCGGTCACCCGCGGCGCGTGGGTCAGCGAGAACATCCTCGGCATCAAGCCCCCGCCCCCTCCCGACATCGTCCCGGCCATCGAACCGGATGTCAGCGGCACGACCACCATCCGCGAGCGCCTGGCCAAGCACAGCACCGACCGCGCCTGCGCCGAATGCCACCGCAAGATCGACCCGCTCGGCTTCAGCCTGGAATCCTTCGACGCCGTCGGCCGCTGGCGCGTGAACTACGCGAAGCCCAAGAAAGGCCCCGCGCCGAAGATCGACACCTCCGGGGAATTCGCCTCCGGAGAGACCTACAAGGATTTCGCCGGCTTCCGCGA
>JBJOMV010000137.1:0-3696 GCA_046052185.1 Verrucomicrobiota bacterium | reverse complement strand
GGCCGGCTTCGGTGAGGAAGACCTTTCGACCGATGACCTCATAAAGCGGCATTCCGACCGCCTCGGTCAGTTCCTTGAGGTGGACGGACGCCGTGGGCTGCGTGATCTGCGCCTCCTTGGCCGCGCCGCTGATGCTGCCGGTGGAGACCATCGATCGGAAGAGCTGGAGCTGGCGGAAGGTGACATTCATCGGATGGCGGGGTGTTTAATGCAATAGGGTTGCATTAGGCAACCCCCAAGGTTGACTTTTTCTTACCAGCCTTGGCGCCATCCGCAGCACCATGTCTCAGAGCACGAGCGAAGCGATCTTCGCATAGAACGGGATGCCTAGGACGATGTTGAGCGGGAAAGTCAGGCCCAAAGAAAGACCGAAGTACAAGGATGGACTGGCTTCGGGAATCGCAAAGCGCAGGACCGCCGGCACCGCGATGTAGGAGGCGCTGGCGGCCAGGGTCATGAGCAAGGCGCCGTCACCCACGGACAGTCCGAGAACCGCGGCCAAGGCGAGCGCAAGCGAGGCATGCGCGAGGGGACCGACCACGGCATAAGCCAGCACCCACCATGACTTGCCGAGCACTTCCTTGAAGTTGCGGGCGGCGAGCAGACCCATGTCCAGCAGGAAGAAGGCGAGCATGCCTTTGAAGAGATCGACGGAGAAAGGCTGCATGACCGCCTTGCCGCGTTCTCCGGTGATGAGTCCGACCATCATCGCGCCCAGCAGCAGGAGCTGGGCGCCATCGGTGAAAGACTCATGCAGCACCTTGCCCAGCCGCAATGGCTCCATCGTCCCGGCGGCGGCTCCCGCCGCCCGTCGGCGGTGGAGATTCGCCAAGACGACGGCGATGACGATGGCCGGAGATTCCATCAAGGCCATCGCGGCCGACATGTGTCCGCCATAGGGGATCGCGACGTTGTCGAGATGCTGCACGGCGGTGATGTAGGTCACCGCGCTGACGGATCCGTAGGTCGCCGCGAGCGCGACGGCATCAAACGGCGGGATCACCCGTCGCAGCAGAACATAGCCGATCAGCGGTACGATGATCGCGAGCAACACCGCCGCGCCGAGTCCGGAGGCTACGGTGAAAGTGAAACCGGATTTGGCCAACGCGAACCCGCCCTTGAGACCCAGAGCCATCAGCAAGTAGAGACTCAGGAATCGGGAGACCTGCGGAGGAATCTCGAGATTCGACTTCACCAAACCGGCGAAGGCACCGAAGACGAAGAAGAGAATCGATGGGTCCAACAGGTTGGTCATGGGCCGGGTTGTATCTCCAAATAACATCGATAAAAGACTATTTAAAAAAACTTGTTAATAGTTAAAATACTATGAATACGACGGTTCGGTGAGCAAAAGCCGCCGAAGGGCTGCCCCCAGCACGATTGATCGACCATTGCGATGGAAAACGCCCTCATTCAGCCCGTCCCACAGCTCGGCAGAACCAGATCTCCCAGCTCAGAGGACCGGGCCGACCATCTCGTTGGCCTCTATAATGGCGTGACTAGGCCCGGAGGAAAAGAAGCCAAGCAGACCTGGCGCGAGAGAGGACAAAAGGCTATATTATAGACTAAATACTATTTGTTTTATTTATAAAATAGCCTTTAATCAATCCAATGCATTCCCCATTGAGTGGGCGATGCAAAAATTACTCGACCCTACCCTGCTCTTTTTCGGGTTCGGTATGTTCGCCGGCTTAATCCGATCGAACCTCGAGATTCCCGCCCAAGCCTCCAAGGTGCTTTGCCAACTCCTGCTGATCGCTTTGGGGCTCAAGGGCGGCTTCGCCTTGGCCAAATCCGGCTTCGACCAGAACGTCCTCACCAGCCTCGGCTGCGCCATCCTGCTCGCCACGCTGGTCCCGATCATCGGCTACCTGCTCCTGCGTAAGTTCCTGCCCGCCTTCGACGCGGTGGGGATGGCGGCGAGCTACGGATCCGTCAGCGCGGTGGCGTTCATCGCCGCCACCCAGCGGCTCGAGGACGCGGGCATCGGCTTCGGCGGCTACATGTCGGCCGCGATGGCCATCATGGAATCCCCCGCCATCATCCTGGCGGTCGTGGCGGCGGGCTTCCTCCGCAACGCCGGCCAGGCGAGTAACCCGGCGACGGCCATGCGGCCGGGTAAGGTGCTGCATGAGTCGCTGACCGACGGCACCCAGCTACTGCTGCTCGGCTCGATGGCCATCGGCTACGTGACCGCGGAATCCGGCCGTAACATGCTGCAGCCCCTGTTCATCGACCTCTTCAAGGGCGTGCTGGCTTTGTTCCTCCTGGACATGGGCCTGATGGTCGCGCGCAACCTCGGCAAACTTTCCTTCGGCCAGGCACCCGTGCTCATCTACGCGCTGCTGTCTCCGTTCGCGCACGCCGCCCTGGCCCTCGTGGCTTGTCACCTCCTGGGCATCCCGGCGGGCGACGGCGCCCTCCTGATGACCCTGGCGGCGAGCTCTTCGTTCATCGCGGTACCTGCCGTCCTGCGCCTGGCGGTGCCCGAGGCCAACCCGTCGCTCTACTTCGGGCTTTCCCTGACGTTGAACTTCCCGCTCAACCTGGTCTTCGGCATCCCGCTCTGGATCGAGCTGGCGCGCCGCTATCTGCCGGCCTGAGCGGCGGACGGATACGCCGAAGCGGCGCGCGGATCATCCCAGGCGCCCGTCAATTTCCACCAATTAACTCAAGGGTGGGACGGGTCACGCAGGGCCATTGACAACACCTCTGACCGGGGTGTTTTTCAGGGTGTGCCTCCTTCCCCTCTTTTTGCCACGACAAACCCCGCGCGTGGGATCGTCTGGTCGGCGCTGCTCCTGCTCGGCACCGTCCTCCGACTGACCGCCGCCGCCGACCTCGCCAAGACCGCGGGCGTGACCGCCGAGCCCGCGAAGCATCGCTTCATCTTCGCCGCGGAGAAACCCGTGGCCGTCGCCGAGGTGGTGGAACTGCGTCGAGAGCTCTCCTCGGTCGGCACCTTCGTCATCGCCGACGGGCCCGACAAGACCGACGTCCGCTTCGACGGCGGCCTCGCCGAAGCCGGCGGCGCCTGTGGTTTCGCCAAGGAGGGCCGCGGCACGCTGCGGATCTCCGGCCGGCTGGAAGCCTCCGGTTTCATCACGGTGTATGACGGCGTGCTGGACCTCGCCGCGGCCCGCCCGACGAAACCCTTGCGCATCAACCTGCTCGGACCGGCCCGCCTCATCCCGCCCGACGACGGGCGACCGCACGAGATCCACGTGAACGGCGAACGCCTGAAGGCCGGCGCCTGGGGGCCGGCCGGCGTCGCCCCCAACGTCACCCCTTCCCTGCTGGCCCGGGCGCAGGTCAGCGCGCCGGCCGGACCGACGCGGCGGGAGATCTGGCAGGGGCTCAAATACGGCATCTTCAGCCACTACGTCTGGAACGGCTACGGCATGACCGCCGGCCTGCCCAACGCGGACGGCTCCCGCGCCAAGAGCATCGACGAACTCGCGGACAACTTCGACGTCGACGACTACGTGAACCAGCTGGTCGAGGTCGGCGCGCAGTATGTCGTCTTCACCGCGTGGCACTCCGGCACCTGCCCGCTCTTCCCCAGCGCCGCGATGAAGAAATGGGCGCCCGGCCGACGGAGTTCCCCCAAGCGCGACCTCCTCGGCGACCTGCTCGACGCGTGCCGCAAGCGCGGCGTCCGGCCCTTCTTCTATTGCCACCCTTACCAGCCCGTGG
>JBJOMV010000136.1:0-3736 GCA_046052185.1 Verrucomicrobiota bacterium | reverse complement strand
TGTCACGTCCGTGGCACCGCCGGGTAGCTAAGCATGGAACGGATAAGCGCTGAAAGCATCTAAGCGCCAAGCCTTTCCCAAGATAAGATCTCCCTATAGAACCCAGGTAGACCACCTGGTTGATAGGCCGCCGGTGTAAGCGTAGCGATACGTTGAGCCTAGCGGTACTAATGTTCGATTGATCTGCAATTGGTTTCTTAGCCGTATCAAGTACGCTAGGCCGATAGCATTACGGATTAGTAATTTAATTATGCGCAAACTGTTTATCTTTCCCTATGACGGCAGCTCGCCACCTGGCGAAAACCATCTCATGATCACCCATCAGAGAGCTGCCCGAGGATTCATTCTGGTGATCATGGGCGCATGGAAACACTCGTTCCCTTCCCGAACACGATAGTTAAGCATGCAGCCGCCGATGGTAGTGCACCCCCGCTGGTGTGCGAGAGTAGGTCATCGCCAGGTTCACGGACCCCGGTCTCCGCAAGGAGATCGGGGTCCCCTCATTTACGGAGGTCGCGGACGGGCCGGGGTGGCTCGGCGCGCCCGCGCTCCGGGCGCGTCAGACGCAGCAGCCCGGCGCCCCGAGCGCGATGTCCGGCAACGCCAACCAGCGGTGCGGGATGTCGCGCATGATCAGGGCGTGGTCGAAGCGGATGCTGCCGGCCGGGAAGACGGACCGGTCGTCGAAGAAGGACGAAGTCACGGTCTCGACCTGCAACGGCCTGACGGTCCATCGGTCCGTCACGAGCTCGAGCCCGTCGGCCCGGGCCCCGCCATGGTTCGCGGAATAGCCCACGCTGCCGGCGGCGAAGAAGGCGGAGCTGTCCGCCAGGGAGGCGAAGCAGGAGCCGGCCGGCAGGGCGTCGGTCTCTTTGCCGACGACTTCCACCGTCGTGCGCCCATCCTTGGCCTGCATCCGCAGCCGTACGCTCCCGCCGGTATCCTCGACGCTGAAGTTCGCGGCAAGGTGCTCTCCGGGGAAGATCCGCCCGCCGGCGAGCTGGTTGAGGCGCGAGCCGGTGTGCCGACGCGGGATGAAGACCCCTTCGCGTCGCTCGCCGCCTTCCGCCCACTCGACGGCGATGCGGTGGGCCGCATTCTCGCTGCTCAGGCCGCACCAGGCCGGCCAGCCGGTCGGGCGGATGGCCTCGAGCCGGATCAGGCAGATCCCGACCAAAGCGTGTCCGGCGTGCAGCTTGGGCTTGAACGGCGCCGGCAGCAGGCGACCTACGACCTCCGGGTCGGCCCGGAAGTTCACCAGCATTCGCCTCCGGATGACGCCTTGGAGCTCCGGGGGCCTCATGGTCTCAGTTGCGGGCGGCGAGTTCGCCCAGCGTGACGCCGCCGCCGGCGAGCCCGCGGAGCCGTTCTTCGACCATCGTGTGCTCCCGCGCGGCCGGATCGGCCGAGAGGTCCAGGTCGCCCGCGCGCCCGGTGGCGTGTTCGTCGACGACGATCCAGAACTGTCCGATGCTCATGGCTTCGAGCGGTCGGGCGGGCTTGTGGCCGCCCGTGCGTGACTCCAGCGCCAGCAGGCCCGTCTCGCGCAACATCTCCAGGCAGCCTTCGGCCACCGAAGCCGGCACGCGCGCGCTCACGCCGATGTCTTCGGCCGTCGGGCCGGTCCGGCCTGCCCGGTAGCGGCGCAAGGTCTCGGCTACGCAAAGGAACGCCAGCGTGCGGCGTGCCCGGTGGCTCAGGGCTTCCCAGGACTTGTGCCGGGCGAGCGTGCGGCGGTTCTGGAAGGCGTAGGCGACCTGTCCGCCGATGAGCACGAAAAGCCAGCTGAGGTAGGTGCCGAACATGAGCACCAGCACGATGCTGAGCTCGCCGTAGAGGCTCTGCAGCTCCGTCACCTTGCCCACGTAGAGCGCGGCCAGGCGGTGGTTGCCGACGACGAGCACCGCGATCGCGAGGCCGCCGACGAGCGCCGCGCTCCAGCGCACGCGCGCGTTCGGCATCATGCGGTTGAACGCCGCGAAGGCCAACGTCAGCAGCGTCAGCGAGATGAAGAACGGTCCTCCGCCGCTGACGAAATCGGTGAGCCGTCCGCCGCCGGGCAGCTTGTTCAGCCAGCCCGTCAGCCACGTGGCGCCCGCGCCGAAAGAGTCCGCGAGCGAAGCGGCCGAAAGCATCGTCAGCGTCGTCGCGCCGACGAGGAAGAAGAGCACGAGGAAGAGCAGGTAGTTCGCGAACCGATCGCGCCAGCTGCGGCCGAAACGCACGCCCCAGATGCCGTTAAGCGCGTCTTCCACGCGGCTGAGCATGAGCACCGCGAGGCCGAGGATGAGCAGCAGTCCGATCACGCCCGCTTCGCCGCTCGCCGCGGTCTGCAGCAACCGGTCGACGAGCGCGTCGAGGTCCTTGTTGATCTCGCGGAGCGTCGCGTGATGGTCCGGCGTCGACGCCTTCGCCACGATCTGCGGCGCGGCGTATTCCACCGCGGCGACGATCGCGCGCTTCGCCGGATTGTCCTGCTGTTCGCCGGCGCGCGACAGGATGAAGCCGGACACCGTGAGCGCGAGGCCGAGCAGCGGCCCCAACGACATCAACGTATAGTAGGTGAGCGCCGCCGACTGCTGCGGCAGGCGATGCGCGAGGATCCCGTGCCACGTCGTCGCGAGCACGCGCCAGAAAGATTTCGCCGCGCCGCGCCACCCGCGTTCGGCGAGCGCGTCCGGCGACCAGCTGGCTTCCAGGAAGCCGGCCGGAGTCGTGGTCGAGGGAGCGGAATCAGCCGAAGGCATGGCCGGATGCTGGGGTGGGGCAGGGCGCCGGGCAATCCCCGGCCGTGAGCAAGACCAACAAGTGGGGGTTGCTCGTGCCGCCGAACCCCGATTTTGTTGAGGCATTCACCCTAAAGCCGCTGTCTTATCAAAAATCCGTCAAAAACCCTGATTGTGAATAAAGTTTTTTACCTAAGTGCACGAATGACAGCGGTTTGCGTAAAATCACTACATCTAGTGTCGAAATAAATTTGCAGCCACTACATCTAGTATTTTACTCCCGAACATACCAATCACCTAGCGGCCTTCCCGGCCACTAATTGGGCCCTTTTCCCCGCTCTCCATCATGGAATCCATCACCATCAAAGTAGGTCAGAAAACCTTCATCCTCGACAAGACGAAGGCCGAAGAAGCCTTCGCCAACAAGCGCGTCATCAACGGCCGCGAATCGATGTTCTTCAACATCCTCCCGCTGAAGTACCAGTGGGCGTACGATCTCTATCGCACGATGAAGAACAACCATTGGGAGCCGGAGGATATCCCGATGCAGAAGGACTGCGAACAGTGGCGCGACCAGACCGGTCAGATCACCGAGATCGACCGCTGGATCGTCAAGATGGCCATCGGTTATTTCTCCGCCGCCGAAGGCATCGTCGGCGACAACATCATCCACGTCGTCCGCGAGGTCGTCACCGCCCCCGAGCTCAAGCTCGTCCTGGGCCGCCACGCGCACGAAGAGAACATCCACGCCGACTCGCTCGTCTACATGATCTCCTCGCTCGGCATCAACCCGCACGAGTGCGAGGCGATGTTCGAGGACATCCCGACGATCGCCAAGAAGGCCGCCTTCGTCGTCAACAACTCCCGCGCGCTGCGCCGCAAACTCGACCTCACCAAGCTCGAGGACAAGCAGGCGCTCGCCCACAACATCTTCCTCTTCGGACAGTGCATGGAAGGCACCCAGTTCTACGGCCTCTTCGGCATGGTGCTCTCCCTCGCCCGCCAGAACA
>JBJOMV010000135.1:0-3808 GCA_046052185.1 Verrucomicrobiota bacterium | reverse complement strand
CGCGGGCCGAAGTTCCACTGGCGCGGTTACTACGATAAGTTCCTGTTCTCCGCCGACGACCGCTTCGTGCTCGCGAACGAAGTCGACTTCGAAGGCCGCTCGCCGACGAAGGCCGATTCGATCCGCGTCGGGATGGTCGACACGCAGGATGGCGACCGCTGGATCGACCTCGGTGGCTCTAACGCCTGGAACTGGCAGCAAGGCTGTATGCTCCAATGGGTCCCGGGCTCGGATCGCGACGTGGCCTGGAACGACCGCGAAGGCGGCCAGTTCGTGACGCGCGTCCTCGACGTGAAGTCCGGCCGCACGCGCACCCTGCCCCATCCTTTCTACACCTTCAGTCCCGACGGCAAGACGGCCTTCGCGCCGGACTTCGGCCGCCTCGACGTCACCCGCCCTGGCTACGGCTACGCGACAGGCGCGGAGCGTGACATCTGGAAACTAAAGCCGACGCCGGATGACATCGGCATCTGGCGCATGGACATGGCCACCGGCCAGCAGCGTCTGCTGTTCTCCCTCGCCGACGCGGCGAAGATCCCCTTCACCGGCCCGGCGGCCTCGGCCTTCAAGCCTGGCGCGGTCCATTGGTTCAATCACCTGCTCTGCAATACGGACGGCACCCGCCTCTTCTTCCTCCATCGCTGGCGCAACCCAGGCGACAAGGGCGGCTTCCGCACGCGCGCGCTGACGATGTCCGTCGACGGCGGCAAGGTCCACGTGATGGACCCGAACGGCAACACCTCGCATTTCGTCTGGCGCGATCCGCAGCACATCTTCGCCTGGGCCTGGCACCCGTCGCACGGCGAACGTTTCTATCTCTACAAGGACCTCACCGACGAGGTCACGGTGGTGGGCAAGGAGAAGATGCCGAACAACGGCCACAACACCTACCTGCCGAACACGAACAACGAGTGGGTGCTCAATGACACCTACCCGCAGGGCCCCGAGCGACTGCAGCGTCCTTACGTCTACCACATCCCGACGGACCGCCGCATCGAGGTGGGAGCCTTCCCCTCGCCCCCGGACATCGTCGGCAAGGAATGGCGTTGCGACACGCACCCCTCCGCGAGCCGCAGCGGACGCCAGTTCTGCTTCGACTCGGCCCACAACGGCGGACGCCAGGTCTACGTGGCCGACATCGCCGGGCTGCTGGGCTGAGCCGTCACGGGACCGTCACTCAATCGCGCTTCCCATCGGCGGAGGGGGCCTGCATAGTCCCCTCCGATGGCCACCCGCAGCGTCCTCGAGCGATCCCGCTCCGCCCTCCACCTCCGCCTCCTGGCCGCCCAGCGCCGCCTGGCAGAGAAGCAGCAAGGCGCGATCATCGTCATCGGCGGCAACGACCGGCTCGCGGCCTCCGAACTCGCCAACCAGCTCACGGAATGGTTCGACGCCCGCACGGTGCGCGTCTGCGCGCCGGACACGGCTTCCGCTGCCGGTCGCCCCTTCCTCTGGCCTTACTGGCAGGACGTCCCCGCCAAAGGCCGCATCACCATCGTCGTCGGCGACTGGCTGACGCGCACCACGCTCGAGGCCGCGCGCGACGAACTATCCGACGAGACCCTGCGCGCGCGCCTGAAGTCCCTGCGCACGTTCGAAGAGCTGCTCGCGGCCGACGGCACTTCGGTCGTGAAGGTCTGGCTGGAGACGCCGGAGAAATCCCTGCGCCGACGTCTCCGCGAAGCGGAAGATACCGACGCCGAAGGCTGGGTCGTCAGCGCTGACGACCTCCTGCTCGCCAAGAAGAGCAGCCTCACCCTCGCCCGCGAACTCCGCTCCCAAGGCAGCGGCAAGAACCTTCCCTGGAAAGTCGTCATCGGCGGCGCCGAGACGAAGCTCCGCGACCTGCACGCGGGTCTCGCCATCGCCGCCCAGCTCAACCAAGCCTCACGCCGCCGCGCCGCCGCCAAGGTCAAGAAGCCCGGCTCGCGGCCGCGCGGCCTGCTCGAGAGCGCCGCGCCGCACCCGACCCTCGACAAGAAAGCCTACAGCCAGCAGATGGCCAAGCTGCAGGTCCGCTTGGGCCGACTGACGCGTCTCGCCCATAAGCAAGGCCTCTCGACGGTGGTCGTACTCGAAGGCCCCGACGCCGCCGGCAAGGGCGGCGCGATCCGTCGCCTCTGCGGCCTGCTCGACGCGGCGCACTACCAGGTCTTCCCGACGCCGGCGCCGACGCCCGAGGAAAAGGCCCGCCACTATCTCTGGCGCTTCTGGAACAAGGTGCCAGCGCCCGGCCGGCTCGCGGTCTTCGATCGTTCCTGGTTCGGCCGCGTGATGGTCGAACGCGTCGAGGGCTTCGCGCAGGACGCCGAGTGGGCGCGCGCCTACGCCGAGATCAACGATTTCGAGGCGCGCCTCGCCGAGGCCGGCATGGTCGTCCTCAAGGTCTGGATCAATATCTCGAAGGAAGAACAGCTGCGTCGCTTCCGCGCCCGCGAGGATTCCCCGCATAAGCGCCACAAGATGACGGCGGAGGACTACCGTAATCGGAAGAAGTGGGACGCCAACCTGCGGGCCGCCGAGGACATGATCGCCCGTACCGACACGCCCCACGCCCCCTGGGTGGTCGTCTCGGCCGACGACAAGCGCTACGCCCGCGTGGCGACCCTCAAGGCCGTCTGCCGCGCGCTTTCCGACCGTCTCGACTGAGCCACTCGCCGAGCCACCGGCGATGCGGGCCGCTCAGCGCGGCGCCGTCCAGTTCCGTCGCGTCGACCCACTCGAGCTCCGCATCCTGGCCCCAACGACGGAGGTCCGCCGCCTTGGGTTCGAACGCATAAAGTTTCTCCTCGTACGTGACCGTACCGATGGTGCGTCGACGCACGAGCACGGGCTCGCCATCCGCGGCGAGGCCGAGGGAGGACACGACCGCGATCTCCGCCATGCCGGCGAGTCGCTTGGCCGTGGGCGGATTACGACGCAGCAGGACCTTGCCGGCACGCAGGACCAGCGCCCGGTCGACGGCGGCTTCCTTTCGTTCCTTGGAGACGAACCGCGGCAAAGTGGCCGCGTCGCCCTGCGCCTTGGCGTCGCACCATTCCGCCAGCGGGCAGCGTCCGCAGTCCGGCACGCCCTTCCGGCAGACGGTGGCGCCGAGCTCCATCATCGCCTGATTGAAGTCTCCCGGCTTCTTGGGATCGACGAGTTCGTCGGCCCGTTCGGTGAAGAGCTTCGCCGCCGAAGAGGCGTCACGGAGCTTGGCGCGGACGCCGTCGAGCCGGGCGAGGACGCGGACGACATTACCGTCGACGACCGCGACGGGCTCGTCGAAGGCGATGCTGGCGATGGCGGCGGCGGTGTACGGCCCGACGCCTTTGAATTCACGCCACTCGGCGGCGGTGCGGGGCGGACGAGGCAAGGCCGCCACCTGACGCGCCAAGGCGAGCAGATTGCGGGCCCGGGAGTAGTAACCAAGCCCGGCCCAAAGGGCCATGACCTCGGCTTCTTCCGCCCGGGCGAGATCCTTGAAGTCCGGCCACTTGGCGGTCCAGCGCTCGAAATAAGGGATGACGGTCGCGATCTGGGTCTGCTGGCACATCAGCTCCGAGACCACGGTGCGGTAGGCCGAGACTTCCTCCCGCCACGGCATGGGCCGCCGATGCCTGCCGAACCAAGCCAGGAGGGCCCGACGCATCGCGGGAACGCGGTCAGGACGGGTGGTCTGGGCGGGAGGCATGGATGGGGCTGGATTCGGAGGCCAACTCAGGTAGACCTTGGGACTCATGGCACGAAAGGCAAAGCAGGACTCCGACGACGAGCCGAAGAAAGTGGCGATGCACACGCTGAAGCTCGACGCAGCCCAGGCCGC
>JBJOMV010000134.1:0-3832 GCA_046052185.1 Verrucomicrobiota bacterium | reverse complement strand
GCGGTGAGCACCGTCGCCTGGACGCCGAAACAACCGATGACGAAGACGTCGCCGAGACCGCGGTAAGCCAGCGGGAACGGGCCGAGCGTATACGCGAGCGCGCAGGCGATCGCCAGGAGCCCGGCGAGCAACAGCCAAGGCGAGAGCAACGCGACGGGCGCGCCGAGGACCAAAGCCAGCCCACAGGCGAGCCAGATGCCACGACGCATGGCCTCGGGCGTGATGTCGCCGGCGGAAACGGCGCGGCGAGGCCCGACGCGCGCGGCGGTGTCCGCTCCCTTCGTGGCGTCGCCGAGGTCGTTCGCGAAATTACACGCGACCTGCACGCAGAGCGCGAAGCCGAGGCAGCTCAGGAGGGTGAAGATGAAGACCTGATCGGTCCAGAGGCAGGGTGCGCCGGCGTAGGCCACGACGACCGCGGCGCCGAGCGCGACGGGCGCGATGGCCGCCACCAAGGTCTTGGGGCGAGTCGCGGCGAGCCAGGCGCGGAAGGTCGACATGCTGAAGCTGAAGGTGTCAGGCCACGAACGGACGGAAACAAAAAAGCCCCGCAGGGCGGGGCTTTTCGAGAGACCGCAGACGGCTTACTGCTGCGGCAGGGCTTGGGCGGTCGCCGGCACGCCACGGGACTGGAGCCAGTTGGCGGTCGGGGCGCCGGCGGTGTCCGTGAAGTAGTTCTGTCCGGTGACCAAAGTGTTGGTCACCCAGGAGACGTGGCCGTCGCCGTAGACGATATGGCCGCCTTCCGGGCCCCAGCAGGAACCGGTGTTGGTGCCGTCGGCGGCAGGCCAAGCGCCCGCGTTATTCAGAGCACGGCTCCAGGCGAGAGGCACGGCGACGGAACCGACGACGCCCGAGGACGTACCGGAGTAGACGGTCCAGGAGGTGCCGGTACCGGCGGTGATCGCGTTGATGAAGAGGGGGTCGATGGCCACGACGCCGGCCGTCGTGCGGATGACGTTCTTCGGCAGGTTGGGGATGGTGTTACGCTCGAGCATCGCATCGCCATCGACGAACCAGAGCTCGCCGGAGTCGAGGGAGGCGCCGGCCGCGAGGTTGGCGGCGTATTCGGAGGTCTTGGTGGCGACGTTGCCGGCGGCAGTCCAGGTGCCGGTGCGGGTCATGACCTTGCCGCCCTGGGCCCAGTTCATGTAACCTTGGCCGATCGAGCGCAGCTTGTTCAGCGCGCTGTTCTTCTTGGCGGAGCGCATCACGCCCTGCACGCCAGGGAAGAGGACGGCGGCGAGGACGCCGATGATCGCGATGACGGTCAGCAGCTCGATGAGCGTGAAGCCTTTGCGGAAACGGGAGACGGTGGTCATGGGGTGTCCCCTTAATGTGAGTCCCTTGCGAAAAGCATCAAGTCATTTACCCAGAAAGGGACTATCTATAGATAAAAAAAGCCCCGCAATGCGGGGCTTTTCGGGAGGCCGTAAACGGCTTACTGCTGCGGCAGGGCGAGCGCGTTGGCCGGCACGCCACGGGACTGGAGCCAGTTGGCGGTCGGGGCGCCGGTGGTGTCCGTGAAGTAGTTCTGGCCGGTGACCGTGGTGTCATTGCACCAGGAGACGTGGCCGTCGCCGTAGACGATGTGGCCGCCTTCCGGACCCCAGCAGGAACCGGTGTTGGTGCCGTCAGCGGCGGGCCAGGCGCCCGCATTGGTCAGGCCACGGCTCCAAGCGAGGGGCACGGCGACGGAACCGACGACGCCCGAGGACGTACCGGAGTAGACGGTCCAGGAGGTGCCGGTACCGGCGGTGATCGCGTTGATGAAGAGGGGGTCGATGGCCACGACGCCGGCCGTCGTGCGGATGACGTTCTTCGGCAGGTTGGGGATGGTGTTACGCTCGAGCATCGCATCGCCATCGACGAACCAGAGCTCGCCGGAGTCGAGGGAGGCGCCGGCCGCGAGGTTGGCGGCGTATTCGGAGGTCTTGGTGGCGACGTTGCCGGCGGCAGTCCAGGTGCCGGTGCGGGTCATGACCTTGCCGCCCTGGGCCCAGTTCATGTAACCTTGGCCGATCGAGCGCAGCTTGTTCAGCGCGCTGTTCTTCTTGGCGGAGCGCATCACGCCCTGCACGCCAGGGAAGAGGACGGCGGCGAGGACGCCGATGATCGCGATGACGGTCAGCAGCTCGATGAGCGTGAAGCCTTTGCGGGGACGGGAGACGGAGGACATAGTTTTGGGGGTATGGAGAAAATAGGTCACTTCGGCTTCCTTGTGAAGCCGAAAAGCGACCCTTATATCATCAATAAGGCAGGGGGAAGCGGCCGGTCAGGGACGCGACGATGCCCTGGGCCTCGGCGATCTTGGCCGGATCCTGCGGACCGGAGAGCACGACCGAGATGGCCTTGGCGATTTCCTTCATTTCGGCCTCCTTCATGCCACGGGAGGTCACGGCCGGGGTGCCGACGCGGATACCGCTGGCCTGGAACGGGCTGCGGGTCTCGTCCGGCACGGTGTTCTTGTTGGTCGTGATGTGGGCGGCGTCCAGCGCGAGCTGGGCGTCCTTGCCGGTGACTTCCGGATGGCTCTTACGGAGGTCCAGCAGGCTGAGGTGGTTGTCGGTGCCTCCGCTGATGAGGTGGAAGCCGAGCTTCACGAGCTCGTCGGCGAGCGCCTTGGAATTGGCGACGACCTGCTTGGCGTAGTCCTTGAACTCCGGCGTGGCGCACTGCGCGAAGCAGATCGCCTTGGCGGCGATGACGTGCTCGAGCGGGCCGCCCTGGGCGCCGGGGAAGACGGAGGAGTCGATGGCCTTGGCGTGCTCGGCCTTGCAGAGGATGAGGCCGCCGCGCGGACCGCGCAGGGTCTTGTGCGTGGTGGTGGTGACGAAATCGGCGTACGGGACGGGCGACGGATGCACGCCCGCGGCGACGAGGCCGGCGATGTGCGCGATGTCGGCGAGCAGCAGCGCGCCGTTCTCCTTGGCGATCTTGCCGAAGCGGGCGAAGTCGATCTCGCGGGCGTAGGCGGACGCGCCGACGGTGATCATCTTGGGCTTCTCGCGCTTGGCCATCTCCTCGACTTCGTCGTAGTTGATGCGGCCGTCGGCGCCCACGCCGTAGTGGACGACGGTGTAGAGCTTGCCCGAGAAATTCGCGGCGTTGCCGTGCGTGAGGTGACCGCCGTGCGACAGGTTCATCGTCAGGATCTTGTCGCCGGGCTTGATGCTGGCGAAGTAGACGGCGGCGTTGGCCTGGCTGCCGGAGTGCGGCTGGACGTTGGCGTGGTCGGCGCCGAAGAGGGCCTTGGCGCGGTCGATCGCGAGCTGTTCGATCTGGTCGACGTTCTCACAGCCGCCGTACCAGCGCTTGCCGGGGTAACCTTCGGCGTACTTGTTGGTGAGGATGCTGCCCTGGGCCTCCATGACGGCGGGGAGCGTGAAGTTCTCGGAAGCGATCAGCTCGATGTGCGTCTGCTGGCGCTTGAGCTCGGCCTTGATCAGGCGGTCGATCTCGGGGTCCAGCTGGGCGAGAGGGATGCGGCGAATGGCGGTCATGTTGGGAAGATGAAAGGGCAAATCGTGGGAGGAAACGTGGCAACGGCAAATCCGCCGGGGTTATCCACAGGAAGACTCCATCTTGTCCACGCGGCGGGTATGCCGACCGGCTTCGAATTCGGCGGCCAGGAAGGCCTCGACGCACGCCAGGGCGGTCGGGAGGTCGACGTATTTGGCCCCGAAACAAAGGACATTGGCGTCATTATGACGGCGGCTCAGGCCGGCGGCATCGGCGCTCTGGACGAGGGCGGCCCGGATGCCCCGCATTTTGTTGGCGGCGATGGAGATGCCGATGCCGGTCGTGCAGACGAGGATGCCGAATTTCGCGC
>JBJOMV010000133.1:0-3895 GCA_046052185.1 Verrucomicrobiota bacterium | reverse complement strand
TGTTACGGATGATCTCGTCCAGTTCGGCGCGGCCGGCGTCGAAGGTCTTGCGGGCTTCGGCGCCGTACTTGCCGGACTTGAAGATGTTCGGGAAAGAACCCTTCAGCGACCAGGTCACGAAGAACGGCGTCCAGTCGATGATCTCGGCCACCGCGGCGGGGTCGATGCGTTCGAAGAGCGTCACGCCCGGCTTGCGCGGGGCGGGCTGGACCGGGGCGGTCGTGATGAGCGGGCGCTTGCGGGCCTCGGCGAGCGGGATGACCACGGCGGGCTGCTGCTTCTCGTAAGCCTCGCGCATCTCGGCCTGCTCCGTACGGAGGTCGCTGACGAAACCTTCGCGTTTGGCAGGATTGAGGAGGTCGCTGCAGACCGTCGTGACCAGGGAGGCGTCGCCGACGTGGACCATCGGGCCGTCGTAATGCTCGGCGAGCTTGATGGCCGTGTGCTCCTTGGAGGTGGTGGCGCCGCCGATGAGCAGCGGCGTGCTGATGCCGGCGCGCTTGAGCTCGGTGGCGACGTTCACCATCTCGTCGAGCGAGGGCGTGATCAGGCCGGACAGGCCGATGAAGTCGGGCTTCAGTTCGAGGGCCTTGGCGACGATGCGCTCGGTGGGCGTCATCACGCCGAGGTCGGTCACCGCGTAGTTATTGCAGGCGAGGACCACGCCGACGATGTTCTTGCCGATGTCGTGGACGTCGCCGCGGACGGTCGCGATGAGGAAGGAGCCCTGGGTGGAGCCGCCGACCTTCTCGGCGGCCATGAACGGCTCGAGGTGCGCGACCGCGGTCTTCATGACCTTGGCCGACTTCACCACCTGGGGGAGGAACATCTTGCCCTCGCCGAAGAGCTGACCGACGACGCGCATGCCGTCCATCAGCGGGCCTTCGATGACGAGCAGCGGGCGGCCCAGCTTGACGCGGGCCTCCTCGGTGTCGGCGACGGCGTGCTCGTCGACGCCCTTGACCAGGGCGTGCTCCAGACGCTTCTCGACCGGCAGGGAGCGCCACTCGTTCTTCTTCGACTGGTCGGTCTCGGTCTTCTGTCCGGCGAAGCGCGGCGCGATCTCGAGCAGGCGTTCCGTGGCGTCCGCCCGGCGGCAGAGGACGAGGTCCTCGACGCGGTCCCGGAGTTCCGGGTCGATCTCGGAATAGACCTCGAGCATGCCCGCGTTGACGATGGCCATGTCCAGCCCCGCCTTGATGGCGTGGTAGAGGAAGACCGAGTGGATGGCCTCGCGGACCTTGTTGTTCCCCTGGAAGGAGAACGAGACGTTGGACAGGCCGCCCGACGTGCGGGCGCCGGGGCAGAGGCGTTTGATCTCCGTCACGGCCTCGATGAAATCGAGCGCGTAGCGGTTATGCTCCGGCATGCCCGTGCCGACCGTCAGGATGTTGCCGTCGAAGATGATGTCCTGCGGGTCGACGCCGGCTTCCTCGGTGAGGATGCCGAAGGCGCGGACGCAGATGCGGACCTTGTCGGCGAGCGACGCGGCCTGACCCTGCTCGTCGAAGGCCATGACGATCATCGCCGCGCCGTAGCGGCGGCAGAGGCGGGCGCGGCGGACGAACTCTTCGTGGCCTTCCTTGAGGGAGATCGAGTTCACGATGGCCTTGCCCTGCACGCAGCGCAGGCCGGCCTCGACGATGTCGAAGTTCGACGAATCGATCATGAACGGCACCCGGGCGATGTCCGGCTCGGTCGCCGCCATGTTCAGGAAGCGCGTCATCGCCGCGGTCCCGTCGAGGAGGCCCGCGTCGAAGTTGATGTCGATCACCGTCGCGCCGGCTTCGATCTGCTGCTTCGCCACGCCGAGGGCGGCGCGGTAGTCGTTGCGCTCGATATGTCCCTTGAAGATGCGGGAGCCGGCGACGTTGGTGCGTTCGCCGACGTTCACGAAGGTGCCGGGGCCGCCGACGATGTTGAGGGCCTCGAGGCCGGCGAGTTTGAGGGCGGGCGGGACGGCGCCGGGCACGCGGGGCGGGTATTTCTCGGTGCGGCGGCGGATGGCGGCGATGTGGCCGGGCGTGGTGCCGCAGCAGCCGCCGAGGATGTTGACCAGGCCGTCGCGGGCGAAGGTCTCGAGGATGGCCGCGGTGTCTTCGGGCCCTTCCGGGAAGCCCGTCGGCGAAAGCGGGTTCGGCAGTCCGGCGTTCGGATAGCAGGAGACGTAGATGTCGGCCTTCTTCGCCAGCTCGGCGATGTGCGGGCGCATCTGCTCGCCGCCGAGGGCGCAGTTCATGCCGATGCTGACCGGCTGGGCGTGGCGGACGGAGTTCCAGAAAGCCTCGGTCGTCTGGCCGGTGAGCGTGCGACCGGAGGCGTCGGTGATCGTGCCGGAGATCATCACCGGCAGGCGGAAGCCGCGGGCCTCGAAAGCCTCGTCGATCGCGAAGAGGGCGGCCTTGAGGACGAGCGTGTCGAAGACCGTTTCGCACAGGAGCAGGTCGGCGCCGGCGTCGATCAGGGCGTCGACCTGTTCCCGGTAGGCCTTGGAGACCTGGACGAACGTCACGTCGCGCTTGGCGGAGTCGTTGACGTCGCGGGACATCGACAGCGTCTTGTTCGTCGGACCGATGGCGCCGGCGACGAAGGCGTCCTTGCCCGGGTTGGCGGCCTTGAAGGCGTCGACGGCTTCGCGGGCGACCTTGACGGCCGCGGTGTTCAGCTCGCGGACGAGGTGCGTCATCGCGTAGTCTTCCATCGCGATGGACGTGCCGTTGAAGGTGTTGGTCTCGAGGATGTCGGCGCCGGCGTCGAGGTAGGCGCGGTGGATGTCGCGGACGACGGACGGCTTCGTGATGACCAGGAGGTCGTTGTTGCCCTTGAGCTGGCCGGGGTGGTCCTTGAAGCGGTCGCCGCGGTAGTCCTGTTCCTGCAGCTTGAGCTGCTGGATCATGGTGCCCATCGCGCCGTCGAGGTAGACGATGCGTTGGCGCAGGAGGGCCTCAAGGCGCTCGCCGGCCGGGTTCAATGGGAGTCTCTGGCGGGACATCGCCCCTACCGTGCGGGTTGCCGCCCAAGGGTCAAGGCGGGGGGCAGGCCTATTGTGTCATCCCGGGCATGTCCGGCTTCTTGCAGCGCAGGAGATCCTGGCTGCGGTAGAGGACGATGCGCTTACCTTCGAATTTCTCGTCGTTCCAGAGCAGGGGGCGGAGTTCGAAGCTGAACACGGGGTTCAGGTTGGACTTCGCTGCCTCTTCGGCGGGGTCGCCGCCCTGCCAGTAGAGGATGCCGTTGGGCAGGGAATGCTTGGCGCCCTTGCACAGGAGCTGGCGGGTGTTGTGGACGAACGTGCGGAGGTCCGCCACGGCGCGGCCGGTGACGAAGTCGTGCTCGTGGTTCATCGTCTCGGCGCGGGCGTTCTTGACGTCGACGTTCTTGAGGCCGAGGCGCGCGGCGATGTCGGTGACGACGGTGATCTTCTTGCCGACGGAATCGACGAGCGTGAAGCGGGCCTTGGGGTAGAGGACGGCGAGGATGAGGCCGGGGAAGCCGCCGCCGGTGCCGACGTCCATGACGCGGCAGCCGTCCATGAGCTTGAGGAACTTCACGGCCGCGACGCACGGGGCGTAGTGATGGCGCTCGAGGTTCTCGATGTCCTTGCGCGAGACCAGGTTGATCTTCTCGTTCCATTCGCGGTGGAGCGCAGCCATGGCGGTGAGCTGCTCCCATTGGGCGGGCGTGACTTCCGGGAAGAGGGCGACGAGGGACTGCATGCGAGGCCGCCAGCGTGTCCCGCGGCCGTCCTGAGGCAAGGACGCCTTTGCCCCGCGCACTTTGCTGTTTCCTTCGGACGGGACTTGGCCAAGCCTTGCCGTCCTATGTTCCACCACGTCGTCTTCTTCTACCTGAAAAAGGACCTCACCGCCGCCCAGCGCGCCGAATTCGAGACCAA
>JBJOMV010000132.1:0-4045 GCA_046052185.1 Verrucomicrobiota bacterium | reverse complement strand
GAGAGACCCTTGATGGCGTTGTCCTTGTGGACGAAGACGGCGAGGGCGTCGATGGCGACGGCGACCTTGGTCGGCTTGTGGCCGAACTTGGCGGCGAAGGCGTTGATCTCGGTGGACTTCATCTCGCGGCTCATCGGGCCGACCTGGGCGACGCCGAGGGTCAAGGCGACCGGAGCGGTGCCCGAGCCCTTGCCTTCGACCTGGATCTTCACGTTCGGGTACTGGGCCTTGAAGCCTTCGCTCCAGAAGGTCATGAGGTTGTTCAGGGTGTCGGAACCCACGGAGTTCAGGTTGCCCGACACACCGGAGGTCACGGCGTAAGCCGGGATCTTCGGGTCGACGGTGACCGCGTCGGCGGCCTGGACGTTGACGGCGGTAGCGGTGAGGGCGACCAGCGCGAGGGACTTGAGGATGGTGTGCATGTGGTGGAAAGCACGGACATCATCCCATACGATTGTTACGAACCCGTGTCGGAGGGGTGTTTCTTCGGTGATAGCCCACCCCCCCTGAAACACCCCTTTCAGGGCCCAAAAGCCCGCTTAATTGAGGTATTCTTTCAAAATCTGGGCCGACCGGGCCTCCGCCTCGGCGACCGGGAGGCCGCCTTTGACCCCCGGACGCTTATGTCCGGTCCGTTGGAGCCAGGCATCGCGGAGGGTCAGCGAGCTCTCGCGGAGGAGCTTCAGCTTCTCGCCGTCGGCGAAGGCCACGTCGGACCTCCACTTCATCATCGGCGCGAGCGACTGCCACACGGCCTGCGCCATGAACAGATGCCCTTGCTCGCCGGGATGAAGATTGTCCTTCGCGTAGATGAAAGTCGCGTCGGCCTTCTTCGCCGCGGCGACGGACTGATGCAGGAGATGATGGATGTCGATGACCTGCCAGCCGGCGGCGCGCTGCGCGACGAGCCACGCGCCATAAGCTTCCATGACGCCGTCGTAGTTGATCGCATCCTTCGCGCGGTTGTCCGGCGCATACAGCGGCGGCGTGACCATCACGATCTGCGCGCCGGCGCGGATGCACGCGAGCCGGAGACGGATGACGCCGTCCTGGAAGGCGAGCTGGCGCTGCGCGTCGAGCGGCTGATAGATGCCGTCGTTGATGCCGTAGCAGGCGATGACGAGCGTCGGCTTGAACTCGGCGAGCACGCGACCGAGACGTTCATGCAGGTCGGGCCGCGGAAACGCGCCGCCGGCATGACCAGGCTCCGACAGTCCGGAAGTCGTCTCGCTCGAGAGGCCCATGTTCACGATCGTGGCGCGGGCCATGCCCTTCTGCGCGCGGATCGCCGACTCGACGTAGACCGTCCAGTTGCCGCCGTAAGTGATGCTGTCGCCGAGGAAGAGGATGCGCGGCTCTTGCTTGTCGGCGCGGGCGTGCGCGGTGAACAGGACCAGGAGGACGAGCAAAAGGCGTGGCATACCCCTCACACTGAAGTTTCGGCTGGGCCGATTAAAGCGGATTAAGGGACGACTTATTAACGGCCGGACCACTTCCGCCTTCTCCCGGAGGGCGGACGGAGTATCGTCCGCTGTCCTGAACCCGCCCATCCACATCAAGGGAGCCCGCACCCACAACCTCAAGGACGTGGAAGTGACCATCCCGCGTGGTCAGCTGACCGTCATCACCGGGGTCAGCGGCTCGGGCAAATCGTCCCTGGCCTTCGATACCCTGCACGCCGAGGGGAGCCGCCAATACCTCGAATCCCTCTCCGCCAAGGCCCGGGGCATGCTGGATGCCGCCCCCCGGCCCGACGTGGACTTCATCCGGGGCCTCTCCCCGGTCATCGCCATCGCCCAGCGGACCGGCGGCAATACCAACCCCCGCTCGACGGTCGCAACCCTGACCGAGATCGCCGACCACGCCCGACCGCTCTGGATCATCGCCGGCGACCGCCGCTGCCTGCAGGACGGCCATCCCGTCCGCCGCCGTTCGCTCGACGACAACCTCCGCGCCCTCGAAGCCATTCCTGACGGCACGCGCCTCATGGTCGTCGCCCCGGTCGCCAAGGACAAGCCCTCCGTACTGCTCGAAGCCTCCGCCGACCTCGGCCGCCGTGGCTTCTCCCGTGTCCGCGTCGACGGCGTCGTCGCCACCCTCGAGGAAGCCGCCGGCCTGCTGTCCGGCCGCGAAGCCAAGCAGCTCGACGTCGTGGTCGACCGCATCGTCGCGGGCCCCGACCAGCGTAGCCGCCTGGCCGACTCGCTCGAACTCGCCTTCCGCGAAGGCCGCCACCGCGCGAGCGTGCTCGCCGAAAAAGACGGTCGCTGGGAAGAGCACGTGCTCTCGCTGCACCTCGCCTGCGAACACTGCGGCGAGACGTACGAGCCCATCAGCCCGCGCGCCCTCTCGCATAACCATCCCGAAGGCGCCTGCCCGGATTGCGGCGGCCTCGGCCGGCAGATGCGCTTCCAGGAAAGCCTATCCATCCGCGATGAATCCCTGTCGATCCACGACGGCGTCGTGAAGCCTTGGAAGTGCGCCACGCGCAAGACGCTCATCCGCCGCAACGCCATCACCCGCGCGCTCGCCGAGCAGGTGCCGTTCGACCTCAAGACCCCTTGGCGCGACCTCCCCAAGGCCGTCCGTGACCTGCTTTTGCACGGCGACCCGAAGCGTAAGTTCCTGCTCCCGCCGCCCAAGGGCCGTAAGCCCGTGGAGACCGTCTGGACGGGCATGTTCACCGAACTCGAGCACGCCTACCGTACCACCACCGGCGAATCGCTCCGCCAGCGCCTGCTGCAGTTCCAGGCCGGCTCCGTCTGCGCCGGTTGCCAAGGCCGCCGCCTCTCCCCCACCGCCCTCTCCTTGCGTCTCAATGGCAAGACGATGGCCGAGTTCCTCGCGATGACGATTCCCGCCGCGCTCGAGTTCACGAAGCAGCTCGCCACGCACCCCGGCGTCATGCCCGCCGAAGAAGCCCGTCGCGGACTCGAGCAGCGCCTGGCGTTCCTCCACGACGCCGGCCTCAACTACCTCACCCTCGACCGCGAGTGCAGTTCGCTCTCCGGCGGCGAAGCCCAGCGCGTCCGCCTGGCCACGCAGCTCGGTCTAGGGCTCGTCGGCGTGACCTACGTCCTCGACGAACCCAGCATCGGCCTGCACCCGAGCGACCACCACCGCCTCATCGGTTCGATCCGCGGCCTGCGCGACCTCGGCAACACCGTCCTCGTCGTCGAACACGACCGCGACATGATGCTCGCCGCGGACCACCTCATCGAGATGGGTCCGGGCGCCGGCATCGATGGCGGCCGCATCGTCTTCGAGGGCACGCCCAAGGCTTGCGGCGCAAACGCGACCTCCCGCACCGGGGCTTACCTTTCCGGTCGCGCCACGCTGGAAGGCATCGTGAGGCGCAAGCCCATCGGCAAGGCCGCGATCACCGTCAAAGGCGCCACCGAGAACAACCTCAAGGACGTCACCGCCTCGTTCCCGATCGGCGCCCTCACCGTCGTCTGCGGCGTCTCCGGCTCAGGTAAGAGCACGCTCGCGATCGACATCCTTTCCGCCGCGGCCGCGCGCAAGATCAACGGCGCCAAGGTCGTCCCCGGCCGCCACGCCGGCATCGACGGCCTCGAGCAGATCACCGCGTTCACCGCCGTGGACCAGGAGCCCATCGGTCGCACCCCGCGCTCGAACCCAGCGACCTTCACCGGCATCATGGACCTCATGCGCGACCTCTGGGCCGCGCTCCCGCTCGCCAAGGCCCGCGGTTACGGCCCCGGCCGCTTCAGTTTCAACGTCCGCGGCGGCCGCTGCGAGACCTGTTCCGGCGAAGGCTCCGTCGCGCTCGACATGCAGTTCCTCGGCGAGACGTTCGTCGACTGCCCGAGCTGCGCCGGCCGACGCTTCAATCGCGAGACCCTCGAGGTCCGCTTCAAGGGCCTCAGCATCGCTGACGCTCTCGGCCTCTCGGTGAACGAAGCCGCCGAAGTCTTCCGCGCCCAGCCCAAGCTCGCCGAGAAACTCCGCACCCTTGCGGAGGTCGGTCTCGGCTACCTCAAGCTCGGCCAAGCCGCCAACACCCTCTCGGGCGGCGAAGCCC
>JBJOMV010000131.1:0-4048 GCA_046052185.1 Verrucomicrobiota bacterium | reverse complement strand
CTCGATCGTCACGGAGATGGAGATCGCCGCCCATTCCATCATCACCTTCGTGCGCCACGAGCTGCCGGAGGAGAAGCCGCGCCAGCCCTGAGATGCGCACGCCCCTCGGAGTCCTGGAGAAAGTCCGTCCCGCCGAACGCGGCCTCGACTTCGCGCCCCTGGCCCTCGCGCTCGTCTGCGCCGCCCTGACCTACGTGCTCTCGGCCGAATTCATCTTCGCGCCGGGCATGTACGTGGGCTTCGACCAACGCCCCGGGGCCGTCGCCTCCACCCTGGAGACGCCGCGCATGACCGCGCCGGACCTGGCCCGCACTTCCCTGACGGTCACCCTCGTCTCCGCCCGCGGCACCGGCGTGTATGTCGTGGCCGGCCGCGTCGTGGACCGTACCGGCCTGAGCGCCGAGCTGCGCCGCGTCGCCGCTTCCGGCGGCTCGACCCGTCCGGTGCTGATCAAGGCCGACGCTTCGCTGACGATGCAGATGTTCCTCGAGGTCTGCGAACTGGCCCGACAGGCGGGTTTCCCGGGAGTCCTGGTGGCCGCCGACGAGCGTTGATTCGCGGTTGCCAGACGCGAGCCGCGTAGAACATCCTCCGGCCAAGTGTCGACCCCCGCGCCCAGCCCCTCCGTCCCGTCCGCCCCTCCGCGGCACATCGGCATCATCATGGATGGCAACGGCCGCTGGGCCGCCGCGAAGGGCCTGCCCCGCCTCGAAGGCCATCGTCGGGGCGCCGAACGCCTGATCGAGACCGTCGACGCCTGCATCGACGCCGGCGTCAACACGCTCACCGTCTTCGCCTTCTCCGCCGAGAACTGGAAACGCCCGCTCGAAGAGGTCAGCGGCCTGTTCAAGCTCGGCGAGTGGATCCTGCGCGCGCACCTCGCCCGCCTGGAGAAGCGCAACGTCCGCCTGCACGTCATCGGTGACATCACCGCCTTGCCCGACTTCGTCCGCTCGCCGCTCGAGGACGTGATCAAGTCGAGCAAGGACAACACCGCCTTCAACCTCGTCGTCGCGCTCAACTACGGCGCCCGCCAGGAGATCGTCGCCGCCGCCCGCTCGCTCGCCGCCGACGTGGCCGCCGGCAAGCTCGCGCCGGAAGCCGTGGACTGGTCCGCCGTCGAAGCCCGCCTGCAGACCGCCGGCCTGCCCGACCCGGACCTCATCATCCGCACCTCGGGTGAATTCCGCCTGAGCAACTTCCTGCTCCTGCAGTCCGCCTACGCCGAGATCGTCTTCGCTTCCGTCTTCTGGCCCGACTTCGACAAGGCGCAGCTGCATCTCGCCCTCGCCGAATACGCCAAGCGCGAACGCCGCTTCGGCATGACCGGCGCCCAGGTCCAGACCCCCGCCCCAGCATGAAAGACCGAGCCCTCAGCACCATCGGCCTCTGGGTCGTCGTCGGACTCGTCATCTGGATCGGGGGCTTCTTCTCGGTCGCCGAACAGGCGTCGTTCGGCCTGCTCGCGCTGATCATCGGCGCCGCCCAGTATGAGTTCTACTCGCTGGCGCAGCGGATCCCCGGCGTGCGTCGCCCGAGCCTTTCCGGCATCGTCGCCGGTTTCACCCTGCACTTCGCGCTCTTCTTCTTCGCCCCCGAACAGGCCCGCACCCACGTCGTGCTGACGGTCGGCGCCCTGCTCATCGGCGCCCACCTGCTGTCCTTGCTGCGTCACCCCGGCGAAGTGCCGACGCTCCTGCGACGCTTCCCCACGCTCTACGGCTTCGCCTACCTGCCGTTCATGCTGGCCTCGCTCATCGCCATCGCGCGCATGAAGGAAGGCCAGCTGCTCACGACCCAGTCGGTCGGACTCTACTACGTCGTCTGGGTGTTCGTCGCCACGAAGTTCACCGACGTCGGCGGCCTCCTCTTCGGCGTCCCGTTCGGCAAGCACAAGATCGCCCCGAACATCAGTCCCGCCAAGAGCTGGGAAGGCTGCGCCGGCGGACTCGCCTGCTCCGCGCTCGTCTCCGGCCTCTACGCCTGGCTGCTGCGCGACGCCGTCGGCGCGAGTTTCATGGTGCCTTGGAAGGCGGCCGTCATGGCCCTGCCGATCGCCGTGCTGAGCATCCCCTCCGACCTCGTGGAGTCCGTCTTCAAGCGGCTCGCGGGCGCCAAGGATTCCGGCGCGACCATCCCCGGCATCGGCGGCGCGCTCGACCTGATCGACAGCATGGTGCTCACCTCGCCCGCCGCGCTGATCCTGCTGTCCTACTTCCTCGAGTGGGCCAAGCGCGGCTGATGACCGCGCCCGCGCCAGCGATCCACGTCCTGACGGGCCCGACCGCCGTCGGCAAGACGGAGACCGCCCTGCGCTGGGCGGAGCAGCACGACGCCGAGATCATCTCGTGCGACTCGGTCTGCGTGTATCGCGGCATGGACGTCGGTTCGGCCAAGCCGACCGCCGAGGAACAGCGCCGCGTCCGCCACCACGGCCTCGACCTCGTCGAGCCGAGCGAACGCTACTCCGTTTCGCAATACGTCGACATGGCCCGCGCGGCCATCGCCGGCGCGCACGCCCGCGGCAAGCGCGTCCTGGTGACGGGCGGCAGCGGCTTCTATCTGGCGGCCTTCTTCGGGCCCGTGACCGACGAGTTGGAAATCCCGTCGGCGATCGCCGACGAAGTGCGCACGCTCCACCGCCAAGGGCTCGCCTCGCTCTTGCTGCGACTCCGCGAACTCGAAGGGCCGAAGCTGCCCGACTGGCTCGACCTCCAGAATCCCATCCGGGTCGCCAAAGCCTTGGAACGTCGCCTCGCCTCGGGGCGCAGCCTCGACTCCCTCCGCGACGAGTTCCTGACACGCCGAGGCCCCTTCGCCGATCACCCGGTGACCTTCGAACTGCTGGAACGGCCGGACGCGGAACTCAAAGCCCGGATCGCCGCCCGGACGGAGCTCATGCTGGCGCAGGGCATCATCGAAGAGGCCGAGCGCCTGCTAGCCATGGGACTCGACCCGGAGCTGACTTCCTCCCGGGCCGTGGGCTATCGGGCCGTCATGGACTGGCTGGAGGGCGGGAAACGGGTCGCCCGCTCCGGACTCGCCGAGCGGATCAACTTGGATACCTGGGCCTTGGTCCGGAAGCAGCGGAAGTGGTTCCGGCGCCTAGGGTTGGCCAAAGACGGCGAATAAGGGAGTTTTTCGAGATTTCAGGCCTCCAAACGACCGACCCGCGTCAAAAAAGGCACTTTTATGCCCTTTTACCGCCTCCGTCCTTGCCTCCCCTCGGTTTTTGACCAATTTCCCGACCGAACCCCCTACCCACCCTACCCATGCCCCTGAAACTCGGCCAGCCTCTCCCTGAAATCACTCTCAAGCAGAAGACCGACGCCGGCCTGGTCGACGTCAACCTCCGCCGCAACGTCGGCAAGGGCAAGACCGTCATCCTTTTCGTGCCCCTCGCCTTCACTGGCGTCTGCACCGACGAACTCTGCAAGGTGACCGGCCTCCTCGACGAGTACAAGAAGCTCGGCGCGGACGTCATCGCCATCTCGGTCGACTCCCCCTTCGCGCAGGAAGCCTGGGCCAAGCAGGCTGGCATCGGCCTCACCCTCGCCTCGGACTTCAACCGCGTCGCCCTCAAGGCCTTCAAGGTCAAGGACACCCGCGTGATCCCCGAGAAGACCGGCCTCCTCAACGTGGCCAAGCGCTCCGTCTTCGTGGCCGACAAGGCCGGCAACGTGATCCACTCCGAAGTGAAGCGCGACCCGTCCTCGATGCCGAACTTCGCCAAGATCAAGAAGGCCGTCGAAGCCTAAGCGTCAGCTAGGCTTATTTGAAGGCGGTCGGGCTTGCCCCGACCGCCTTCTTTGCTTTTGGCTACTGCCCCGGACGGCCGCGTCCGGCCCCATCCTTTCATACCCAAACACACCATGGCCCTCAAAGACCCCTTCAAAGCCCTCCGCCCCTTCTCCGCCGGCGGCAAGTCCGGGCAGATCTACTCCGTGCCCGCGCTCGAGCAGGCCGGCCTCGGCAAGGTCTCGCGCCTGCCGGTCTCCATCCGTCTCGTCCTCGAATCCGTGCTGCGTAACTGCGACGGCGTCGCGGT
>JBJOMV010000130.1:0-4159 GCA_046052185.1 Verrucomicrobiota bacterium | reverse complement strand
CCGGTGTTCGTGATGCGCTGGTCGGCGCCGAGCTTGTTCGAACGGTAGACCAGACGGCCGACCGGATCGAGCTTCGCGGCTTCGGCATCATTCCAGAGGTGGGAGACGTACTTGTAGTTGGACATGTGATTACGTGGAAAAAGGTGTGAGGTGAGTAAGGGGTTTTATGACTTCTTTAAACCATTAAACTTGGCTTGGGCGGCGGCCCAGGCGGATGTCGGGTTAGGTACGTAAGTCACTACCTCAAAGGAGTTTCGGACGACCTTGCGCAGTTCGTCGAGGTTCTTGAGCTCCTTCATGGCGATGGCTTGGACCAAGATGTTGCCGGCAGCGGTGGCTTCGACGGGGCCGGCGATGACGGTCCGGCCGGTGGCGTCGGCCGTGGCCTGGTTGAGCAGGGCGTTGCGGCAGCCGCCGCCGACGATGTGCAGGCGCTTCAGCTTACGACCGGTGAGTTTCTCCATGCCGTCCATCTCGACGCGATAGAGCAGGGCCAAGGATTCGAGCACGCAGCGTGCGATCTCGCCGTGCGTCTTCGGGATGGGCTGCTTGGTCTCGCGGCAGAACGCCTGGACCTTGGCGACCATGTCGCCGCGCTTGGCGAAGCGGACATCATCGGGACGGATGAACGAACGGAGCGACGGCGCCTTGAGCGCGAGCTTCACGATCTCGCCGTAATCGGAGACCTCACCTTTCTCCATCCACTCGCGTCGGCATTCCTGGAGCACCCAGAGGCCGACGAGGTTCTTCAGGAAGCGGGACGTGCCGCCGAAGCCGACTTCGTTCGTGTACTTGGCCTTGCGGACGGTCTCGTTGACGAGCGGCTTGGGCAGTTCGAGGCCGAGGAGCGACCAGGTGCCGGAAGAAAGGTAAGCCCAGTCATCACCCTTGGTGGCGGGCACCGCGGCGACCGCGGCGGCGGTGTCGTGAGCGCAGGTGGTGACGACCTCGGCCTTGCCGAGACCGGTTTCCTTGGCGAGGTACGGCAGCATCTTGCCGAGCTTGACGCCCGGAGCGACAGGCTTCGGGAAGATATGCTTCGGGATGCCGAGCTTCTTCAGCACCGGCCAGGCCCAGTCGCGCTTACGGGTGTCCCAGCACTGGCTGCCGGAAATCAGCGTCTCTTCGGCGCGGGCCTTGCCCGTGAGCAACCAGGTGATGTAGTCGCCGATGAGCAGGAACTTGTCCGCGAACTGCAGCATCTCGGGACGGTTCTCGGCGTCGTCGAACAACTGGTAGAGGGTGTTGATCGAGATGGAGGCGATGCCGGTGCCTTCGAAGATCTCCTTCTGGGAGAAGCGACGCATGGCCAGCTCGTAAGCCTTGAAACTGCGTTCGTCGCGATAGGTGAAGGGCAGCGAGAGCAGAGGGCCGTCACCCTTGAGGAGGACGTAGTCGACGCCCCAGGAGTCGCAGGCGACGGACTTGATCGGTCCGAGCTTGGCGCCCTTGGCGAGGCCGATGCGGATCTCGCGGAAGATGCGGATGATGTCCCAGCGCAGCGTGCCGTTGGCGGTGATGGCGCCGTTGGAGAAACGGTGCACCTCTTTCATGGTGAACTTGCCGGCCTTAAGCTGGCCGAGGATGACGCGGCCGGATTCGGCTCCGAGGTCGATGGCGAGGTAATTGGACATGGTCAGAAGGGGAAGGGGAGGGGTCAAAGGGTCACATACCGAGCATTTTCTGCCGATAGTGCTCATCGGGGCGTCCGGCGATGCGCTCGCATTGGGCCGACGTCAGGAAGACCGGACCGCCCAAGGCGGCGGCGCCGACGAAGATCTCGGCGGCTTTTTCGGCCATGAGCAGGGAGCCGAGGACCGCCTTGGGCGAAGCGCCGACGGCGATGATGCCGTGGTTCTGCAGGAGGATGATCTTCGGGTCGCGCCCGGTGCGCTTGACGTAAGCGACGATCTCGCGCCGGATGGCTTGGGAAAGTCCGAGGCCGGGTTCGGCGTAAGGGACGAAGACCGACTCGACGCCGCACATCACGATTTCGTCAGGGCAGGCGCGCTTCTCGGCGAACTCACGGGCGCGCGGCGAACAAAGGATCTGGTTGACGGCGATGGCATGCACGTGGCCGACGCAACGGACGCCGGGCAGGGTGAGCAGATAAGCGTGGAAGAGGGCTTCGATCGAAGGCTTCTTGGCGGTCGGATCCAGGCGGGCGGCGAGCAACGCCTGGTCGACTTCGACATCGGTCGCCGAGGCTTTGTCCAACAACGGGAGCAGCCGGTCGAAAGCGCAGGAGGTGACATCAGCGGCGGTGAGGCTGGCGAGGTTCGATCCGGAAGCCTTGACCGCGAAGGTGTCATCATCGAGCCGGAGCGAAGTGTTGCCTTCGCCCAGGATGGCCATGCGCAGACGTTCACCGCCCAGCTGATGGGACAGTGTTAGCAACGACTGGATGACCTCCGACGACATGCCTCAGGAAGAAGAGGCTGACTCAGAGGGCGGTCAGCACGCGTTCCGGGAGCAGCTTGACCTTGGCTTTCTGCACGGCTGCCGCATCGGCATCGGTGACCAGGAACAAAGAGGTCACGTCGCGCGTGACGGCGCAAGGTCCGCCGCGGCCGAGCTTGACCTTGTTCATGCAGATGAGGACTTCGTCGCTGCGACGGATGACTTCACGCTGTTGGTGCGAGATGTCGCGCTGGGAATTCCAGAGACCGTTTTCGTCGATGCCTTCGGCGCCGAGCAAGGCCACGTCGAAGTTCCAGCGGGCGACTTCTTCGAGCGTGCGGTCACCGGCGACCATCGCATGTCGGGTCAGGAAAAGACCGCCCGGGATGTAGACTTCGACGCCCGGCAGGCAGGAGATCAGCTGGGCGGTCGGGAGACAGGTCGTGACGATCTGGAGGTCGGGCACGCCGGCGGCGGCGATGGCTTCGGCGGCGAAGAAGATCGTCGAACCCGAGTCCAGGTAGACGGTCATGCCGGCCTTGACGCGGGAAGCGGCGAGATTGCCGATGCGGCGCTTGGCCTCGGCGTCTTCGATCTTACGGTCGTCGAGCGGAGGGAAGTTGCGGTTGAAGTCCGAGAGCGCGCCACCGTGCGTGCGGGTGATGCGACGCTGGTTCTCGAGTTCGGTCAGATCGCGGCGAGCCGTCGCTTCCGACACATTGAACTGCTTGCAGATTTCCAAGACCGGAACGTAGCCGACCTTGGAGAGAAGTTTAGCGATGGCCTCGCGGCGGGCCTCGATGATGTGACGGGCTACTTTCATAAAGTCTGGGGTATCGGATGAAGTGAACCGTGGTTATGAGCGTATCCAATCGACCAATCAATAACGCAATGCTGACCGGAACCCATTCCTATGTGTATTTCGCACAATATACATTATGTCTAATTAGGTAATGAATAACACAGAATGGCTTAAACTGCGGTTAATCTGTATTTACTTGGGCTAATCCTGGGTTTGGCTATCTCTTCCCGCACCCCGCCATGATTGCCTCGATTCGCTCATATTGCCGCCAGTTCGTGATTTCCTCGGCAATTGTGGCGCTTTTCACCGGATGCGCGACGGCGCCGGTTGTGGAGCTTCCGAAGAAGGTCGATGAAAAGCCGGCTTTCACGGGACTGACGATCGAACAAGGTCCGACCTCCCTTGGCTGCGAACCACGTCGTCAGCCGGTGACCATCCTGGTGCTGCACCATACGGCGGGCTCCCTGCCCTCTTCTTTGGACATCCTCCAAGGCAAGGACCCGAAGCATCGGGTCGGGGTTCACTACGTGGTCACCGACGAAGCCAAGCCTCGGGTCATCCGGATGGTGCCTGAGAACATGGCCGCCTTCCATGCGGGCAAGAGCAACTGGGGTAAGCTCGATGCGCTCAATCAGCATTCCATCGGGATCGAGATCATCAACTACGACGGCAACGTGTATCCGTATTCCGACGCCCAGGCGGACATCATCTTCGCTCTGTGCGCTGAGATCATCCGACGTCATGACATCAAGCCGTGGAACGTGGTCGCGCATTCGGACATCGCGGTCGGCCGCAAGATCGATCCTGGTTCGAAGTTTCCCTGGGCCAAACTCGCGAAACTCGGGATCGGCGCGTCGCCGCTGCCCGACGAACTCAAGGAGCGTATCGCCCATGGTCACCTCGCGACGCCTGCTTTCTTCCGACGCCTGCTGACGGACTACGGCTATGCCGTCGGCC
>JBJOMV010000129.1:0-4195 GCA_046052185.1 Verrucomicrobiota bacterium | reverse complement strand
CGCTCGTGAAGCGCGCGCGCGAAGAAGCCGCCAAGGCCTAAGTTAATTTACACGGCGGAAACGCCCACCCTGACGATGCTTCACCCCGCCACCCGGCGGGGTGATTCATTTGGTGAGGTCGCCGACGGGACCGGGAGCCTCAGTTGATCTTATTCCAGCCGCCCTGCCCGTCCTTCTCCAGCTTCTGGAAGCCGGCCCGCGCCAGGCGCTGGTCGCTCAGTCCCTGCTTCATGGCGCCTTCGCCATACTTGGTCGTGAGCGTAGGCGACTCGATGACCCGACGACACGGGGCCTTGGTCACGGGGTGCGCGGTGAAGTCCGGGGCGTCCGCCGGCAGGTCGACCTCGAACTCCTCGCCCTCGGCGCCGTCGGGCTGGATCACGATGTAACGGCGGAGAGGCATGGCTTACTTGCGGGAGGAACGCGGGTCGAAGGCGTCGCGCAGGCCGTCGCCGAGGAAGTTGAGGGACAGCAGCGTCAGGGCGAAGACGACCGAGGGCGAGACCAGCAGCCAGGGGCACTCTTCCATGATGTCGGCCCCTTCCTTGATCATCAGGCCCCAGGAGGTCATCGGGGCCTTCACCCCGAGCCCCAGGAAGCTCACGAAGGCCTCCAGGAGCATCACGCCGGGGACGGTCAGGGTCGCGCACACCGCGATGGTGCCGGCAAGGTTGGGAAGGTAATGCCGGCGGAAGATGCCCCAGCGCGACTGCCCGAGCGATTCGGCGGCCTGCACGAACTGCGAGCCCTTCAGCTCGCGGGTCTGATTGCGGATGATGCGCGCCATGGTCAGCCACGAGACGCCGCCCACGGCCAGGAAGATCATCGGAAGGTTCTGGCCGAAGACGACCGTGGCGAGGATGACGATGAGCGTCAGCGGCAAGGTGCTCACGACGTCGACGCCGCGCATCAGGAGGTCCTCGGCGCGGCCGCCGACTTCCGCCGCGAACACGCCGTAGCAGATGCCGAGCACGAGCGCCACGGCGGTGGCGATCAGGCCGACGAAGAGGGAGATCATGCCGCCTTGGAGCAGGCGCGAAAGGACGTCACGTCCGAGGAGGTCGGTACCGAGCCAGTGGGCCGACGAGGGCGCCATGGCGCTCTGCGCGAGGTTCTGCTCCATGTACGGATACGGCGCGAGCCACGGCGACAGGAAGCAGACGGCCGCGATCGCCACGAGGAACCAGCCCGACCAGACGGCCGCGCGGTCCTTACGGAAGCGCTGCCAGCCGCTCTCGGCGGCGAGGGTCTCGACGACGGGGGCGTTCATCGGCCGCGGGCCACCTTGGGGTTCAGCGCGGCGTTGGCCAGGTCGGCCGCGAGGTTGAGGAAGAGGAGCGCCGCCGCGTACACGATCGTCGTGCCGAGGATCAGCATGACGTCGCGGTTGATGATGGCGGTGACGAAGAGCCGGCCCATGCCCGGGACGTCGAAGAGGGATTCGACCACGAAGGAACCGGAGACGAGGCCGGCGGCGGCAGGACCGAGATAAGTGACGACGGGCAGGAGCGCGTTACGGAGCGCGTGGACGAACCAGACGCGCAGCGGGGGCACGCCCTTGGCGCGCGCGGTGCGCACGTAATCCAGCGAACGCACCTCCATGAGCGAACCCCGCGTGAGGCGCGCGAGCGGGGCGGCGGTGATCAGGCCGAGCGTGAGCGCCGGAAGGATGAAGTGCTCCGGTTCACCCCAGCCGCACGGCGGCAGCCAGCCGAGGCCGAGCGCGAAGACGAGCGCGAGGATCGGGCCGAGCACGAACGACGGCACGCAGATGCCGACGAGCGTGAAGCCCATCGGGACGCGATCCAGCCAGCTGTTGGGCCGCGACGCGGCGAGCACGCCGACCGGCACGCCGATGAGGACGGCGATGAAGAGCGAGACGAAGCCTAGCGCGCACGAGACGCCGATGCGCGAGCCGATGACTTCGCGCACGGTCCAGCCGGGATACTTGAGCGAGGGACCGAGGTCGCCCTGCGCGAGGTTGACGACGTAGTTGCCGAGCTGCTTCGGTAACGGTTGGTCGAGGCCGTAATACGCCTCGAGGCGCGCCTTGACCTCGGCGGGCAGCGGCCGGTCCTTGTCGAACGGCCCGCCGGGCACGGCGTGCGCGAGGAAGAACGTCGCGACGACCACCACGAGGAGGACGGGGACCATCTCCAGCAGCCGGCGCAGGACGTAGGCCATCAGGGCTTGGGCGTTTCCGCGGCCTTCACGCGCTTCTCCAGCTCTTCGATCGAAGGCGGCGGCGGCAGGCCCGGCTCGCCCTTGGTCGTCCAGCCCATCTTGCGGGCCATGAGCTCGTATTCCTGCGGGCTGAGCGTGCCCTTGGCCTTCAGGCGCGCCTTCCGTTCGTCGGTGTCATCCTGCATGCGTTCCTGCTGCAGGACCTGGTCGCGCTTCGGATCCGGAAAAATGGAGCAACCGGCGAGCCACGCGAAGCTCGCGAGCAGGAGGGCGCGGGGTACGGACTTCATCGGCATCCTTCTACTCGGCGAGGTCGTACGGGCTCAAGCGCGTACAGGTCGACGGTCCGGCGAACCGATGACGACGGCGAGCGACCTGATCGTAGGCGAAGTCGAGCCACGCGACGGGGATCCAGCCGGCGACGGCGGCCAAGGCGGCCCAGCCGCCGCCCAAGGCGGTGAGCAAGGCGCGCACGGCCCGCGAACGGACCAGGCGACGCGATCCATCCCAGACGACGATCGTGTGCGGGTCTCCGCCGGGCGGCTCGCCGGCCACGCAGGCGACCACCCCGCGGTTGGTCGCGAAGATCATCCGACCCGCCGCGTTGCGTCGGGCGAGCCAGGCGGCGGAGCCGTTGCAGAGGGCGCATTCCCCGTCGATGAGGACGATCAGCGGCGCGGCAGGCATGTCCGCCACCCTAACAGGCCGCCCGAAGGTGGAAAGGGGTAATCTTCCGCCCTCCGCCGGCAGAAAGGACCTTTAAGGCCAGCGAAAGCGCTTGTCATGGACCTGCGGCAGTGCCAAGTTGCCCGTCCTGTTGGCCGGAAGGGTATCCAAGTGGCTAAAGGTCGCGGACTGTAAATCCGTTCAGCTTCGCTGTTCGTGGGTTCGAATCCCACCCCTTCCACCAGCAGGACGTCTGAGGCCCCTCCCAAGGGGGCCTCTCCCTGCCTTTATCCCTGAAATCCGCGTTGACTCCGAGGGCCGCCCACGGCTTCCCTACTGACACACATGGCCAACATCAAAGCTAACAAGAAGAGCATCCGCCAGACCGCCCGTCGCGCCGAGCACAACAAGATCGTCCGCACCCGTCTCAAGGGCCTCGTCAAGAGCCTGACCGGTGACAACGTCGCCGCCTCCGCCTCCCAGGTCGCTTCCGCCGCCGACAAGGCCGCGAAGACCGGCGTGATCCATCGCAACAAGGCGAACCGCATCAAGGCTCGCCTCGCGAAGAAGCTCGCCGCCGCCAAGAAGTGATGCGGGGCTGGCCCCTCACCGACCCCGTCGCCTCGGCGCCGGGGTTTTTTTGTTCCTGAGATGTCCGCTTCCCTCCCCGCCTCCATCGGTTTCGCCGCCGGCCTGCTCGGTGAGGAAGCCGTGCGCATGGACGTCCTGGCCCACGGCGCCGGCTGGGTCGCCCTGGCCAAGCCGAGCGGCGTGGCCTTCGAGGAACACCCGTGGCAGCACGGCGCCCCCACCCTGCTCGGCCAGCTCCGCGCGCAGCTCGAAGCCGGCAAGCCGGAGATGGTCCGCCTCGGGCTCGCCGAACCGGCCGCGGTCTTCGGACCCGAACCCGAGACCGCCGGCATCGTGATCCTCGCCGACCGCGCGACGGCCATGGCCGGTTGGCGCGAAGCCCTCGGCTCGGGCGCCTTCCGCTTCGAATATGAATTCGTGGCCCGCACCGAGGACGCCCCGGAAGACGCCGGCCTCTGCGACCTCCCGGTCGGGATGGACGACTCCCAGGAACGCGCCTTCGTCTCGCACCGCAACGGCAAGCACGCGCAGACCCGCTTCGAGCCCGGCCGCGCCTGCGGTCGCTGGCGCGTCTGGGCCGCGCACACGCCCTTCCCGCGCCGCGATCAGGTGCGCATCCACGCCGCGGAATGCGGCATCCGCATCGCCGGCGAACTGAAGTATGGCCGCTCGGGCCGCGTGACGCTCACCGACACGACGCCGAAGGGCCGACTCAACAAAGGCGAGGACAAGCCGCTGCACCGCGGCCTGCTCC
>JBJOMV010000128.1:0-4376 GCA_046052185.1 Verrucomicrobiota bacterium | reverse complement strand
TGCCGATGCTGGTCGCCGAACCGAAGCACTGCGGCGACAACGCGGGGATGATCGCCTTCGCCGCTTGGGCCGACGTCGGCCTGCCCGTCGGCGCCGCGGCCGTACCGGCGGCGAGCCTGACGGTCGACCAAGTCTAACCAGCCTGCTTGACGAGTTCGGTGAAGGCGCGGAACTGCGGGTGCGTCGCGTCGCCCAGCATCGCGTAGAAGACGGTCTCGGTCGGCAGCACGTGCGCTCCGGCCGCCCGTAAGGCTTCGAGGCAGGCCTGGCCGTCCGCGGAACGACGACCGGTCACGGCGTCGGAGAGGATCGTGACGCCCATGCCCTCACGGAGCGCGTCCATGGCGGTCTGGTAGACGCACACGGGGATCTCCAAGCCGCAGATCAGCAACTGGCTCACCTCGGCCTTGCCGAAGGCCTCGGTCAGTCCCGGCGCCCCGAACGCCGAGAAGGCGGTCTTGCCGAACACGGCCCGATTCTCACCCGCGGCGGCGAGGAGCTCCGGATGGGTCGGACCGAGTTTGGCGGGTACCTGTTCGGTGAACAGGACGGCGACCCCCAGGAGCTGGGCGGACGCGACGGCCAAGCGACAGCGACGGAGGCAGGCCTCGCCTTCGGGCATGGCCTTCAGGAAGGTCGGCTGGACGTCCACGACGAGCAAAGCGACGCCGGCGGCAGGGGTTTCGGACATGCCCGGCAGACTGCCCGGGAGGGCCAATAAGTCAGCCGCAAACCGCCGTGAATGGGGTTGCCCGCCCCGCCCCGCCCGACTTCTCTTAACGGTCATGGACTGGCAGGTTAAACCTATCGCTCGCACCTGTGCCGCTTCCGGCAAGGAACTCCACGTCGGCGACCTCGTGACGTGCGTCGTCTTCAAGCCCCTCGGCGGCAACATCGAACGCCTCGACGTGCTCAAGGACCACGCCGCGAGCTTCCGGCCGGAAGGCATCCTCCTCGGCCGCTGGACCCGCGAAGTCAAGGAACGCGGCGAAGAAGACCAGGCCCAGCGCGCCCAGCTCCTCGCCTCCCGCGAAGAGTTCTTCCTCTCCCTGTACGAAGACCCCGCCGATCCCTCGGGCGACAAAGGCGTGCTCAAGCACATCCTCGCCATGCTCCTCGAGCGCAAGCGCATCATCAAGCAGGTCGGCGCCGCCGCCGAAGGCCAGCTGACGTACGTCCACGCCGCCACCAAGCAGACCTACCTGGTGCCGATGATCGACCTCCAGCCCGCCCACATCCTGCAGGTCAGCGCTTCGCTCGACATGCTCGTCGGCTAAGCCTTTCCATGACGTCTCTCCGCCTCCTGTCCGCCTTGGCCGTCCTGCTGCTGGCGGGCTGCAAGAACCACGACATCCCCGAGGAGCTCGCCTCCATCTTCGTCGAGGCGCCCCCCTCCATCGGCGGCTCGATGAAGCAAGAAGTCACCCTGCCGGTCAGCCAGTTGAAGCTCTCGGTGATGACGCGGGCGCTCGTGCCGGCCGAAGAGATCCTCAACACCCATCCGATCACCAGCGGCGAACCGGACCTGCGTCAGGAGTTCCTGCTCGTGCAGCTCGACCGCAAGGCCGCGGTCGACGTGATGAACTACACCAAGGAGGCCATCGGCCGTCACTTCGTCCTGGTCATCAACGACGCCGCCGTCGGGATCATGCCGATCGACAGCCAGATCGTGGACGGCAACCTGATCTTCCACGTCGAGAAGAAGGGCATGACCAACACGCAGGCGGTCATGGATATCAGCCGTCGTCTCAACATCTCGGCGCTCAAGATCCGCAAGATCAAGGAGTCCGAACGTCCGTGAGCCGGCGCTCCCGCCTCACCCTTCTCCTCCTCGGCCTGGCGACGGCCCCGTTGCTCGCCACTGAAATCGTCTGGCCGACGACCCTTGACCTGACCGCCGTCCGCTCGGCGCAGGATTACCTCCAACCGACCGTCTCCGGACGGCTGGAATCCGCCACGTTCGGGATGGTCCGCGAAGAGGGCCAGCGCTTCCACGAAGGCGTCGACATCCGCCCCGGCCGACGCGACGCCGCCGGCGAGGCGCTCGACCTGGTGCGCGCCGCGATGGACGGACAGGTGGCCTACGTCAACCCGCACGTCAACGGGCCCTACGGCAAGTATGTGGTGCTCGTCCATCCGGGCGCGGAGCTCCCGGTGTATTCGCTCTACGCCCATCTGGCTTCGGTCGATCCGACGGTGAAGCTCGGCATGTTCACGCGCCGCGGGCTGACCCTCGGCCGCATGGGGCGCACATCTGCCGGGGCGAGCCCGATCACGCCCGACCGCGCGCACCTCCACTTCGAAGTCGGCCTGCTTCTCTCGACCGGCTTCAATCGCTGGTACGCATCCCAGCCGGAGAACCGCAAGAGCCCGAACTACCACGGGCTGTTCAACGGTCAGAACCTCATCGGGATGGATCCCCTGCCCCTGCTCGGCCAGCGGAGCGTCGACGTACTCACGCTCCTGCGCCGCCAGCCGACGGCCCTCACGGTCGTGCTGCGGGCGGCCAAGACGCCCGACTTCGTGGCGCGCTACCCGGCCCTCGCGCGCGGTGAAGCCGCCAAGGCAGCCGGCTGGTATGTCGAATTCTCCTGGCAAGGCATGCCGCTGCGCTGGACGGCGCTCGAGGCCGGCAACCCGCGGCTCCCGGCGCAAGGCTGGCAGATCGCCGAAGTCGACGTCACCCAGCGCCCGTTGCTGATCCGCCGTAAGCTGCTCGCGGATGACGGACGCAAGCCGGGCGAACTGCTCACGCAGAACGTCGGCATCCTGCTCTCGACGGCCCGCTAGTTCAGGCCGGGGTCCTCGGGCGAATCCGCTTCGAGACGCAGGTCCGGGCGATGCGCGGCCAGCAAGTTCTTCCAGAGGTCGACGCCTTCGAAGTCGGCGCACGCATGATCGAACGGACACACGACCCAAGCGTTCATGCGGAGTTCGTTCTCGAGCTGGCCGGGCGACCAGCCCGCGTAACCCACGTAGCCGCGCAGGGCGAAGCCCCCCTCGGCGGCGAGCCGCACGGCCTCCTCCTGGTCGAGGCCGAAACGGACGTCCGGCGCGGCGTCTTCGGGGAAGCACCAGCCGCCGAAGGCGAGCCGGTCCGTGGCCACGGGGCCGCCCTCGAAGAGCGGCACGCCTTCCAGCGACGCGAGGTTCACGGCGGCGTCGATCTGCCCGAGTTCGCGGCCCAGCGGGCGGTTGATGATCACGCCGAGCGCGCCGTCCTTGATGTCATGCGAGTGCAGCAGGATGACGGTCTCGCGGAAATGATCGTCGCGCAGCTGGGGATGCGAGACCAGCAGCGAGCCCGCCAACGTTCGCGGCGTCCGCGCCATCAGCGCGCGAGCCGCGTGACCTTCACGCCGGCCTGGCCGAACATCTCCGCGACGAGCGGGTCGTTCTTGTAGTCGTGACGGTAGCGGACCTCGGTGATGCCGGCGGCGGCGAGGATCTTGGCGCAGTTCACGCAGGGGAAATGGGTGACGTAGCAGATCGTGCCCTGCAACGAGACACCGCGCTTGGCGGCGTCGGCCACGGCGTTCTGTTCGGCATGCACGGTCGCGAGCTCGTGGCCGTCGCGGACATGGGAGTCGTGCGGCGCGCCCGGCAGGAAGCCGTTATAGCCGGCGGCGACGAGGCGGTTCGGGTGCTTGCCGGTCGAGACGATGATGCAGCCGACGTGCAGACGCTCGCAACTGGAGCGCGAGCTGACGAGCACGGCGGTGGCCATGAAGTATTCATCCCACGTCGGACGAGAACCCCCGTTGACGAGGGCTTCGAGCTGTTCGGCGAGGGACGGCGGCTGGCTCATCGCATCCACAGGCTGTCAGCCGGCACCCACCCGAGGCAAGTGGCAGTTACGCACAGGATCGTCGCCAGCAGCATCAGGACGGCCGCCCGGCCCAGAAACGGCAGGAAATCGGCAGGGTGGGAGGCCTTGCGGAAGGCGAGGTGCTGCCAGAGGGCCAAGGGCAACAGGACCACGGGACCCCAGCCGAAGACATGACCGAGGCAGGCCAGGCCGAGGATCGAATTGAAGCCGTGCAGATGGCGCGCAAAGCCGCGTCCGAAACGCACGACCGAGGTGCGCTTACCGACGGCGAGGTCGGTCTCGTAATCGCGCGCGTTGTTCGCGACGAGGATGTTGTCGGCGAGCAGACCAAGCCCGAGTCCGGCGAGGAGCGCAGGCAGCCAAGGCATCGACGGCGTTTCACAGCCGCAGTCCCGCAGGCCAGGCGCGCAGACCGCCCATGCGGTGAGCACCGTCGCCTGGACGCCGAAACAACCGATGACGAAGACGTCGCCGAGACCGCGGTAAGCCAGCGGGAACGGGCCGAGCGTATACGCGAGCGCGCAGGCGATCGCCAGGAGCCCGGCGA
>JBJOMV010000127.1:0-4390 GCA_046052185.1 Verrucomicrobiota bacterium | reverse complement strand
AGGTGGACGCCGCAGAGGGCGGCGGCGAAGCAGAACTCCGTGGCCGGATCGCGGTCGGCGACGGCGTCCATGGAATTGCGGGTGACCTGCGGGCGGCCCTTGGCGTCGACGAAGCCGAGCAGCTTCGCGGTGACTTCGCGGCGGATCGGCAGCGTCGTGCCGGCGATGGCGCCGGAGCCCAGCGGGCACCAGTTGGCCGAAGCCTTGGCGGCGGCGAGGCGCGCGCGGTCGCGGCCGAACATCTCGGCGTAGGCGAGCAGGTGATGGGCGGCGGAGACCGGCTGGGCGCGCTGCAGGTGCGTGTAGCCCGGCAGGATCACGTCGGCGTTGGCCTCGGCGAGCTTCACCAAGGTCTTGAGCAGCGAGACGAGCGCCGCGTCGGCGGCGTCGCACTGGTCCTTGATCCAGAGGCGGACGTCGGTGGCGACCTGGTCGTTACGCGAGCGGGCGGTGTGCAGCTTGGCGGCGGCCGGGACGCGCTTCGTGAGCGCGCTCTCGATGTTCATGTGCACGTCCTCGAGGTCGCGGCTCCAGACGAACTTGCCGGCGGAGATCTCCCGGGCGATGGCGTCGAGGCCCCGCAGGATCGCGTCGCGCTCCCGCTTGGTCAGGATGCCGGCCTGGGCCAGCATCGTGGCGTGGGCCTTCGAGCCGCGGATATCCTGGGCCCAGAGACGATGGTCGAACGAGACGGACTCGCCGAAACGCAGCATCAGTTCGGCAGGACCGGCGCTGAACCGGCCGCCCCAGGTGGCCTGGGCTTTCTTCCGTGCGGACATGACGAACCAATGCCCCCGGGAGGGCGGACAGGCAAGCAAGGATGCTCAGCGGGGCGGAGCGGGAGCGGGCTGGGCCGCCGGCTTGGCGGGCGTGGCCATGCCACGGGCGCCGTCGACGCGGATCACGATCTCGCCGGGCTCGGCGACGCCCATGCGTTCGCGGGCCTGGTCACGGACGAACTCCGGGTCGCGCCCGAAACGGTCGATGTAACGGTCGGTCTGCGCGCGCGCGCGTTCGAGCGCCGCGTAGGCCTGCTCCTTCTGACGTTCGCTGGCGCGGAGGCCTTCGAGACGAGCGACTTCGTCGCCGTAGGTCGACCAAGTGAAGGCGAGCACGGTGCAGAAGAGGATGAAGGAGGCCCAGAGAAACAGCTTCTCGGTCTGAGGGTTGCGGGAAGAAGGCTCGCTATCCATGACGACCGCGCGAGTGAAAGCGGAAATTCACTACGGGGCGAGGGGAAAATGACCCGCTTACTTCGCCGTCGCGGCGACCGCCGCCAAGGAGCCGCTGAATTCCATGAAGGCCCAGACGACGACGCCGGTGACGGAGACGTAGAGCCAGACCGGGAAGACCCAGCGCGTGAGGCGCTTGTGCTCCTCGAGGCGGCCGACCTTGGCCAGCCAGACGGCGCGCAGGACGAAGGGCGTGACGACGATGGCCAGGATGACGTGCGGGATCAGGATGAAGAGGTAGAGTCCCTTGAGTCCGGCCCAGACCGAGGCGGGGTCGGCCGGAGCGTAGGTGACGTTGGTCCGACCGAGGGCGACCCAGAGGTGGACCTTGGAGGCGAGGTAGACCGCGAGGAAGAGGGCCGAGGTGATCACCGCCCACTTCATGGCCTTGCCGTGGCCTTCGCGGTCACCGGCCTTGATCCGGAAGATGCCGACCAGGAGGAAGACGGTGGCCAGGCCGTTGAGGCCGGCGACGGCGCGGGAAAGGAGTTCGGTGGTGGAAGCCATGCCCCAGCAGAAGGGGTTTCATGGGAAAAGCCAACCCTTCCCCGCCCCGGAGCCTCCGCCCACCCGCAACTAATCCCCGCCCCTGTGGTTGGATAATATAACCGATGAACGCCCCTCTCCTCACCCTGCTGGCGGCGACCCTCCTGGCCGCCGGCCCCGCCCTGAAGCTGGCCGACAGCGCGCCCCCCGCCCAGAACAAGGTCACGATCACCGTCAAAGGCGACAAGCGGATCATCGAGTCCAACGGCATCCCGGACCATCAGGTGGCCGCTTTCCCCAACCGGGGTAACCCCAACGCCATCTCCGAGCAGAAATACCGCCTCGAGGTGCCCGCCCACCCGCAACCGGCGACCGCGCAGCCCGGCCGCTTCCCTTACGCCTGGGGTGTCGCCCTGAACGGCGTGGTCTTCGACCCGGGTACCGCCGAAGTCTATAATGACGGCGACCGGAGCAACCCCTGGCGCTACGAGGCTCTCAAGAGCAACACCGAGATGGGCACCACCCCCCGCATTCCGACCGGCCTCGGCCTCGACCAGAACCACGGCCACGTCCAGCCCAACGGCGCCTACCATTACCACGGGCTCCCCACCCTGCTCATCGCGCGTCTGTCCGGCGGAGAGGCGAAGATGACCCACGTCGGCTGGGCGGCCGATGGCTATCCGGTCTACGCAGTCCATGCCTACGCGCAGGCCGACGACGCCAAGAGCGCGCTCAAGCCGATGAAAAGCAGCTACCGACTCAAGACCGCTGACCGCGGCGGCGACGGACAGACGAGCCCGACGGGCAAGCCTGACGGGTCGTTCGCCCTGGATTATGAATACGTGCCCGGACACGGCGACCTCGACGAATTCGGCGGACGCACGGGCGTGACCCCGGAGTTCCCGCAGGGGACTTATTATTACGTGCTGACCGAAGAGTTCCCCTTCATCCCGCGTAAGCTCAAGGGCACGCCGGATCCTTCGTTCAACAAGATGCGCATGGACGCTCACGCCAACCTCGGCGGACAGAGCGGCCCCGGCGCCAAGGGCAAAGGGAAAGGCAAGAAGGGCCCGCCTCCTGGCGGTTTCGGCCCCCCGCCCGAAGGCGCGAAATAACCTCACGCAAAAGGCCTCCCGCTCGGGAGGCCTTTTTCGTCCGCAGGACTCAGGTCAGGCGCCCTGCTTCGGATCGAACTTCTTCTTCGGCTCTTCAGCCGCCGGCTTGGCGCCCGGATTGCCAGGTAAATTGAAGCCGCGCCCTTCGACGAGCTGGAGACGACGACGGACGTCGGCCGGCAGTTTCTCGACGGAACCCTTCTCCGTGATGTCGCACTCGAAGGTCGTCTTGCCGTCCTTGTCCTTGATCACCGCATGGCGCTTGCCGTCTTCCTGCTGGATCGTGACCGAGCCCTCGGCGTCCGAAGCCATGGACGTAGAGGAGCTCTTCGCCCCGCTGCCGAAGCTGAACGAGAACGAATGCGAGCTGGAGGTGCTCGCCCCCGCACGGGAACGCAGTTCATCGACCGAGGGGATGTGCGAACGACCGCCCGGCGCGGGCAGGACGCCGGCCTGCAGGTCCTGGAGCTGCTTGAGGAGTTCCGGCGGGATCACGCCACCGGGGCCGACGATGGTCACGCCCGGCGGAAGGCCGCGGGCCGCGGCGCGGGCTCCGTCCTTGGCTTCGGCGCGCGGCTCGCGGTCGACGCGGGCGCCCAGCGTGAGTTCGACGACCATGGGCTCGGGGCCCCGCTGGAGCGTGAGCTTCACCTTGTCGCCGGGCTGGCGCGTACGCACGAGCGCGCGGAATTGGTCGGCATTGAAGAGCACCTGGTCATCGAGGCGCGTGAGGACGTCGCCTTCCTCGATCTTGCCGACGGAGGGGCCTTTAGGGTCGATGAAGCCGACCACGATGCCGACGCCGGCGGGCACGGAGGCGACCGCCTCATCGCGTGGGCCGACGTTGAGGCCGGCGTAGGCGACACCGGCGACGCCGGCGGCGGCGGGCTTGGCGGCGGAACTGGCCGGCTCCTTGTCCTTGGCCTCCGCCGTTCCGATGAGGCCGGCGAGCAGGAGCATGTGGAGGGGAATCTGGCGGAACGTATTCATGGGGGTCCTTTGAAAGAAGAGCGTCGGAGGTCTGCCGATTTGTTCAATGCGTCTCCAGAGGCAGGAACCCCAGCTGATCGTTGGGACGATAGTCGATCAGGCGCGTCTGGGTGCGCGCGTCCTCCCAGCGGGTGGTGTCCTCCCAGCGCACACGCACGGGACGGGCATAGGAGCCGTCGGCGAGTTCGACCGGGCGGAACAACTGGACCTCCGGGCGCGAACGATCGGCGCGCACGAGCTGGTAGGCGGGCGCCTCCGGTTCGGCCGGCTCCGCGAGGAAGACGAAGGCGACGAGCGCGGCCGCGGCGGCGGCGAAACCGGCCGACCAGGCGATGACGACACCGCGCCGCTCGACGGGCGGAGCGAGCTCCGCGTCGATACGGGCCGCGACGGCGGGGCCGGGCGGGCGCGGGCGCAGGGCGCGGAGGGCCTGCTCGAGATCGTGGTCGGGATCAGTCATGGGTGCGGGCGGTGATGTTTCGGCGCAGGGCCTCCATGGCATAGCGCCACCGCGAAGCCGCGGTGTTCGGAGAAATCGAAAGTTGTTCGCCGATCTCGTCGAAGGTC
>JBJOMV010000126.1:0-4413 GCA_046052185.1 Verrucomicrobiota bacterium | reverse complement strand
CGACCGGGAGGATCGAGACGTAGCCGGTGTTGGCGAGGCGGCCGGAGCCGTAGAGGCGCTGCAGGTTGGCCAGGACGCGGTTGTTGCGGTCCGAGGCGGCGAAGGCGTGGTCGACCCAATCCGCGCGGGGGGAGTGGATCTGCTCCTTCTTGATCTTCGGGTTGTTGAACCCGAGGAGGTTTTCGGCTTCGGCGCCGAGGTGCTTTTGGATTTCGCTGTAGTGGCTCATGGTGAGAGAGGAAGAGGGTGTCTTTTCCGGAGAACAGACCACCCCAAAAGGGGGAGTCCGGGGGCGGGCTTCAAGCCAGAATTCAAAAACCGCCGTAAAACGGACAAGCCCGGGGCGACCTTGCCCGTAAATCCGCCCGCCTGCTCAGATTTGCCAGTCTTCGCCGGAGGCCGAGGCGGGCTTGGGCAGATCGGGGTGCGGGGCCGTCACGATGCGGAGGACCGCGTTGCCGCCGCCGGCGAGGTCACGGGCCCGGCGGACGGCTTTGGCCAACGCGAGGTTCGGTTGGGCTTCGTCGAAGGGAAAGACGTTCTCCGGGCCGACCGCGCGGTCGAGGCCGGCGTTGACGATGATGCGCATCGTGTCGGCCTTCGCCTCGCAGAGGATCAGGTGGCGGCCGTCGGACTTCAGCGTCTCGGCTAGGTCGCGCAGGAGCAGGACGCCGTTGGCGTCGAGGTGGAGGGCTTCGCGGAACTTCAGCACGAGCACCTTCAGGTTCGGGTCGGCCGAGGCGCGGCGCAGGTGTTCGTGGAAGGCCTGGGTCGCGCCGAAGTGCAGGCTTCCTTCGACGTGGAGGATCGAGATGCCCGTCGACGCCTGGCCCTTCGGACGTTCGCGCAGCTCGCCGGTCTCGGAGAAGTCATACTCGACGACTTCGGGCGTGGACGTCTGGCGGAGGTAGAAGGCCACCGCCACCGCCGTGCCGAGGAAGATCGCGACGTCGAGGGGCGCGAGGAGCGCGGTCGCGAAGGTCGCGAGGAAGACCGTGCGGTCCTGCGCGCCGGACTTCAGGATCAGCTTCACCGCGGAAAGGTTGGCGAGCTCGATCTCCGCCAGGATGACGAGGATCGCCAACGTCGAAAGCGGCACGATGGCCACCACCGGCCGGGCGAGGAAGAGCGCGCCGAGGATGAACAGGCCGCAGAGGAGCGAGGCCAGCGCCGTACGGGCGCCGCTGGCGACGTTGAGGGCGGAGCGGCTGATCGAGCCGGAGGCGGCCATGCCGCCCGTGAAGGCGCAGACGAGGTTGGCCATCCCGAGGCCGTAGACTTCCTGGTGGAGGTCGGACGGGCGCCCGGTCTTGAGGGCGGAGGCGCGGGCGTTGGCGGTGCCTTCGATGACGACGAGCACCGCGAGCGCGAGGGCCGGCGAGAAGAGCGTCGACAGCGTGCGCGCCGAGAAGTCGGGCAGGTGCAGGGCCGAGGCGGCCTGGGCGGCCTGGCCGACGTAGCCGACGAGGTCGGCGCGGCTGCCTTGGGCGTGGGCCACGTTCTGGGCGAGGATCGCGCCGAAGGTCGCGACCATGACCGCGCCGAGGATGGCCTTGCCCGCGCCGTACTTCGGACGCAGGAGGAAATACGCCACGCTCGTGATCAGCGCCAGGCCCAGTTCCGGGTTGATGAGCGCGCGGCCCATGCGGGCGGCGTGCCACAGCACTTCGGGCAGCGTGTCGTCGCCGTGATCGCCGGGCATGCCCAGCGCCGTGGGCAGCTGGAGCGCGATGACGCGCAGGGCGGCCGCCGCGATGTAGGCGGAGATCACCGTGCGCGGGACGAAGTCGGCGAAGCCGCTCAGCCGCAGCCAGGAGGCCAGCAGCAGGAACACGCCGGTCATCAGGACCAGCGTGGGCAGGGCGGCGGCGCGCAGTTCCGGGGTGATCGCCCCGAGCGTGGCGAAGGAACCGAGCAGGAGGGCCGCGGAGGCGTTGGTGGGGCCGGCGGACAGGTTGGCGGAGCCGCTGAAGAGCGGGGCGACGGCGGCGGCGACGCCGCAGCCGACGAGTCCGCACCAGATCGGCAGGCCGGCCTTCATCGCGAAGGCCATCGACATCGGGAAGGCGAGCAGCGCGACGTTCAGTCCGGCGACGGTGTCGGCGCGGAAGGTCGGTCCGTCCATGCCGCGCAGGACGCCGGTGAAAGGGAAGAAGCGAGGGCGCGGCAGGGCGGCGAGCTGGCGGCCGAAAGCGCCGAGGGCGGAGAAGAAACTGAGCAGGCCGCTGGTCACGGGCCTTTTGTTGCGGGTCGCCGCCGGACCTTCAACCGATTTCGTCGCTCAATCGAAGGCTTCGGGGTTCAGCTGCGCGATGAGCGACTGCTGGAGCAGGCCGAAGCAGGCGTAGCAGGCCAGGGCGTGGCGCTGCTCGGTCGGCAGGGAATCGTCGTCGAGGTCTTCGGCGCTCTCCAGCTGGGCGTCCGTGATGTCGGCGAACACCAGGTCGCGGAGCGCGAGGCGCACGGCGGAGAGGGCGCGGAGGAACGCGAGGGCCTGGGCTTCGTTGGGCAGCACGATCACGGCCGGATCGCCCTTGGCGCTGGCGAAGGCCACGGAAAGCAGGCGGGCCTCCTCCGAGGCCTGGGCGGTGAGCGTCTCGACCCAGAAGCCGGCGATCTCCTCGTCGGCCGAGGGCACGTTGGCCCGGTTGACCGTCACGCGGGCGGCGGCGGGCGCGATGAGGCGGAGCAGGTCGGTGAGGACCGTGCGCGCCTCCGTCGTCATCGTGAGGCGGAGCTCAGCCATCCTGTTCGAGCAAGGAGTTGAGGTGCCACTGCTGGAGCTCGAGCGAAAGCATCTCCGCGCGCTCGCGGTCGCCGGTCCACACCGTCGCGCGGCCTTCGGCGTGGATCGCGCGCATGAGCCGCTTGGCTTCGGGGGCGCCGATCCGCAGGACGCTCATGAACGCCATGACCACGTAAGCCTGGTAGTTGATCGGATCGTTGAGCACGACGACGTTCCACTTGGGCGCCGCCGAGACCAGCGACTCAGTCTTGATCTCGGGTTTGAGTTTCGGCTTGGCCATCAGCGCTCAGGTCTGTCCGGGACTGTAGCGTCAGGCGCAGCTTCCGCAAGCCGTCGATGAGTTCTTCGGTCCGGGCCCGGGCGGTGTTCTCGCCGGGCTGCCGCTCGATCTGGTTGGCCAGGCGGGCCAGGCCGCCGCAGGCCATCAGGGAGAGCATCCCCTTGGCGCCGTGGGCCTCGCGGCCGAGGGTGTCCGGGTCGCCGGCGTCGCGGGCGGCGCAGAGGCGGGCGATGATGTCGTCGGCATGGCGCAGGAAGGCCCGGGCCGCGGCGCGGAGGTCCTCGGCGTCCTCGGTCTCGGCCGCTTCGAGGTGGGCGGCGAATTCGTCGTCCCGGATCCGGTTCAGGTCGGCTTCCTGGCTGGCCGAGAGCAGTTCGAGCTTCTCGAGCAGTTCGGCGCCGCGGACCGGCTTGGCGAGGTAGGCGTCGAATCCGGCGGCCTCGCAGCGGGCGCGGTCGAGTTCCTGGGTCATCGCCGTGAGGGCGAGGAGGGCGGTCCGGCGGCGGCCGCGGGCCTGTTCTTCGGCGCGGATCGCGGCGGCGACCGAAAGGCCGTCCATGATGGGCATCTGGATGTCCAGGATGCCCACGTCGAATTCCTTGGAGCGCCAGAGGTCGAGCGCCGCGGAGCCGTCGACCGTCGCGCTGACCTCATGGCCGGCGCGGCGGAGGCGGGCGCTGGCGACCTCGCGGTTGACCTCGTTGTCCTCGGCGAGCAGGACGCGGAGGCGGCGGCTGGCGCGGAGACGTCCGGCGACGGGTTCGGCGTCGTCGAGCGTCGGGGCCTCGGTGCTGAAGCGCGTCCAGAGGGCCGTGAGGCTGACCGGACGGAAGAGCTGGGCCTGGCTGCGGAACTCCACTTCGGAGGAGGTCACCAGGATCACCTGTTCGCGTGGGAAGGCCGGGAGGCGTGGGCTGACGTCGTCCGGCAGATCGATGATGGCCCGGTCGAAGGGCTCTTCGGCGGCGGCGGCGGCGGCCCAGAGGGCTTCGGCTTCGTCGTAGGTCGGCGTCTGCACGCAGGTGGCGCCCCAGAAGGCCAGCGTGTCGGCGAACCATTGGCGGACGCGGGGGTGGCCCGCGACGACGAGGAGGCGTTGGCCTGAGAGTTTCGGCTGCGGCGGGGCGGCGAAGGCCGGATTCGGTTCGACCATCACCGTGGCCGCGAAGGTCGATCCCACGCCGACCTCGCTGGTCACTTTCATGAACCCGTCCATCGCCTGGGTGAGGCTGCGGACGATCGTGAGCCCGAGGCCGGTGCCGCCGAAGCGACGCGTCGTGGTGGCGTCGGCCTGGGTGAAAGGTTCGAAGATGCTCTCCAGCCGGTCGGCGGGGATGCCGATGCCCGTGTCGCGGACCGTCAGCAAGGCGCGGAGGCGGCCGTTGCG
>JBJOMV010000125.1:0-4560 GCA_046052185.1 Verrucomicrobiota bacterium | reverse complement strand
TCGATCGAGAACAGCTTATCCTTGGTCAGCACGCCATGGAAGAACGGCAGGTTGCCCTTGGGACGGGCGGGAGCGGCCGGAGCGGCGGGGACCGCCGGAGCGGCGGCCGGCGCCGGCGGGGCCTCGCAGGACTCCGCGACCGCTTCGAGCGTGAGCGTGCCGTCCTTGTTCACCTTCGGGGTGACCGTGAAGACCACGCCCTCGTCGGCCGAGCCCACGCGGATGGTCGTCTGCTTGCCGTCGACCGTGATGACGGAAGGTTCGGCGTAGACCTCCGGTTTGCCGTCTTTGTCCGGGCGCGTGAAAGTCGCCTTCACCTTCAGGTGGGTCGGTACCGCGTCCTCGGCCGCGAAGGCCGTGGAGACCAGCAGGAGGGCGAGGAAGAGGCGGAGCATGGCTTAACGGGCGACCGGCGTGGCGGAAACGGTTCCGCTGACGGAAAGCTCGAGGCCGCCGACGCCGGGGACCTTGGCGATTTCGCCGGGGCGGACTGTCACGACCGTGCTGAGTTCGCTGGCCGAAGCCTCGACCGACGACTTGTAGAGATGGAGTTCCTGGTGGGTCGCGCCTTGCGAGACCGTGAGCACGTTCGTCTCGACATCGAAGGCCTCGAGTTTCCAACCTTCGACGGTCGCACCGAGCTTATACCAGCGGCGGGCGCTGCGGCTGTCCTGGATGGAAAACAGACCTTCCTTCGCGAGGACCGAGTAGAAGACCAGCGAGCCGTCATGGGCCTTGGATTCCCGTTTCCGCTCGCGCTTGGCCTCCTTGGGGTCGAGGACCTCCGCCTTGTGGCTGATCGAGACGCGGACCGAGATGCTGAGCATGCCGTCGGGCTGGACGGTCGGGGAGATCACCAGGTCCATCGAGGACTCCGGCTTGCCCTTGGGGTCCTTCGGATCCGGGCGACCGGCGACCGAGACGCGGGCCTCGGAACCCGAGATCACGGAAACGGAAGGAGCGGACATCACGTCGGACTTGCCCGTCTTCGGGTCGAGGTGGGAGACGGTCGTGCGGACCGTCACGGTGGGCGGCGGGGCGGGCGGGGCCGGCGTCTGGGCCGAGACCCCGAGGGACGTCAGGACACCGAGCGCGAGCAGGAGGAAGCGGGGGGCCATGGGGGTGGACATGGTTCTATTTCCCTTATACCCCGTCGCGAGGCAAAAGGTTGCATCCCGCGGGCCGGAAAGGCCTTAGAGTCGCTTGAAGATCAGCGAGGCGTTGTGTCCGCCGAAACCGAGGTTGTTCGAGATCGCGACGTCGACCTTGCGGGCCTTGGCGACGTTCGGCGTGTAGTCGAGGTCGCAGTCGGGGTCCGGGTTCTCGTAATTGATCGTCGGCGGGATCATGCCCGTGTGGATGGCCATCACGCACGCGGCCGCCTCGACGCCGCCGGCGGCGCCCAGGAGGTGGCCGGTCATCGACTTGGTCGAGGAGATGGAGATCTTGGGGGCGAGGTCGCCGAAGGTGCGCTTGATCGCGAGGGTCTCGCAGCGGTCGTTGATCGGGGTCGAGGTGCCGTGGGCGTTGATGTAGCCCACTTCGGATTTCTCGATGCCGGCCTCGGCGAGGGCGCGGGTGAGGCAGAGCGCGAGACCCTTCCCTTCCTGGTCCTGGCCGGTGATGTGGTAGGCGTCGCAGGTGGCGCCGTAGCCGGCGAGTTCGCAGTAGATGCGGGCGCCGCGGGCCTGGGCGTGCTCGAGGGTCTCGATGACGAGGACGCCGGCGCCTTCGCCCATGACGAAGCCGTCGCGCAGCTTGTCGAACGGACGGGAGGCCTTCTCGGGCGTGTCGTTGAAGTCGGTCGACATCGCCTTCATGTTGCAGAAGCCGGCGTAGCCGAGGCGCGTGATGGCGGCTTCCGAGCCACCGGAAAGCATGATGTCAGCGTGGCCGTCGCGGATGTGACGCAGGGCTTCGCCGAGGGCGTGGGAGCCGGAAGCGCAAGCCGAGACAACGCCGAAGTTGACGGACTTCGCCTGGAACTCGATGGCCACGACGCCGGAGGCGATGTTGGCGATGAGCGAAGGAATCGTGAAGGGAGAGACGCGGGACGGGCCGCGCTCGATGAGGACGCGGGCCTGGTTCTCGATGGTCTCCATGCCGCCGATGCCCGAACCGATGATCACGCCGAAGCGTTCGGAATCGATCTTCGTGACGTCGACGCCGGCGTCCTGGATGGCGAGGCGGGAGGCGGCGACGGCGTACTGCGTATAGCGGTCGTTGCGCTTGGCTTCCTTGCCGTCCATGAACTTCGCGGGATCGAAGTCACGGACTTCCGCTCCGACCTTGGACGGGAAGTCCGTGGGGTCGAAGCGGGTGACGCGACCGATCCCGGAACGGCCCTTGATCAGGGCGTCCCAGAAGGTCGCGTTGTCGTGACCGAGGGCCGTCAGCGAGCCGATGCCCGTGACGACTACCCGGCGAGATTTGCGGTCGGAGCTCAAGGGGACGGGCCTACGCGAAAAGCCCGGTCAGGTTACTTGGTGGCGCTGGCCTTGATGTGCTCGATGGCATCACCAAGGGTCTTGATACCGGCGGCCTTGTCTTCCGGAATCGTGATGCCGAACTCGTCTTCGAAAGCCATGATGATCTCGACGAGGTCAAGGGAGTCAGCCTTCAGGTCGCCCTGGAAGCTGGCACCGGGGGTGAGCTGCTCGGGGGTGACGGAGAGTTGCTTGACGATGATGTCCTTGACGCGCTGTTCGATGTTTTCGGGCATAATAAAAGGGTGTTTTAGTGGGTTTTGGGGTGTCAGATGGCCATGCCTCCGTCAATCGAAAAGACCTGCCCGGTGACGTAGCCCCCCTCTTCCGAGGCGAGGTAATCGACCATGGCGGCGATATCGTTGACTGAGCCAAATCGTCCCAGAGGGATGACGCCGAGAATCTTCTGCTTCACCTCGTCGGAGAGCTCGCCGGTCATGTCGGTGGTGATGAAACCAGGGGCGACCGCGTTGGCGGTGATCGAGCGGCCGGCGAGTTCGCGGGCGAGGGTCATCGTCAGGCCATGGAGGCCGGCCTTGGCGGCGGCGTAGTTGGCCTGGCCGGCATTGCCCTGCACGCCGGTGACGGACGAGATGCTGATGATACGACCCCAGCGCTTCTTGGTCATCGGACGCACGAGGCCTTTGGTCCAGTAGAAGGCGGAGGAGAGATTGGTGGAGATGACGTCGTTCCAGTCCTGTTCGGACATCGCCATGACGAGCTTGTCGCGGGTGATGCCGGCGTTGTTGACCAGGATCTCGACGGCGCCGAATTCGGCGATGATCTGCTCGCAGGCCTTGGCGACCGCGGCGGCGTCGGAGACGTCGACCTGGAAAGCCTTGGCCTTCTGGCCCTTGGCGAGGATGTCGTTGGCGACCTGCACGCAGGTGTCGGACTTCGAGACGCAGAGCACGGTGTGACCGTGAGCGGCGAGACGTTCCGCGATGGCCTTGCCGATGCCGCGACCGGCTCCGGTGACGAGGGCGACGCGAGGAGAGTGCGTGAGATGCATCGGGGTTTTATGTGCAAGGAAACGAGGCCTCTGGCAAGTGGCTAATGCCCCGCCGGAAGCCCCCTGCCCCGCCCGCCGCGCTCAGTAGACGTCGCGCTGGTAGCGGCCGTCCTTCTTGAACTGCTTCACCCAATCCACGGCGGCCTCGGGCGTCATGCCGCCCTGCTCGGCCACGATGGCGTGGAGCGCCGCATCGACGTCCTTGGCCATGCGCTTGGCGTCGCCGCAGACGTAGAAATACGCGCCCTGCTGGATCCACTTCCAGAGCTCGGCGGCGTTCTCGCGCATGCGGTCCTGGACGTAGACCTTGGCGGCCTGGTCGCGGGAGAAAGCGGTGTCGAGGCGCGTGAGCACGCCGGATTTCTGATACTCGGCCCACTCGTCGGCGTAGAGGAAATCGTGGTCCTTGCGCTGGTCGCCGAAGAAGAGCCAGTTCGGGCCCTTGGCGCCACGGGTGGCGCGGTCCATGACGAAGCTGCGGAACGGCGCGACGCCGGTGCCGGGTCCGACCATGATCACCGGGACGTTGTCGTCGGCCGGCAGACCGAAGTGCGACTCCGCCACGAAGACCGGAAGGTCGGGCTCGTGCATGCGGGCGCGATCGGCGAGGTAGCTCGAGCAGACGCCTTCGCGCGGGCGGCCGTTGGTCTCATAACGCACGACGGCGACGGTCAGGTGGATTTCCTGCGGATACTTCGAGGGCGCGGACGAGATCGAATACAGGCGCGGCATCAGCTTGCGCATGAGCTCGATGACCTCTTGGGCGGACGGACGGGCGGACGGGTGCTCGAGGAAGAGGTCGAGGAACTCGCGCTGCTCCATCCAAGCCTTCTTCTTCTCCGGATCGGCTTCACCGATGGCGGCGGCGAGACGGGCCTTGTCGGCGGCGTCGGTCGCGCGGTCGTGGAGGAGCTGGGCGAACTTGTAGGTCGGGCCGTTGAGGGCGAGGCGGGTCGAGAGCGCCTGGCGGAGGGAAATCGGGGCGGTGTCCTTCGGGATCGTCACGTGCTCGTCGCCCGTGAAACCGGCGGCCTGGAGCAAGGCGGCCACAGCCTTGGGGTT
>JBJOMV010000124.1:0-4685 GCA_046052185.1 Verrucomicrobiota bacterium | reverse complement strand
AGATTAGCGGACCTTAATCTACGCAAATTTGCGTAGATTAGGTTGGCCCCCATCGCCGCACGGAAAGGTCAAGGGAGCCCTTCGGTAAGGTCGCCCCGCTGCTGGTTGACTCTGGGGGTGGGTTCGCCGAAGGTATGCGTACTCCAGTGTAAACTGCTGGACTCACCTCCGTGGCTACCCCAGCGACGGCATAGGGATTCAAAGCAACATGCATCTCACCCTCACTTGTCTGGCCGTCTGGCTGCTCGCGCCTCCGGCGTTTTCCGCGCCGGTGGCATCCCCCGCAGCCCCTGCGCGGATGATGAAATGGGCGGACTCGACTCGGCTGGGTAGCCCGATGTCGAAGGATCCCAACGTGATCGAGTTCGGCGGCCGCTACCTCATGTATTTTTCGCTGCCCCCTTTCGCTCCCAAGCTGGCGCCGGCCAACGCTCCCGCGGGTTGGTCGATCGGCATCGCGGAAAGCCGCGACTTGTTCACCTGGAAGAAGGTCGGCGAACTCTGGCCGGAGCAGGAGTGCGAGCGAAGGGGCCTCTGCACGCCGAGCGCCATCGTGCTCGGGGGCAAGGTGCATCTCTTCTACGCGAGCTACGGCAACGGGCGGAAGGACGGCATCTGCCACGCCGTCTCCGAGGATGGCCTACGCTTCACCCGCGATCCGAGCAACCCCGTGTTTCATCCGACCGGAGGGTGGACCAGTGGGCGGGCCATCGACCCGGAGGTGTTTCCCGTGGGAGACCAGTTGCTGCTCTATTTCGCCACGCGCGATCCGGAGATGAAGATCCAGATGCTCGGCGTGGCCGGCGCCGACCTGAAGTCCGACTTCGGGCGGCAAAGCTGGAAGCAGCTCCGCGACGCGCCCATCCTGAAGCCGGAGCTGCCCTGGGAAAGGCTCTGCATCGAAGCTCCTTCCCTTTGTCGTCGGGGCGATGAGCTCGTCATGTTCTATGCCGGCGGCTACAACAACGATCCGCAGCAAGTCGGGGGCGCGGTCAGTCGCGACGGCTTGAGATGGGAGCGCTGCGGGAAGGAGCCCTTCCTACGCAATGGCCAGCCGGGCGAGTGGAACTTCTCGGAGTCCGGCCACCCCGGCGTGTTCACGGGACGAGACGGGCAAACGTGGCTCTTCTTTCAGGGCAACAACGACCGGGGCGCCACCTGGTTCCTCTCCCGTGCCGCCGTGGGATGGTCCGGCAACCGGCCCAAAGCCCTGACGGCGGAAGATTTCAGGTGACGGCCTTCAGGGGCACGTGAACCCAGCCGGCTTCGTTGCGGTCCCCGCCTGATGGTGGAGGCCGGGGCTTGGCGTTAAGTGGATCTCAACGTGCTCCGTGGAGTGAATCGCAATCCCTCCGACGGCCTGTCACGAGCAGTCCCGGGCGGATCGCCGGGAGGTCACGGCGTGACCGTGAGGAACTGCCGGCGGACGCCGACGTCCCCGGCGCGCGCGCCGCCGACGCTCAGCCGGATCTCGTACGTGCCCGGCTCCAGGTCGGCGGTCTTGATCGTCTTGCTGAACACGAGTTCCTCGCCCGGCGCGAAATGGGTCCGGTCCTTGCGGTGGAAATTCAGCTGCTGGCCGCCGAAGCCATGCAGGTAGTAGCCGGTTTCGAACTGCGGGTGGGGGTTCTCCGACTTGAGGTAGACGCCCCCGTCCGGGGCGCGCGCCCGGTCGCAGGACCGCACGTAGACGCAGCGGCCGAATAGCCATTGTTCGTGTCCGAAGTCCTCCTTCCAGGGGGTCAGGCTCAAGGCGTCGAAGGGCAGTTCGACCAGCCCGGCGGTGTTCCGCACCACGCATCTCGCCTGGACGACTTCGCCGCGGCTGACGGTGGTCGCGCTCAGCGTCATCGGCAGCATCTCGAAGTTGGGCTGCCACATCTTCAGGAGGGCCGCCTCCCGCCGGCCCTCCGGCATGCTGGCTTCGCGCGGGTCATGGATCTTGACCCGGAACAACTGCGTCCCCGTGGCGACCACGCGACCGTCCTCGTTCACGAAGTCGACCGTAACCTCGTAGTTGCCCTCGCGGAGCTTCAGCTTGACGGGGTCCACCCGCGCCTCGGGGCAGTCCAGTTCGATGCTTGCGCCGGCCTTCAACTGGCGGACTTGGTGGACGCGCTCGCCGAGCCGGGTGCGCCCATCCAGGCCCTCCCGTCGCTCGGTGGCCGTCGGGCCTTTGCCCAGCTGCTTCAGGTACCAGATCTCCTTGCCGAGGGTCGGCGGGCCGTCGGCCGCGTCGCCCGGGCGTTGGGGGACCGTCAGGTCGGCCGCGGAGTTGTTGATCAGCAGCGAACTCGCCTTGAGCACCTGGCCGGGCCACACGGTTTCGTGGTCGACGAACACCCGGGCGACCACGAGGCGGTCGTGGAGCTCGTCCATCTTGCGGGCGTACTCCAACTTCTCGGGGTCGGGCTTCTCCTTCCGCGCCGCCCACGCCGGGGTCAAGGCGAGGCAGAGGAGCAGGGTGAGTGCGGACCAGCGACGCTTGGCGGTGTCCATGGGGCTTGGTGCACGACGACTAGGCGAATCCCCGCCGCAGGCAATCGCAGATGGCTCCAGAATTGCGCCCGCCGCACGGTTGCGGGGCTAGTTTGGCCCATGGTGAAACTAGCTTGGGAATCTACCCGCGGTCCGCGTCAGCGGCCGGTGGTTTGCTCGGCGGTGAGGCCTTGGTTATCCGTGATCCGTACGTCCGCGGAATTCTCGACGATGATCTTGGGTGTGCCGGGGGGCGCCCGCTCGGCGAGGGGACCGAACTTATTTCCGCGGACCGTGACCTGGGCCGCGTTCGTGATGGTGATGGCCGGGCCGACGGGCCAATTCCAGCTGAAGACGCTCGGGGTGGTGCCGAAGCCGGCGAACGAGTTGCCTTCGATCAGGATCTGGGCGCTGTCGTGCGAGACGTCGCCGGGCGCCGCGCTCACGGTGGGCTTGGCGCCCGGCAGTCCCGTCACGGGGGAGGCGCCGATGACGATGTTGGGGTGATTGTTGTCGGTGAAGGTGCAGTCGCGCACCGTGAAGTGGCGGATCGCCGACCCTTCCTCGAAGTACCATTCCGGCGCCGCGGAAATCGCGGGCTGGAAGCTATTGCGGAAGGTGCAGCGTTCGACCGTGCAGTGGGTGGCCTTCAGGTTGAGGCACTTCGCGCGGAAGACCTGGAACTGGCTGTCGCGGATGATGGTTTCCTGCCCCAAGGTCGCCACGTTGATGAGCCGGTCGATGCCGTCGGTCATGGATTCGCGGCTGAAATGCAGGCCGACGCCCGCGCCGACGCGCTCGGTCGCGACGTCCCGGTCCAAGGTGATGAGGAACGTCCCGCCAGGTTGGCCCTGGGCCGCGGTGATGAGGGCTTCCGCGCGCTTCCGCTTGTGCCGCCAATCCCAGAGCTCCACCCGGTCGCCCGGGCGGTAATCGCTGTTCTTGGCCTGCACGACCAGCGTCCTCGCGTCCTTCTGCCCGAGGATGCGCGTGTAATTCGACAGGATATCGAGGCCGTCGTCGTCGATCCTGGAGAAGTCGCACCGGTCGAGCAGGAGTTTTCCGCGCAGGCCGCTGACCTGGCCGCCGCCCGCGCAGGCATAGAGTCGGTCGGAGCCGGTGGGCGCGCCGATCACGAAGCGCCTGAACGTCGTGAGGCCTTCCAGCCCGTTGACGTAGAAGCCCGCGTTGGCGCCGCCGCCCCAGTAGCGGATGTCTTCCAGCGTCGTGTCGCGCAGGTGGCTGAGGATGAAGGCGTGGCTGCGGCTCTCGGTGTAGAGGAAGAACCTCTTGCCGGGCCAGTTGTCGAGGTGGGACGGCCCTTGCAGCTTCCACTTCCATGTCCGCTCGCCGGTCCTGACCATCTCCACCGGGTTGGGCCAGTGGCGGTCAAGTTGGTAGTACGCCTTCTCCGGGAAAACGAACGGATGCACCTGCGCCCCCTTGAACCTCGGCTCGTTCGGCGCCGGGTAGCCGGGGTCGATCGTCACTTCGCAGGTCAGTTTGGCGACATCCACGCCGGTGATCGTGCCCTGGGTGTAGCCCAGGGGATCGTGGTCGATGGAGATCCGGCGGACGGTGATGCGTTGGCTGTCGAGGATCCGGAAAACCGGCGCATCCAGGTCGCCCGATACGATGGTCGTGTCGCCTTCCCCCTGGAACGTCAGCCCGTCGGCGCCCGCGATGCGAATGGACTTCTCCGCTCCCAGAGCCGTCCGGTAGCGGCCCGCGGGCAGCGAGACGACGGCGCCTGGACCCTGTTTTTGCGCCGCGACGATGGCCGCGTTGATGGCCGCCGTGTCGTCGGTGACGCCGTCGCCCTTGGCGCCGAAGTCCCAGACGCTGATCGGGTTCGGTGCGGCCGACGCCACCGGTAAGTCGGCGATGCACAGCAGCGCCAGCGCCACCGATGCGAGGGAGGTAAACGTGGCCGCCCCAGTGTCCGCGAGCCAGCCGGCACGACGGCAGACTGGTCTGCGGGGAGCTTGGGCGCGGTCGGCCTTCATGGCCCGAGGGTCGTCCTGATGCGTCGGTGTGACAATCCCAACCTCAGTTCCCTCGCGAAGATTAGGCGGGCCCCGGCGGCGCCTGCGTGATCAGGGTCGCCCGCTCAGGGGGCGAGGTAGCGCCGCGCGAGCTCGATCCAGAGCGGGATGCCGAAGATGAGGTTGAGCGGGAAGTTCACCGCCAGCGCCAGGCCGAAGTAG
>JBJOMV010000123.1:0-4853 GCA_046052185.1 Verrucomicrobiota bacterium | reverse complement strand
CCTTGGTCGCGGGCCAGCCCTTCTTCTGGAAGTGGTGATGGATGGGCGTCATCAGGAACAGCCGCTTGCCGCCCGTGCGCTTGAAGTAGGCGACCTGCAGGATGACCGAGACGGCCTCGACGACGAACACGCCGCCGACGATGGCGAGCAGGAAGGGCTGACGCATCAGGCACGCGACCGCGCCGAGCGCGCCGCCGAGGCCGAGCGCGCCGACGTCGCCCATGTAGATCTCCGCCGGCGCCGCGTTATGCCAGAGGAACACGAGGCTGCCGCCGAACAGCGCGGCGCAGAAGACCGCGAGCTCGCCGGCGCCCGCGACGTGACGGATGCGCAGGTAGGAGGCGAACTCCGCGTGGCCCGCGAGGTAGGCCACCACGCCGAGGATGGCGGTCGTGATGAGCACGCAGCCGATGGCGAGGCCGTCCAGGCCGTCGGTGAGGTTCACGGCGTTCGAGCAGCCGACGCTGACGAGGACGAAGAACGCGCCCGCGACGGCGAGGCACGCGGCGAGGGGCCAGCCCAGCGAACCGGCGGACCACAGCGGCTCCTTGAGGACGGGCAGCCAGATCTCGGCGAGGCCTTCGCGATAGGACGGGTCGAGCAGGACGATCCCGAAGGCGGTGAGCGCGACGAAGCCCTGCCCTGCCAGCTTGAGGCGGGCGGAGATGCCGTCGGAGCTGCCGTGCCGGACCTTGAGCCAGTCGTCGTAGAGACCGACGAGGCCCATGCCGACGAGGCACCAGAGCGAGGCGAAGACGAGGACGCCCGGACGCGCCCAGAGGAGCACGGCGGGGATGGTCGCGGCGGCGATGATCAGCCCGCCCATGGTCGGCACCTTGCCGCCTTCCTTGGCGAGGTCACCCATGAGGGCCTTGGAACGCTCGGGCTGGCGCAGGCGCGCGAGCACGCCGATCAGCCGGCCGGAGAAGAGCATGCCCAGCAGGAGGGCCGTGACGCCGGCGAGGATCGCGCGGACGGTGATGTAGTCGAAGAGGCGGAAAGGCCCCCAGGCGTGGACGAGTTCGCTGAGACGGTAAAGCATCCTAGTGGAAGGAAAGCGCGGCGCGCAGGTGGGGAGGCAGGCAGCGTTCGAGCGCGAACGAGCGGCTGCCCTTGAGGAAGACATGGCCGCGATGGGCGGCCACGCGGGCGGCGGCCTCCTCGATCGTGGAGGCTACGAAGCCCGCCTCCGGGTGCGCGACTCCCTGCAGGAACGCCGCCGCCTCGCCGCCGAAGACGACCACTTGGTCGCCCGCACGGAGAGGCAGCTGCGCGCCGCAGTCGCGGTGGAGTCGCGCGGAGGTGGGGCCGAGCTCGGCCATGCCGCCGAGCACGAAAAGACGCGGTTCCGCCGAAGCGCGGCTGCGCCGGTCGAAGGCCTGCGCGGCGTCGAGGAGGGAAGCCGGGCTGGAATTGTAGCAGTCGACGGTGAAGGTGCGCGGGCCGTCGACGTGCACGCTGCCGCGTCCGGGCGGGGGCGCCCAGGCCGCGAGCGAGGCCACGAGTTCGGCCGAGGCGCGTCCGGCGAGCTGCGCGGCGACGACGGCGAGCGCGGCGTTGCGCGCGAGGCCGTCGGACAAAGGACCGAGCGGGAAGGTCTCGCCGTCGAGCACGAGCGTGCGGCCGCCGTCGGCGGCGACGCCGAAGGAGGCCCGGACGAGCCGCGCGGGCGCGACCGCCGGGAGCGGCTCATCGCCGAAGGCCACCGCGACGGAGCGGGCGGCATGGACGGCGAAATCAGGCCAGACGAGCAAGGCGGCGGGCAGCACGGCCTGTCCGCCGGGAGCGAGCGCGCCGACGAGCGAAGCCTTCTCGCGGGCGATGCCGGCGAGCGAACCGACGCCTTCGAGATGCACGGGGGCGACGGCGGTGATGACCGCGATGTCGGGGCGGACGACGGCGGCCGAGACGCCGAGTTCGCCCGGCAGGCTCATGCCCGCCTCGATCACGGCGTAACGGTGGCGGGCCGGGTCGGCGCGCAGCAGCATCAGCGGGACGCCGATGGTGTTGTTGAGGTTGGCCTCGGTCGCGAAGGCTTCGGCGCCGAGCAAGGCGGCGAGCAGCTCCTTGGTCGAAGTCTTGCCGACGCTGCCGGTGATGCCGATCACGACGCCGGGGAAAGCGGCGCGGGCGCGGGCGGCGATCCGGCGCAACGCGTCGAGCGGATCGGCGACCACGAGCTGCGGCAACGGGTCGGCGACCGGACGGCCGACCAAGGCGGCGGCGGCGCCGGCCGAGCGGGCGGCGGCGAGGAAGTCATGGCCGTCGCGGCGCTCCGTGCGCACGGCGACGAACATCTCGCCGGCGCGCAGGGCGCGCGTGTCGATGCCGAAGCCCGCGACGGGCGCGGCGGGCGCGGCGGTCCAGCGTCCTTCCGTGCAGGCGGCGAGGTCGGCGACGGCGTAAGCGGGGCTCATGCGGAGACGCCCCTCCGGAGCTCGAGGATCTCGCGCACGACCTGACGGTCGTCGAACGGGACCACGGTGTCGGCGAATTCCTGGGTCGTCTCGTGGCCCTTGCCCGCGATCACGACGCAGTCGCCCGCCTTCGCGGCGGCGAGGGCGCGCCCGATGGCGTCGCGCCGGTCGGCGACGAATTCGACGGAGGGCAGCGGACCGAGGCCTTCGCGCATGTCGGCGAAGATACGTTCCAGCGGTTCCTTGCGCGGATTGTCCGCTGTCGCCCACGCGAGGTGGGCGGTCTCGGCGACGGCCCGGGTCATCGCGGGGCGCTTGCCGCGGTCGCGGTCGCCGCCGCAGCCGAAGACGCAGAGGACGCGGCCGGGCGTGATGTCGCGGAGCATGCGCAAGGCGTTGCGGAGCGCGTCGTCGGTGTGCGCGTAGTCGACGAAGACGGGGAAAGGCTGGCCGGCTTCGACGCGCTCCATGCGGCCGGCGACGCCGGGGAAGGCGGCCAAGGCGGGCGCGAGGGCGAGCGGATCGCGGCCGAACGCGGCGGCCATCGCGAGGGCGCAGAGGACGTTGGAGACGTTGTAATCGCCCGGGAGGGTCGACTTGAAGACGGCGGAGCGGCCCGCATGGCGGACCGTGAAGACCGCGCCGCCGGTATCGAGGGCGAGGTCCGTCGCGCGGACGTCGGCGTCCGGCGAGAGGCCGAAGGTGAGCACGGCCCCCCGGCGGCGGCAGGCTTCGGCGAGCACGCGGCCGGAAGGATCGTCGACGTTGATCACGCAGACGTCGGGCACGGCGCCGTTGCGGCCGTCGAAGAGCATCGTCTTGACGTCGAGATACGCGGCGAGGTCGCCGTGGTAGTCGATGTGGTCGCGCGTGAGGTTCGTGAACGCCGCCACCTGGAAACGGAAGCCGTGGACGCGTTCCTGGTGGAGCGCGTGCGAGCTCACCTCGAGGCAGGCGCCCGCGCAGCCGGCGTCGGCCATCTGGCGGAAGAAGGCGGCGAGGTCGGCCGAATCGGGCGTCGTCTTATAGGAGGGGATCGAGCGACGGCCGAGGTGGTAGCGGACCGTGCCGACGAGGCCCCACTGCGAACCGTCGTCCTGGAGCAGGTGACGGAGCAGCGTCGAGACCGTGGTCTTGCCGTTGGTGCCCGTCACGCCGGCGAGGCGCAGGGCCTCTTCGGGGTGGCCGTAGAAACGGCGGGCGATCTCGGCGAGCATCCGGCGCGGATCCGCGACCTGCGCGGCGGCGACGGCGGGCAGGCCGGCGACGGGTTCGCCGGAGACGATCGCGGCGGCGCCGCGGGCGATCACGTCGTCCAGGAAAGCATGGCCGTTGGCCCGCAGGCCCGGGAGGGCGAAGAAGAGCGCGCCCGGGATCACGCGGCGGCTGTCCGTCACGATGGTGGTCACGCGCACCGAACCGTCGCCCGTCCGGCCGAGCACGGGCAGCCCCTGGAGCAGCGCGTTGAAGGTCGGACGTTCCATCGAGGCGGGCATCATCGCGGGCGGAGGCGTCATCGGCCGAGGTCGGCCACGGGGCCGCGCGGGAGGGTGGTGACGGGCGGGAGATCGAGCCAGCGGATGCACTTCTCGGCGACCTCGCGGAAGACCGGGGCGGAGACCTTGCCGCCGTAGCCGACGCCTTCGCCCTGCGGCTCGTCGATGATCACCGTGATGGCCAGCTTCGGGTCGCCGACGGGGAAGAAGCCCGCGAACGAGGCGACGTGGTGGGCGGAGGAATAGCGTCCGTTGACGATCTTCTGCGTCGTGCCCGTCTTGCCGGCGACCTCGTAGCCCGGGATGTCGGCGATCGGGGCGGTGCCGCCCTTGCCGCAGACGGCGCGCAGGAGCGTGGCGAGCTGCGCGGCGGTGGCCGGCGTGATCGCCCGTCCGCGCGAACGCGGGGCGTAGTCGAGCACGGTGGCCTTGGTCTTCGGGTCCTCGACGCGGAGCACCAGCTGCGGCTGCATCAGCAGGCCGTCGGCGGCGACGACCGACATCGCCATGTGCATCTGCATCGCGGTGACGCTGACCGAGTGGCCCATCGGCACGCGGGAGATGGTGAGCCCGTCCCAGCGCTTGGGCGGGATGAGCAGGCCGGGCACCTCGGCGCCGGTGATCAGGCCCGTCGGGGCGCCGAAACCGAACGACTTGATGAGGGCGAAGAAGCGGTCTTCGCCGAACCGTTCGGCGTACTGCATGCCGACCTGGACGGTGCCGCGGTTGGAGGACTCGCGGACGATCTGGCGGATGTCGGCGGCCCCGATGGCGTGCGAGTCGGCGGGAAGCGAGACCATGCGTCCGCGGTAGGGCACGCTGGTCGCGCCGCAGTCGTAGACGGAGTTCGGGGTGATGAGGCGCTCCTCGAGCGCGCCCGCGACGGCGACGATCTTGAAGACCGAGCCCGGCTCGTAGACGTCGGAGACCGCGCGGTTGC
>JBJOMV010000122.1:0-4866 GCA_046052185.1 Verrucomicrobiota bacterium | reverse complement strand
GCTGATGACGCGCGCGGCCGGGAAGCGGACCTTCTTCATGCCGGCGTACTTGTCTTCCGACGAGCGGTAGCCGACGGCGCAGGCGACGACGACTTCGTAACCCGTGCCCTTGAGTCCGAGGATCTCGGTATAGGCGGCGGGATCGATGCCTTCGAGGGCGCAGGTGTCGATGGCCATCGCCGCGGCGGCGCCCATGAGCTGGCCGAGGGCGATGTAGAGCTGGCGGGCGGCCCAATCCTTCTGGGCGGCGGCGTCCTTACCCTTCACCACGCCGCCCAGCATCATCTGGCGGTAGGGCTCGATGACGGCGGCGTCGATCTTGCGGTCGGCGACGATCTGGCTGAAGAACTCGTTCACGTCCGCTTCGGTCATCTCGGTACGACGGGCGAAGACCACGAGATGGGAGGCGTCGGTGACCTGCGACTGGTTCCAGGAGACCGGGCGGAGCTTGGCGCGGACGGCCGGGTCGTTGACGACGATGAACTTCCAGGGCTGGAGGCCGAAGGAGGAAGGCGTCAGGCGGAGGGATTCCTCGAGCGCGGCCCAGGTGGCGTCCGGCAGCTTGCGGGTATCGAAGGCCTTGGTGGCGTAGCGCCATTCAAGGGAAGCAAGGAGCTGGGCAGGCGTGAGGGCGGCGTTCATGAGAACGTCAGACAACCACCGCCCTGCCGTATTGTCAAATCAGGCGGGCGAAAGCACGCCACCCGACAGGACCAGACGACGGCCGGCGCGTTCCGCGAACTCGCGGCTGTGCGTGACCAGGACCAAGGCCGCGCCGCGATCGGCGACGACGCCGAGAAGGAGATCCATGATCTCGGCGCCCGTGCGCTCGTCGAGATTGCCCGTCGGTTCGTCGGCGAGGATGACCGAGGGACGGTTGACCAAGGCGCGGGCGATGGCGACGCGCTGGCATTCGCCGCCGGAAAGCTTCGCCGGCAGGTGTTCGAGGCGCGCGCCGAGGCCGACCTGCGTGAGCAAGGCACGGGCGGCCGCGTGCGCGGAAAGCGTCGGCGTGCCGGCGATGCGCGCGGCGAGCGCCACGTTCTCGAGCGCGGTAAGCTCGGGCATCAGCTGGTAGTTCTGGAAGACGAAACCCACGCCGCGGCCGAGCGAAGTGCGCGGGGCGACGAGGCCGGCGCCCGGGGCGAGGATACGGACCTCGCCGGCATCCGGCTGGTCGAGGCCGCCGAGCTGCTGGAGCAGCGTCGTCTTACCCGAACCGGAGGAACCGCGGATGGAGACCGACTCGCCGGCGAAGACCTCGAGCGAGACGTCCGTCAGCACCGGCAACGGGCCGGCCGGCGAGACGAAGCTCTTCGCGAGACCGCGGGCCTGGAGGACGAGGTCAGGCATCGCGCATGGCCTCCGAGGGTTTGCGACCGGCCGCCCAGAGCGCGGGCACCAGGCCGGCGATCGCCGTGGTCAGGAGCGTGAAGGCCGCGGCTATGACGAAATCGGACGCGTCGTAATGGAGCGGCACCTTCGAGAACTGGTAGATGTTGGCCATCATGTCGCCGTCGCCGAAGCAGGCGTTGATGCCGCCCAGGATCGCGTCGCGGAAGGCGAGAATCGTCCACGTCAGCACGAAGCCGAGGAACGTGCCCAGGGCGCCGATGAGCAGGCCCTGCAGGCCGAAGAGCGCGACCACCTGCAGGCGGGCGGCGCCGAGCGAGGCGAGCACGCCGACCTCGCGGGAGCGACGGATGACCGCGGAGAAGAGCGTGCTGCCGATCGAGAACGAAGCGACGAGCGTGATGATGAACATCAGGAAGAAGAGCATCGTCTTCTCGAAGCGGATCGCCTCGAGGAAGTCCTTCTTGAAGTCCTGCCACGGACGGAAGCGCAGGCCGGGGTTGGCCGAGGCGAGGAGACCCGCCGTCTCGACGGCGCGCGCCGGCTCCTTGAGGCGGAGCGTGAGCCCGTGGGCGCGCGGGCCGAGGTTCCAGAGTTCGCGGAAGCGGCGGAGCGGGATGAGCGCGGCGGCGTTGTCGACTTCGGCGAAGCCCGTGAGGATCACCGCGCTGACCTCGAATTCGGCGGGCAGCGGGGCCTTGCCCTTCTCGGCGCGCTCGGCCATCGCGGGCGACCAGATCTCGATGCGGTCGCCGACGCGGACGCGGAGGGCGCGGGCGAGGCCGACGCCCAAGATGATGCGGCCGTCGTCGAGGTCGTCGAACGTGCCGCCGTGCACGTACTTGCGGGCGGGCTGATCAGGATCGGCGGGATCGATGCCGCGGACCTGGGCGATGCCGGAGAAGTCGCCCTGGCGCGCGAGCGCGGGCCCTTCGGCGTAGAGCGCGGCGGAGGCGACCTCCGGACGGGCCGCGAGCCGCTTAGCGAGCGCCTCGGGCTGCTCGAGGGTCGCGGCTCCCGTGACCTGGCAGTCGCCGAAGGATTCGCGGATGCGGAGGCGGTGCTCCTCGCCGAAGCCGTTCATCACCGTCTGCACGACGAGCAACGAAGCGACGCCGAGGCCCACGCCGAGGATCGACACCGTCGCGAACGCCGGGAAGCGCTTACCGGGAGGAAAGAGCTGGCGGAGGGCGAGATGGAGGAACCAGGGCAAGGGGAAGGACTCAGGCCTGCGCTTCGGGCGCGAGCGTCGGGAACAGGATGACGTCGCGGATGTTGGCCGCGCCGGTCAGCAGGATCACCAGGCGGTCGATGCCGATGCCGAGGCCGCCCGCGGGGGGCATGCCGTGCTCGAGCGCGAGGAGGAAGTCCTCGTCGATCTTCTGGGTCTCGGCGCCGGCCTGGATCTCCAGCATCTTGCGCTGCACGCCCGGGTCGTTCTGCTCGGAGTAGGCCGGAGCGATCTCCTGGCCGTTGATGCAGAGCTCGAAGACGTCGATGGTCGAGTCGTCGCCGACGGTGACCTTGGCGAGCGGGCAGAGTTCCTTCGGGATGTGCGTGACGAAGGTCGGCTGGATGAGGCCCGGCTCGATGAGCTTGCCGAAGACCTCGTTGGTGACCTCGTAGTCTTCCCAGTCGGCGCGCGGCTCGTGGAGGCCGAGGGCCTTGCACGCGGCGATCTTCTCTTCCTTCGTGCGCGAGAACCACTGCGGGTCGCCCGTGCGCTCGAGGATGAGATCCTTGTACTTCGCTTCGCGCCATTCGCCGCCGAGTTCGATGGCCACGCCGTCCGGACGGACGACGCTGGTCGTGCCGAGGACTTCGGCGCAGACCTTCTGGATCATGGAGCGGACGAGTTCCATCATGCCGCGGTAGTCGGTATAGGCCTGGTAGGCCTCGAGCATCGTGAATTCCGGGCTGTGCTTGACCGAGACGCCTTCGTTGCGGAAGACGCGGCCGATCTCGAAGACGCGGTCCATGCCGCCGACGAGGCAGCGCTTGAGGTGCAGCTCGAGGGCGATGCGCAGGTAGAAGTCGCAGTCGAGGGCGTTGGAGTGCGTCTCGAACGGACGGGCCGCGGCGCCGCCGGCGATGGCGTGCAGGGCCGGGGTCTCGACTTCGGTGAACTGGCGGCTCCAGAGGAAGCGGCGGATCGATTCGACCACGCGGCTGCGGATGAAGAGACGGCGGCGGGACTCCTCGTTGACGACGAGGTCGAGGTAGCGCTGGCGGTAGATCTTCTCGGCGTCGGTCAGGCCGGCCCACTTCTCGGGCAGCGGGCGGAGGGACTTCGCGACCAGCTTGTAGGCGGAGACGCGGACGGTGACCTCGCCCGTCTTCGTGCGGAAGAGCTTGCCGCGGACGCCGACGAAGTCGCCGGAATCGACCATCTTCTTGAAGTGAGTGTCGTAGGCGTCGCCCAGGGCGTCGCGGGTGAAGTAGGTCTGGATGATGCCGCCGCGGTCGAGCAGCTTGACGAAGCTGGCCTTGCCCATGACGCGCAGGGCGACGATGCGGCCGGCGACGGAGACCTCGGGACCTTCCTCGACGCCTTCCGGCAGGAGGGCCGGGCATTCGTTCGAGACATGGGTCTGGTCCCACTCGGCGCGGAACGGGTCTTCGCCCGCGGCGCGGAGGAGGGCGAGCTTCTCTTTCCGGACCGCGTGGAGGTCGTGGGAGATGGCGTTGAGGTCGGGCTTTTCGCTCATGTGGGCTACCCGCAAGGGGTGTCTCCGGGAAGGCGGGGAGGCAAGGGCGAAAGGTTCGGCTTTCCGTGTTGCGGCGGGGGCTTTCCGGAGAATAACCGAGACCCATGAAGGCCTACCTCGACCTGCTTCGCCACGTCCGGCAGCACGGAGAAATCCGGGGCGACCGCACCGGCACGGGCACGATCGGCATCTTCGGGGCGCAGCTCCGCTTCGACCTCGCCGAAGGCTTCCCGCTCGTCACGACCAAGAAGGTCCACCTCAAGTCGATCACGCACGAGCTCCTCTGGTTCCTCTCCGGCAGCACCCAGAACGCCTGGCTCACCGAGCGCGGCGTGAGCATCTGGAACGAATGGGCCACCGAAGAGCAGTGCGCCAAGTTCGGCCGCTCGGCCGGCGACCTCGGCCCCGTCTACGGCCACCAATGGCGCAATTTCGGGGCTACGAAGAAGCCCGACGGCACCTTCGCCAACGACGGCGTCGACCAGGTCCGCCGCGTGGTCGAGGAGATCAAGCGCAACCCTTCGAGCCGCCGCCTGATCGTCTCCGGCTGGAATCCCGAGGAGGCCGACCAGGTCGCCCTGCCCCCCTGCCACACGCTCTTCCAGTTCTACGTCTCGACCGACGGGCGCCTCAGCTGCCAGCTGTATCAGCGCAGCGCGGACCTCTTCCTCGGCGTGCCGTTCAACATCGCCAGCTACGCGATGCTCACGCACATGATCGCGCAGGTCACGGGCCTGAAACCGGGCCATTTCGTGCATACCTTCGGCGACGCGCACATCTATTCCAACCATGTGGAGCAGGTCGA
>JBJOMV010000121.1:0-5091 GCA_046052185.1 Verrucomicrobiota bacterium | reverse complement strand
TCGTGGTCGGGATCAGTCATGGGTGCGGGCGGTGATGTTTCGGCGCAGGGCCTCCATGGCATAGCGCCACCGCGAAGCCGCGGTGTTCGGAGAAATCGAAAGTTGTTCGCCGATCTCGTCGAAGGTCAGGTCGCCCCAGACCTTGAGGACGACGACTTCACGCTGCTCGGCGGGCAGGAGCTTCAGCGAGTCCGCGAGCGCGGCGAGGCGCGGATCGGCCTCGGGCTCGAACCAGGTCACGGTGTCCATGTCGTCGCCGACGATCTTCTCGCGCGAGGCCCGACGATCGGCACGGCGCAGGAGATCCAACGCGGAGCGACGGATCGAGGTCACCACGAGGGCGTTGGGATTGCCGGGCAGGTGACGTTGATGTTTCCAAAAGCGAACAAATGCCTCCTGCAGGACGTCGTCCGCATCGGCCTCGCTCCGGGTCCACTGGCGCGCGATGAGCCGGAGCCGGGCGCCGTTTTCGGCGAACCAGGCCCTCCAGTCCTGAGCGGAATGGGCGTCGTGCATGCTTGTCACAAAGAAAGCGGACCGCGGGGCGGTTTTTGTCTCCCGAGACACCGACTTTAAGGGGGCGCCCTAAATCGTCAAAGCAGTTGCGATTCCTCCCCGCCCCACCTAACTCCCTCCCAGATGCCCGCCCCTTCCGTCCAGCCGCCTGCGAACGGTCTTTTCCGTTCCCTGATCCGCTGGTTCGACGCGGACTATATCCCGGAAGGAGCCGAAGCGCTGCGCCAGACCCCCAAGCAGGTCGACTGGCCCCGCTCCATCCCCTTCGTGGTCCTCCATCTGGCCTGTTTCGGGGTCATCTGGGTCGGCGCCAGCCCCATCGCCGTCTGGACGGCCGTCGGCCTCTACTTCTTCCGGATGTTCGCGATCACGGGCTTCCTGCACCGTTACTTCTCCCACAAGACCTTCTCCACCTCCCGCGCCTTCCAGTTCGTGATGGCCGTCTGGACCGCCCTGGCCGTCCAGCGCGGCGCCCTCTGGTGGGCCTACACGCATCGTCACCACCACAAGCATTCCGACGAAGAGGAGGACAAGCATTCGCCGGTGGTCGACGGCTTCTGGTGGTCGCACATCGGCTGGATCACCTCGAAGAAGAACTTCCCGACCGACTACTCGAAGATCCCCGACCTCGCGAAATACCCCGAGCTCGTCTTCCTGAACCGCTTCGACATCTTCATCCCGCTCCTCGCCGCGGCCGCGACCTACGGCGCCGGCGCCTGGCTCGGCGCCCACGGCTACGACACCAACGGACCCCAGCTGCTCGTCTGGGGGATCATCTCGACCGTCGTGCTCTTCCACGGGACGGCCTGCATCAATTCCCTCGCGCACGTCTTCGGCTCGAAGCGCTTCAAGACGACGGGCGACGAATCCCGCAATTCGTTCATCCTGACGCTCATCACCCTGGGCGAAGGCTGGCATAACAATCATCACCGCTACCAGGCCACGACGAAGCAGGGCTTCTACTGGTGGGAGTTCGACCCGACCTACTACGCCCTCAAGGCGATGTCCTGGACGGGCCTGATCTGGGGACTCAAAGGCGTGCCGGACTCGGTCTACGAAGAGGCCGAGCGTACCAAGGCCGAGGCCGCTTCGTCGCGTGCGTGAACGCATCGCGATCGTCGGCTCCGGCGTGAGCGGCCTCGGCTGCCTGCGCTTCCTCGCCGCCCACCACGACGTGACGGTCTTCGACCGGGATCGTCGCCCCGGCGGCCACGCCCACACGATCGATGTCTCCGAACCAGGCACGGGCCGCGCCCTGCCGATGGACACCGGCTTCATGGTCTTCAACGAGGTGACCTACCCGCACCTCTGCCGTCTGTTCAAGGAGCTGGGCGTAAAGCCGAAGAAAACGTCGATGTCCTTCGCCGTCCGCCACGACCCGACCGGCCTGGAGTGGTGCGGCAGCTCGCTCAACCACCTCTTCGCCCAGCGTCGCAACCTCTTCAGCCTGCGTTTCTGGAAGCTGCTCCTGCAGATCAATAAGTTCAATAAGCTGGCGAAGACCGAGTGGCGTTCGAGCGAGGCCGAGACGACCTCGCTCCGCGATTGGTGCGCGCGCAAAGGACTCGGCCAGGACTTCCTGAACCTCTACCTGATCCCGATGTCGGCCGCGGTCTGGTCTACGCCGGCGGAGAAGATGCTCGGCTTCCCGGCCGCGGCGCTGATGCGCTTCTTCCATAACCACGGCTTCCTCGGGCTCGACACGCAGCACCAGTGGCTGACCCTCGAAGGCGGCTCCCGGACCTACGTCGAGGCGCTGCTCAAGGCCCATCCCGCCGACTTCCGTTTCGGCCAGGGCGTGACCGGCGTCCGCCGCGACGGCGCGCAGGTCGTCGTGACGACCGCCGCCGGCGAAGAACGCTTCGACCGCGTGATCATGGCCTCGCACGCCGACACGACGCTCCGCCTGCTGACCGACGCCGACGCCGAGGAACGCCGCCTGCTCGGCGCCTTCGCCTACAATCAGAACGACGCCATCGTGCACACGGACATGGCGCCCCTGCCCCGTTCACGCAAGGCGCGCTCGTCCTGGAACTACCGCACCTGGGCCAAGGACGGCGGCTTGGCGACGTCGACGCACTACTGGATGAACTCGCTGCAAGGGCTCACGGACAAGGGTGACTTCGTGGTGACGATCAATCACCCCGAGCAGGTCGACCCGGCCAAGGTGATCGCGACGATCCCCACGGAGCATCCGCTCTTCTCGCTCGACGCCGTCGCCGCCCAGGCGGAGATCCCGGCGCTCAACGCCCGCCCCGGTGCGCGCGTGCATTTCGCCGGCGCCTGGCAGCGCTACGGCTTCCATGAGGACGGTTTCTGGTCCGCGCACCGCCTGTGCTCGCAGCTCCTCGGCCGCGACGCCTGGGCCGCCTGATCAGAAGGCCAGCTTCTGCGCCTGCCGCTCGAAGCCTTCCGCCTGGAACAGCGGCTCGGGCTGCATCTTCACGAGGTCCGCGACATACCGGTCAGGCACGCGCTGGAGGCGCGTGTTGTAGAAGGTCGCGATGTTCGCGTGATAGGCGCGGGCGAGCGCGATCCGGTCCTCGGTCTCGACCAGGTTGCGGCTGAGCTCGGCGAAGACCGTCTGGCCCTTGAGTTCGGGATACTGCTCCGCGACGGCGAGGAGCGTCGGCGCGACCGCCGTGGGCCGGCCGCCGGCCGCCTGCGCGCGGAGGGCGGCGACGAGCGTCTGCACGGAGGCTTCGTGCGCGCGGAAGCCCTGCACGCAGGCCACGAGCGGCGGGATCAGGTCGGCGCGCCGCTTCAGCTGCACGTCGATGAGCGAGTAGGCCTGACGAACGCGGTTACGCAGGCCGGTGATGCTGTTGAAGACCATCCAGACCCACCCCGCGCCGGCGGCCACCAGGTAGAGCAGCAGGCCCACGAACAAGCCGATCGGGGCGACGTCGGGCCGGGCGCCCGCGAAGAGGACCGCGCCGAAGCCGGCGGCGAAGGCGGCGCCGAGGATATTCCAGATGACGAAGGACGTGGCCTTGCCGTCGCTGATCTCCTGCGACTTGCGCGGGGTGATGATGAACATGTCCGCCTTGTCCTCGTGCTTGATCTGGGCGGCGACGATGTCCGGCCGTTCGCTGGCGCGGCCGCGGACGAACAGGGGCGTGCCGACGACGAGTCCGTATTCCGTGAAGCTGCGACGGCCGATCGAACCCTCGACGGCGTCGGACGGGCCTTTGTCGTAATACAGCGGATCGCCTTCGTCGACGTCGCAGTCGAACATCGTGAGGGTCTCGAGGTCGGCGCCCTCGGGATTGACCCAGACATAGCCGGTCTCGTCCTGGATGTAGAACCCGCCCTTCTCGCCGCCCGACGCGACGGTGTCGCTGCCGGTGTCGATCACCGTGCGCGTGCGCGTGCGGCCTTTGTCGTCGGTATAGGTCTCCGTGCGGCGGCGGCGCCAATGCTCCTCGACGCTCCAGCTGTAGAGCACGCAGGGACGCTCGGCCAGGTAGCTGATGTAAGGATCGCGGCGGACGCACACGCCCTCGAGCTCGACCTCGCCGACGAAGACGCCGAGGGCTTTCGAGACCGGCGTGTCGTCGAGGAGACGACGTTTGCGGCCCGCGCTCAAGGCCAGCAGCAAACAACCCGCGGAACACCCTAAGGTCAGTAATCCGGCGCCTGCGAGGTCTTGGGCCACGGAGGTCGTTATGCCCGTGACCCTTGGTTTAGCAAGGTTTCGAGACAGGGACGCTTGCGCCCGCCCGGGTTGCAACCACCCTGCAGGCCGATGCCCCGACTGTACGACGCAGAAGTGATGCACGCCCGGCTCTGGCCGAAGCGGCATGACTTCACGCACGCGGCCTTCGCCTGCTCGGTCGACGCCGCGACGCTCGACGCGGTGAAGGGCGGGCGCTTCATGCTCGGCCGGGCCTGGTCGCCCTACCGCTTCCGCGACGCCGATTTCCTGCCGGCCGGCGAGGTCTTCCAGCCGGAGGGCGTCGCGCAGGCCTTCGCCGGCGCGACCCTCGCCGACCGCATCCGCGCCTTCGCCGCCGCCCATGGCGAGCCCCTCCCCGCGCACGCCGTGATCCGGTTGGTCGCGATGCCGCGCTCCTTCGGAAAATCTTATAATCCCGCGGTGTTCATGATGGCCACGGTGGACGGCGTCCTGGCCTGCGGGATCGCCGAGGTCCATAACACCTTCGGCGAACGCAAAGCCTGGTTCCTCGGCCGGGCCTGCCTCCGCCACGATTTCGACGGCGACGCCTACCTGCGCCTGCGCGCCCCGAAACGTTTCTACGTCTCGCCGTTCTCGGCGCTGGATACCGAGTTCGAGTTCACGCTCCGACTGCCGGACGGACACCTTGCGATCACGGTCGACCACTACGAAGGCGGCCAGAAGACGCTGACGAGCGCCTGGACGGGACGACACGTGCCGCTCACCGATGCGCGCCTGCTCTGGCTGACCGTCAAGTCGCCCCTGCTCATCCTGAAGGTCATCGCCCTGATCCACCTCCACGCCGCCTGGCTGTGGCTGGTGAAAAAACTTCCTTTCCGCCGCAAGGGCGACGACATTCCCCTGCAGCGCAACCTGCGGCACCCCACCTCCGAACT
>JBJOMV010000120.1:0-5135 GCA_046052185.1 Verrucomicrobiota bacterium | reverse complement strand
CTCGAAGCCGGCAAGACCCTGCGCGTGAAGCTCGGCGTCGACCCGACCCGCCCCGACCTGACCTTCGGCCACATGGTCGTCTTCAACAAGCTCCGCCAGTTCCAGGAGCTCGGCCACCAGGCCGTCCTCATCATCGGCGACTACACCACGCGCATCGGCGACCCCACCGGCAAGTCTGAGACGCGCCCCGTGCTTTCCGAGCAGGAGATCGAAGAGAACGCCAAGACCTACCTCGAGCAGGCCTTCAAGATCCTCGACCCCAAGAAGACCGAGGTCCGCCGCAACAGCGAGTGGTTCGGCAAGATGTCGTTCCTCGACGCCCTCCAGCTCAGCCGCCGCATGACGGTCGCCCAGATGCTCGCGCGCGATGACTTCGCCAAGCGTCACGCGTCGAACACCCCCATCTCGATCGTCGAGTTCCTCTACCCGCTCCTCCAGGGCTACGACTCCGTCATGCTCAAGGCCGACATCGAGATCGGCGGCAGCGACCAGCTCTTCAACATGCTCGTCGGCCGCGACCTGCAGGAACAGGACAAGATGGCCCCGCAGGCCGTGCTCGGCATGCCCCTGCTCGTCGGCCTCGACGGCGAGAAGAAGATGTCGAAGTCCCTCGGCAACTACATCGCCTTCAACCACGGCGCGAAGGACATGTTCGGTCGCATCATGTCGGTGCCTGACGCCACCATGTGGGTCTACTACGACCTCCTCCTGCTCTCAACGCCGGAAGAGCTCGCCGCGCTCAAGGCCGGCCACCCGATGGAAGCCAAGAAGCAGCTCGCCACGCGCCTGACGGACATGTTCCACGGCGCGGGCGCCGGCGCCAAGGAGCGCGCCGAGTTCGAGAACGTCTTCTCCAAGGGCGGCGTCCGCACGGACATGCCCGAGTTCGCCTGGGCCGCCGTCTCCGGCGGCGCGGCCGAAGTCAGCATCGTCGACCTCCTCGCCGCCACGAACCTCTTCCCTTCCAAGAAGGAGATCCGTCGCCTCATCGAAGGCGGCGCGGTCAAGCTCGGCGACGCCAAGGTCTCCGATCCGTCCCTGAAGGTCGCTCCGCCCTCCGGCGAGCTGATCATCCAAGCCGGCAAGCGGACCTTCGTGAAGGTCAAGTAAGCGGCGGCAACACGAAACGCTTCGGAGGCTCCTGCCAGCGTCTGATGCCGGCGGCGACCAGGCCCCCAATCACGGCGATGGGGAAGGTCCACATTGCGACGTAGGCGACACCGAGAAACGGGTTCGTCTCGGTGAACAGACAGAAGGGCAACAAGGCGCCCGTCAGAAAAAAGCCGGTCGCCCAACAAGGGAGCAAGACCAGCCTGACCCAATGACGATCTTCTCCGCCAAGCCAGACCGCATGGAAGCCAAGAAAAAGTGAAATCGGGGGGATCAGAAAAATGGATATCCCATAAAATAAAAGGAACAGTAACGGATTGGGAAAAATCAGTCCGCAGTAGAGAAAGCCCAGCAACAGGCTCACGCCACCCTGCCAGGCCATCGTCAGCCACGTTCGCCTCATTGCGGCAGGCTAGCGCCACGGGCCCCGAGGACAAGCCCGCTTTGGAAGCGTAAAGCGGCGCTCAGGCCGCTTTTTCGGCGCGGGCCTTGATGATCCGCAGGATGTAGGACTGCAGGTCGTTCATGAGCCACACGGTCCACCACTGGGAGTAGAAGTTGAAGCCGGTCGAGAGGCGCTGGTCGCTCGCGAGGTGCAGCACGACGCGGTCCGGGCCGCGCGGCTCGATCCAATAGGAGCCGTGCAGGACGTCGAAATAAGGTCCGCCGATGGTCACGTGTTCGTCGAACGTCGTGGGCGGGATGTTCTTCGTGTCGGCCTCGATCGAGAACGACAGGCGCTTGTTCTCCTCCCACTCGGTCACCTTCTCGACGAAGAGCACGTCGCCCTCGAAGCGGGCGTAGCGGACGGAGCCGACGCCGGTGCCCTCGAGCACGGCCTCGGTCGGACGCGGGAAGCCCAGCCGATGGCTCCACGACGGGCCGTGTTCGGCTTCGGTGATGCGTGGCACCGAACGGATCTGCCGCCAGACCTGCGCCGGCGAGGCCGCGATCTCGATCGACGTGTGGGCCGTGCGGATCTCGGTCTCGCGTTCGCGGAGGGATTCCAGCGGTCCGGCGACGAAGGGCAGCAGGGCCACGGCCGCCACGCAGAGACGTTTGGAACCGTCCGACGCGCGCAGGTCGCGGAGGATCCCGGCGAGCAACCCGCCGAGCGAAGACATGAACCAGACCAACGGCAGCCAGAGAACCACGCAGATGAACCCCTCGAGGTGGGTCGCGATCGCCGCCACCATGAAGGCGAGGCCGGCGACCCAAGGCTGGAAGACGCGGCGCACCCAGCTCTTTTCGGACTCCCCGAACCAGATCACCAGGAAGCCGAGCGCCAGCGGCACCAGGAAGATGAAACTCACGCTCATGATGGCCCACAACTCCTTGGCCGTGCCCGGCGCAGAAGTGACAACAGAACTGACAAACGGGTCGAACAGGAGCCGGCAGCCCAACGCGTAGACGACGCCCAGCACCAGTCCGAGGAGGGCCTGCATGGGCGGCGAGAGGCGCGGGGAGGTCATGCGGTCGAGTCTGGACCGGCCGTGCCGACGGGCAAGCCCCGGCTATGCATAAGTCCGCGGATGAGCGCGGGAGACGGGGACCTCAGGCCCAACGGGCCAAGGGGCGCTTACTACCGACCCGCGCGACCCAGTTGGCGACCAAGCGCGGCCACCGGGGCATCGGCCAAGGGTGCTGCACGGGCGGAACGGCCGGCCGGGACAGGAGGTCGCGCATCCTGGCCGATGCGGCGGCCGGACTATGGTCCGCCATCGCCTTGGCCTGACCGCGTGAGCCGACCTCACGGGCCAGCCGGGAATCCTCCAGCAGGGGCCGGATGAGATCGATGAACGGACGGACGATCTGCCCCGGGAAATGCTCCCCGAAACCCTCGACCCCCGGCTCACCGAAATATCCCGGCGAAAGCCCGCGCGGCTGATAAGGTTGGGCGAGGACCACGGGAGCGCCATGCATCGCGGCCTCGCAGGCGGTCGTACCCATGCCGACGAACACGGTCGCGCCCGCGTACAGCGGCGCGAGCCCGGCCGGGGAAAGCGTGCCGAGATAATCGACCGCCTCCTCGACGCCGGCTTGTCTCACCTTGTCCCGCAAGGCCGGCATGCCCGGCCCGTCGCCGACGATCTTCAGCCTCAGCTCCGGGTCGTGCCGCCGCAGTTCGGCGAAAGCCGCCGCGAGGCCGCAGACATAGGTCTTCATCTTCCCGTCCAGTCGTGAGACGGAGAGCAGATAGCGGGCGGCCGGGACCGGCGCCGTCACCGGCAACGGATCCGGCAGGATCACCGGGGCCGGGACGGCGTCCAACGTCGTGAGCCCCGCCAGGCGCGCCGCCTCGTCGGCGTAGGACCGGCTCACCGAGATGACGCGCCGGGCGGCGGCGAGCCGCGCCACCACCCCGTTGTCCTTGTAGCCCAACAACGCCTTGGCGAAAGAAAGGGGCGCGCGGAGCAAGTCGGCCGCGGCGGGCGGACCCCGGTGAAGGGCCGTGTTCTCACGCATGATCAGCAGGGAGTAATCCGAGCCGGGGATCCGTTCGGCGATCAGCGAGGCGAAGTAGGTATCGATGACGCCGGTGGCTTCGATGTGCGCCGGCTCCTTGCCGAGCAGGGCCACGATCTCGTCGGCGACGGCGGCGGCCAACGAGGGCGTGAAGGCCGGCCGGCCGAGGATCCGGGGGTCCACATGGATCACCTTCGCCCCCCGTCGGTAATGCTCGTCCATCGGCCCGGGGACGGTGATGATGACGGGGTCGACGCCCAGCTGACGGGCGCACTCGGCCCGGCGCACCACCAGGTACTCGGCGCCACCCACGAGGTTCTTGCCGTGGATGAAAATCGGGCGGCGCAGCCCCGAGCTCGTGCTCATGGGGGTTCATATCGCTTCCCGACGGGCAAATGGCAAGTCCAGCCCGACCGGCCTGACTCCGAAGGATTAATGCCTTCCCCTGCCCTCCGACGGCTCCCTATTATCGCCCTCCCGCATGGCCGACCCGGAATCCATCAGCCGAGACTTCGTGCACCTCCACGTGCATACGGACTACAGCATGCTCGACGGCTGCAGCCGCATCGACCGCCTGATGGAGCGCGCGTGCGACATGAACATGCGCGCGGTGGCGATCACCGACCACGGCAACCTCTTCGGCCTCTTCGATTTCTGGAACGAAGCCAAGCAGCGCTCCAAGGGCGACGTGAAGCTCAAGCCCCTCCTGGGCTGCGAGCTCTACCTCGTCTGGGACCACGCCCTCACCGACAAGCCCGATCGTCGCGAGCACAAGTATTTCCACATGGGCGTGCTCGCCCGTAATTTCAAAGGCTACCAGAACCTCACCAAGCTCGTCTCCGACGCGCACGTCCGCGGCCTGCACTATAAGCCGCGCACCGACCTCGAGCAGCTCGCCAAGCACGCCGACGGCCTGATCGGCTTCTCCGGCTGCCTCCAGGGTGTCATCCCTCAGGCCCTCCTCCGCGGCGACTACGAAGCCGCCCGCAAGGCCTGCGGCAAGTTCGTCGAGATCTTCGGCCGCGAGAACTTCGTCATCGAACTGATGGACCACGGCCTCGAGGAGCAGAAGCGCATCATCGCCGACCTGCTCAAGCTCGCCGGGGAGTTCCAGCTCCGCGTCGTCGCCACCAACGACGTCCACTACGTCGACGCCGGCGATTCCGTCGCGCACGACGCGATGCTCTGCATCCAGACCGGCGCCCGCCTGGCCGACGAGCGCCGCATGCGCTATTCCGCCACGGAGTTCTACCTGAAGAGCGAGGCCGAGATGCTCCGCGTCTTCGGCGAGGTCCCGGAGTCGATCAAGAACACCGTCGCCATCGCCGAGATGTGCGACGTCAAGCTGCCGGTCGGCCAGAACAACTACCCGGTCTACATCTTCAGCGAGGGCGTGAAGCCCAAGGCTTCCGACAAGATCGACGCCATCCTTGACGGCTACGAGAAGCTCAAGAACGGCCTGCTCGTCGCCGCCGGCAAGCCGGGCGACTTCGTCATCGACCCCGAGAAGCGCAAGGGCATGCGGGCCAACGGCTCCTACCTGCTCGAGCAGGTGAAGG
>JBJOMV010000119.1:0-5162 GCA_046052185.1 Verrucomicrobiota bacterium | reverse complement strand
GCCTTCGCCGACCTGCCGCGCGGCAAGGTGCCGACCGAGGCCCTCTACCTGCCGCTCAACGAGAACTGGCCGATGGACCACGAGAAGCACTTCAAGGGCGGCTACTGGATCGAGCACGCCTTCGGTCCTGAGTATTGGAGCGAGTTCGCGCACGCGGCCGCGGGCTTCGCCCGCCACTTCTCCGAGAAGGGCTGGGACGAGACGATGTTCGAGTTCTACCTGAACAACAAAGTCTACTTCAAGAACGGCCGGAACGGGAAACCCGGCAGCTGGAAGACGAGCTCGGCGACCTGGATCTACGACGAACCCCAGCACACGCAGGACTTCTGGGCCATCCGTCGCTTCGGCGAAGAATTCTGGAAAGCCACGGCGGCCTATGGCGACGTCCGCAAGGCCTTCCGCATCGACATCTCGCGTCCCGAGTGGCAACGCGACCTACTCGACGGCGTCACGAACGTCGACGTCGTGGCCGGCGTGCTCCGCGAATACCCGCAGCGCGTGATCGGCCGCAATCGCCGCGACGGCAAGCTCACCTACATGTATGGCAGCGTCACCAAGCTCGGCCAACCGCTCGTCGGCAACGCCGCTTGGTGCGCCGAGACCTGGGCGCTGGGCGCCGACGGCGTGGTGCCCTGGCAGACGATCGGCACCAAGGACTCCTTCACCAAGCCCGACGACCTCGCGGTCTTCTATCCCGGACCCGATGGCCCGATGCCCAGTCTGCGCCTGAAGGCCTTCCGCGCCGGCCAGCAGCTCGCCGAATATCTCGCCATCTACGCCGCCGCCTCCGGCCAGGACCGCGATGCCGTCGGCGCCGCCGTGCTCGCCCTGCCCGGCCTGCGTGCCGGCACGATCAAGACCTACGATGACGACGCCGGCAGTTCGGCCTTCGGCGACGGTGCCGCCCGCTCGGTGGCCGAACTCCGCCTACGCCTCGGCGCCTGGCTCGACGCGCAGGCTCCCGCTCCACGCGCACGCTGGCACGACCCTCGCCCCCGCGCCCAAGATCCTGGTCGCATCAGGCCCATCAGCGCCCTACCCTCCCCGGAACTGAAATAAATCCGGCCGCCTGACTCCCTCTCATCCGCGACTTGCCATCCCCATTCATCCTGTCGGGATAGGGTCACGTCGCGCATGACCTTCCTCCGGCTTTACTTAGCCTACGCGGTCATCATGACCGCGGTGATCGTCTCAATCGCCTTCAACAAAGGCGCGATGTACCGGGAAATCCTCCGGGACGGTATCCGGACGACGGGTAAGGTAACCTCGGCGGAGCGCGAATTCCCCCGCAGCGACGCCCGCGTCCGCGTCCGCATCAAGTGGTCGGCCGGCGGTCGCGCCAGCACCTTGGTCACGCCGTGGAAAGCTGGACCCGAACCGCAATACCGGGTCGGCAGCGAGGTCGACCTGATCGTCCACCGAGGTGAGGCACATTTCCTTGGCGAGGCCGAAGCCGTCGGCGGGGGCTGGTTACTGTGAGCCGGCTGGCTTTTCATCGTGGGCGTCCCGGGCTTGCTCTTCCGTTGGCTCGGTCTTTTCAAGGAACAGCCATGAATTCGCCCCGTCTGGCATCCCTGCTGGCCGCCGCCCTGATCTTCGGTCTGACCGGGTGCGATGAGGAGATCGGCGTCGCGTCGCGCCGGCTGGAAAAGCCGCCCGCGAAAGGAGACAACGACCACGGCTCCGCCGTCTACCTCGGGCATCCCGGCGAGCAGAAGCTACACTGGGGTTACTGGCGTCACCGCTGGTCGGTGGAGTTCGACGGTAAGCAGGGACGTTTCGTCTCCCTGCCGGACACCCAGACCGCACCCGGCCAGCCACCCGGCCCCGGCCTGACCTCCCCTGCGGGCACGGAAATCAACCCAGGCTGGGAGAAGGCCTGTCAGAGCGAGGCCGCCGCTGGACATCTCATGTGCCAGTATGAGCGCGGCGACCTGCTGGTCGGCGTCATCGAACAGCGCGCCGGACGCATCACCCTCGCGGTCTCGCGCGATGGCGGAAAAACCTTCGCCTTCACGGATCTCGGGGCGAACGAACAACTGAGGGAATACGCCAAGCATTCGACCTTGCGGCAACTTGCCCGCTCGGTCGTCTCCATCAACGACCAAGGCTTGGCCTGCGTCGTCTTGGGCTGGGAGACCGAACTGCTCACGGGCAACCTCAAGCCCGGCTTCGACTCGTCCAAAGCTCCGCCCGAACAACTTGATCAATGGAACATCGAATGCCTGACCCTGAGTCCGTCGGGCCTGCGCCGTCAGGAACTGAAAGGCTGGGATCGTCGGGAGTTCGCCCAGTCCCTGCGCCTCACGCCGGCCGACGGCGGCTTCTGGGCCACGGCCTCCGGACGTAAGGTCTACGCCTGGCGGATCTCCGCGACGGGTGAACCCGGGCGAGTGCTGACGCTGCCCGACAGCGGCTCTGCCGGAGCTGCCGAAATCGTCGCCGGCCACGGCGGTGCCTTCGTCGCTTGGAACGACCACCGCCGCTCCCGCCGCGTCGGTTTCCCTGGCCCCTGGGAACTGCCGCGCTCCAAACACGCCCAGATCGCCGTGTGCCCCCTGCTGGGCGACCGAGCCGGCCCCACGGTGCTCATCACCCCCCGCGATCACTGCGCCAGCCTGCTGGCCGCCGGCTCGACGGCCGAAGGCCCTTCCCTCTGCTGGCGTCAGCAACGTATCGACCCCGCGGACGTGACGCAGCTCGACAAGAACTCGCCTGCCCAACTCCACGAATATACGCTGACGAAACCTCTCCGATGACCCTGCTCCGCCTGTTCACACTATCCTGTATCGCCGCCGGGCTCGCCTTCGCTGCGCCGACGAAGACGAACGTGGTGTTAATCCTGATCGACGACTTCGGCTATGAGTGCGTCACGGCCAACGGCGGCGAGAGTTACCGCACCCCGGTGATGGACAGGCTCGCCGCCACCGGCGTCCGGCTCGACCAAGTCCACGCCCAGCCGCTGTGCACCCCGACCCGCGTCGCGCTGATGACCGGCCTCAACAACAAACGCAACTACACCCGCTTCGGACATCTCGATCCCAAGCAACGGACTTTCGGGCACTTCTTCAAGGACGCCGGTTACGCCACCTGCGTGGTCGGGAAATGGCAGCTGGGCAACGACCTCGAAGGCCCTGCCCTCTTCGGCTTCCAGGAAAACTGCCTCTGGCAGCTGAACCGGCGTCCCGGACGTTACCGCAATCCGGGCCTGGAGATCAACGGCAAGCAGGTCGACTTCAAGCAGAACGAATACGGACCCGACATCGTCAACGACTACGCCCTCGACTTCATCACGCGTAAGAAGGACCAGCCGTTCTTCCTCTATTACCCGATGATGCTGACGCACTCGCCCTACGATGCGACGCCCGATAGTCCCGATTACCTGACGGCCAAGTCCGAGGAAGGCACGAAGAAGATCGGCCACTTCCCAGACATGGTGGCCTACACGGACAAGCTCATCGGCAAGCTCGTCGCCAAGCTCGAAGAACTGAAGCTCCGCGAGAACACGCTCATCGTCATCATGGGCGACAACGGCACCGGCGGCGGCACGCCCTCGCGCTTCAAGGGACGCGACGTCACCGGCGGCAAGGGCAGCAGCCTCGTCTGGGGCACCCACGTCCCCGGGATCGCCAACTGGCCCGGCCAGGTGGCGTCCGGCAAGGTCTGCGGCGACATGATCGAGGCCGCCGACATGCTCCCGACGATCTGCGAGGCCGCCCAGGTGCCGCTCCCGGCCGACCTCAAGCTCGACGGTCGTAGTTTTCTCCCCCAGCTCCGCGGCGAAAAGGGCGACCCGAAGGACGCCCTCTACGTCTGGTATAACCCTTCAGGCGGTCCCAAGGCCCAATACGAGTTCGCGCATGAGGCCCGCTACAAGCTCTACGCCGACGGCCGTTTCTTCGACATCGTCGCCGACGACCGCGAGAAGTCGCCGCTGAAGGACGCCGACCTCGCCGCCGAAGCCAAAGCCGTCCGGACGAAACTTCAGGCCATATTGGATACCCATCAAGGTCCCCGCGAGGAATACTTCCTGAAACAGGCCGAAGCCTTCAATGACTACCGCAAGAAAGTCCTGACCGTTCCGGACAGCAAGAAAGGCAAGACGGCCCCGCCGACCGAGCCTGACACCAAGAGCGCCCGCTTCAAGGAGCGGGACGCCGACCGCGACGGCAAGATCACCTATGACGAGTTCCAGGCCAGCATGGCCGACAAGAAGGTCGCCAAGGAGCGTTTTACCGCCCGGGACCTCAACAAAGACGGCGGGCTCACCCTCGAGGAATTCCTGGCGACCTTCCCGAAATCCAAGTGAACCATAAGAATAAGGTTACTCTTCACAACACGGTCCGATTTCACACAGGTAGATGACATGCTTCGCCCTTTCGCCATCGCATTCCTGACCCCCCTCACCCTCTCCGCCGCCGAATCCGTCCAGGACCGCGTCGCGACGGTGACGAACACCCCCGGTCTGGTCGCCTTCTGGGATTTCACCAAACGTGAGGCCCCGGGGAAGCGCTTCACGGCCCACGTGCCCGCCGGCGCGAAGAACGACTACGCCCTAGATGCGGGCAACTACGTGAAAGATCTCTGGAATGCCGGCCCGGACGCGACTTACGCCGACTTCCCGCTGCTGGGCTCCGGCCCGTTCGGCCAGGCGATCCGCATCAAGGCCGAGACCAACCCGGACTTCCGTCCCCTGCTCTACGTCCCCCGCGCTCGCCTGCATGACTCGCCGCTCGACATCAAGGGCGCCGGCAAGGCCGTGACGGTCGTCGTCTGGGCCATCCGCGAAAGCGGCAACCACGCCCTCGCGGGCATCTGGCACGAAGGCACCGATCTCAAGGAGAAGACCACGGAGACCATCGCCAAGGTCGAACGCGGCCAGCGCCAATACGCCCTCTTCGCCGGCCTGAACAAGGAAGGCTCCGCCTGCGGCCACGTCTCCGAGAACGGCGCGAGCTCCTTCACGAACAAATACGCCCTGCATAAGTGCAATTCGGCCGAGCAGTCCCCGAAGGTGCCGCATGACGCCGCCCCAGAGGTGCTGGCGAAGTCCTGGCAGACGTTCGCGATGACCTTCGACAGCAAGACGCAGCTGCTCACCGGGTGGCTCAACGGTCAGAGCGGCGACCGCTGGCTCGACAACCCCCAGAAGGACCGACTGA
>JBJOMV010000118.1:0-5202 GCA_046052185.1 Verrucomicrobiota bacterium | reverse complement strand
AAGGCCGCCGGCACGGACTTCACCACCGCGGCGGCGCTCGGCCCCATGTTCGGTGAACTCGTCGCCGGCGCGGCGAAGTCGCTCGTCGGTGATCTGAGGACGCACGCCCTCGTCGAGGTCGGCGCCGAACCCGGGCAGACCCACTATGCCGGCGTCGCGTCGCGCTTCGCCGAACTACGCACCTTCCGCTTCGGGGCCGATCCTGCGTTCCCGGCGCGCAGCGTCCTCGTCGCGAACGAACTCCTCGATGCGCAGCCCTTTCATCGCTTTGTGCGCCAAGGCGGAGCATGGCGCGAACTCGGCGTACGGGTCGACGGCGCCGAACTGACCGTGGAATCGCTCACGGAATTCTCCACGCCTGAGGCGGCGGAGTTCGCCGGTGCTTTGCCTGACGCCGAAGAGGGGTGGATCCTCGATGCGCCGTTGGCCGCGGAAGATCTGCTCCGGAAATTCCTCGCCGGGTCTTGGACGGGTGCCGTGATCCTGCTCGATTACGGCAAGACCATCGCGCAGTGCCTCGAGTCATCGCCGGCGGGCACGGCCCGTGCCTATCGCAGCCACCAGCTTTCCGGCGCGATCCTGGAGAATCTCGGCTCGCAGGACCTTACCTGTCACGTGCTCTGGGACCGACTCGAACCGGTCTTGGCAGGAGCCGGTTTCCGGAATGTCCGCCTCGACCGTCAGGAAGCCTTTTTCGTGAAATATGCCGGGGCCGAGATGGAGCGGATCGCCCTGTCCGGAGACTCCGAGGCCACCGGGCGGCTGCGGGCTTTGACGCACCCGGCGCATTTCGGGGCGAAGTTCCAGGTCCTGCACGCGGTCCGCGGTTAAACGCAAGTTTTTGGAGGCCACGCTCGACCTGCAGGGAACAACTCCTTTGCTGGGGTGTACCCCTCTTTTCCCGATGAAGTCCTCCCTCTTCGCCACGTTCACCCTCTGCCTCGGGGCCTCCGTCCTGACGGCCGAGACCAAGGTCATCGAAGCCTTCGAAGGCGACGGTTTCGACAGCTGGCAGACCACCGGCACCGGCTTCGGTCTAGCCCCGATCGCCGGCAAGGTCGACGGCGTCAACGGTGAGTTCCGCAACTATGGCGGCAACGCGCTCGTCTGCTCCGGCCTCCGCGGCGACGCCGCCACCGGCACCCTGACCTCGCCTGAGATCAAACTCTCCTACCCCAAGCTCGGCTTCCTCGTCGCAGGCGGCAACCACCCCGGCAAGACCGCCGTCCAGCTCCTCGTCGGCGGCAAGGTCGTCCGTGAAGCGACCGGCGCGAACGACCTGACCCTGCGCGAGACCGTCTGGGACATCGCGGAGTTCAAGGGCAAGACGGGCGTCATCCGCATCGTCGACAATGAAACCGGTTCCTGGGGTCTGATCGCCGCCGACCACTTCCTCTTCTCCAACGACGCCAAGCCGAAGTTCCCGGCGGGCGGCCGCCCGAAGCCGAAGGCCGATAGCAGCCTCGTGCGCGTGCCCGGCGAAGGAAGCGCCGCGCTCGTCCCTGGCGCCACCTTCAAGACGACCGCCGACCGCAAGGTCACCGGCGTGACCTCGCCGACCGCGATCGGCTTCGGCAACGACGGCTCCGTCTACGTCGCCGAGACGCATCGTTTCCGCTTCGGCGTCGAAGACGACCGCAATCACCTTTACTGGTATCACGACGACCTCGCCGCGGCTACCACCGCCGACCGTGTCGCCCTGCATAAGAAGTGGGAAGCCAAGCGCTCGCACGAGTGGATGACCGCCAAGTCCGAGCTCATCCGCCATGTCGGCGGCGAGCAGGCCGACGGCACCTTCACCACCAACAAGGTCTTCGCGGGCGGCTTCAACGACGTCCTCGACGGCACCGGCGCCGGCGTCATGGCCTGGGATGACACGGTCTACTTCGCGTGCATTCCGAAGCTCTGGATGCTGCACGACGCCAAGCAGGACGGCGTCGAGGCCGGCCGCAAGGTCATCGAAGACGGCTTCGGCGTCCGCATCTCGCTTTCCGGCCACGACATGAACGGCTTCGCCATCGGTCCGGACGGTCGCGTCTGGGGCACCATCGGAGACCGTGGATTCAACCTCACCACCAAGGAAGGGAAGAAGTATGACTCCCGTAACCGCGGCGCGGTCTTCCGTTTCGAGCCCGACGGCACGAACTTCGAAGTCGTCCACTTCGGCCTGCGTAATCCGAAGGAGATCGCCTTCGACGATTTCGGCAACGCCTTCTCCGTCGATAACAATTCCGACCAGGGCGACGCCGCCCGCGTGGTCTATGTCGTCGAAGGCGCCGACTCCGGCTGGGAAATGGAGCACCAGGCCATGCACACCTTCCACCGCTCGATCGGCCTCGAGCAGCGTCCGCTGTCGCGCTGGATGACCGAGAAGGTCTGGGAGCTCCAGAATCCGGCCCAGCCGGCCTTCATCATCCCGCCCTCCGCTTACATCAGCTCCGGTCCGTCCGGCCTGACCTATCACCCGGGCGCGGGCTTCCTCGAATCCGAAGCCGGCCATTTCCATATCTGCGACTACCGCGGTTCCGCCGGCGCGTCCGGCATCTGGTCCTTCAAGATGGAGCCTGCGGGCGCCGGCATGAAGATGACCTCCTCGCACCAGCTCCTCTGGGGTGTCGCCGCGACCGACGTCGAGTATGACTGGAAGGGTCGCCTCGTCGTCTCCGACTTCATCACCGGTTGGGAATCCCACCAGGCCGGCCGCCTCGTGACCCTCGAGGCCGGCAAGATGATGAAGCCCGACGCCGTCGCCCCCGTGGCCGCGCTCATCAATGGCGGCATCGCCAAGGCTTCGTCCGCCGAACTCGCCGCGCTCCTCGCGCACGCCGACCAGCGCGTCCGCCTGCGCGCCCAGATCGAGCTCACCCGCCGGCCTGACGCCGCGGAGCGCTTCGCCGCCGCCACCCAGTCCGCCCACGCCCTCGAGCGCGTGCACGGCATCTGGGGTCTCGGTATCCTGGCCCGACGTGGCGCCGCCATCTCCCCCGGTGGTGCCTGGAAGGGCCCGACGCCGATGGCTTCTCTCGAAGCGCGTACTGCCGCGGCCCGTCGTCTCGTCCCGCTACTCGCGCACGCCGACGCCGAAGTCCGCGCCCAGGCCGTCCGCGCGCTGGAAGAATCCCCGCTTAAGGGCAACGACCTGCCGCTCGGCAAGCTGATCCTCGATCCCTCGCCCCGCGTGCGTTCCTTCGCCGCCATCGCCGCGGCCCGTCTCGGTGCGGATAAGTATCTCCCGGAGGTCCTCACGATGCTCAAGGAGAACGCCGATGCCGATCCCGTGCTCCGTCACGCCGGCTCCTTCGCCATCGATCATCTCTGCAAGGACGTCGCCGCCTTCGACGCCGTCGCCAAGGACGACAGCGCTTCCGTGCGTCTCGCCGCGGTCATCGCCCTGCGTCGTCGTCTGGATGCTTCCGCCGCCCGCTTCGTGAAGGACAAGTCTCCGCTCGTCGCCGACGAAGCCATCCGCGCCGTGCATGACCTCGGCCTCGAAGCCGGCCGTCCGGCCGTCGCCGCCCTCATCGACGACCTCGGCTCCCGCGAGTGGACGACCTTCATGCTGCGTCGCCTGACGCACAGCGCCTTCCGTCTCGGCGGCGAAGCGAACGCCGCCCGCGTGGTGGCCATCGCCGCCAACGAGAAGCTGCCCGCCGAGGCCCGCGCCGAAGCCCTCCGCCTCCTGGCCCTTTGGGCCAATCCGTATCCCGTCGACCAGTCGACCGGCCATTGGGCCCCGCTGCCGGCCCGCGACGCGAAGGAGCTGCGCGCCAGCCTGAGCGCTGCGCTGCCGACCCTGCTGAAGGGCGACTCCGACATCCTCCGCGCCTCCCTGGAGCTCGTGGAGCAGTATAAGCTCGAGGTCGCCTCGCTCTCCAACGACCTCCTCGCGGGTCTCGTCGGCAACGCCAAGCTCAGCGGTTCGGCCCGCGCCAAGGCCCTTGAGCTCTGGCTGGAGCGCAAGCCCGCCGATCTCGCCGAAGTCGCCGGCAAGTTCGCCAAGGACAAGCAGGACGAAGTCGCCATGGTCGCCATCGGCGCGCTGGCCCAGCTGAATCCCGCCCAAGGTCTCGTCGAGCTTTCCCAGTCGGCCAAGGCCGGCTCCGCCGCCCGTCGTCAGGGCGCTTGGAAGGCTCTCGCCAGGCTGACGGCTCCCGGCGTCGACGCGCTCTTCGTCGAAAGCCTCAAGGCGCTCGAGCAGGCCAAGGGCGTCTCCCCGGCCGCGATCGAACTCCTCGAAGCCTCCGCGCAACGTCCCGAGGCTTCCGTCAAGGAAGCCCTCGCCGCCACGCGGAAGGCCATCGCCGGCGGCGCCGACAAGCTCGCCAAGTGGCTGCCTGCGCTCGAAGGCGGCGACGCCAAGAACGGCTTCGCGCTCTTCACCGCTCTGCCCGCCGGCCAGTGCCTGCGCTGTCACCGCGCTTCCGATGATTCGCACGCCGCCGGCGGTGAAGCCGGCCCGAACCTCGCCGGCGTGGCCAAGCGCGGCGACCGTCGCTACCTCCTCGAATCCGTCGTGAACGCTGGCGCCGTCGTCGTCTCCGGTTACGGCACCGTCAACCTCGACCTCGCCAACGGGGGCGCGTTGGTCGGCACCCTCATCAAGGAAGAGAAGGAGCACGTCGATGTCGACGTCGCCGGCAACCGGTGGCGCGTGGCACGCAAGGACATCAAGGCCATGAGCGCGCCCGTCTCGGGCATGCCGGCGATGGACGCCCTCACCTTGAACGAAGTCCGCGACATCGTCGCCTGGCTGGCGACCCTCGACAAGGCCCCCAAGAAGGCCAAACCCGCCGAGCCCAAGCCGCTCGACATCTCGACCATCAAGCCCATCGCCGCCGCGGCCGTGGCGAACGTCGATCCGGCCGTCCTGGCCGCCGGCAAGCAGGCCTTCATGACCTGCATGGCCTGTCACGGAGCGAACGGCGAAGGCACCGTCATCGCGCCGCCGCTGGCCAAGTCGAATTGGGTCAACGGTCCCGTCGAGAATCTCATCCGCATCCAGCTCCGTGGCCTGCAGGGCCCCATCACCGTCTCCGGCAAGCAGTATGCGCCGCCCGCGCCGATGATGGCCCTGTCGCACCAGACCGACGAGCAGATCGCCGCCGTCCTGACCTACGTCCGCAGCAGCTTCGGAAACTCCGCTTCGGCCGTCACGCCCGAGCAGGTCAAGGCCCTGCGCGGCGAAGTCGGCAAGCCCATGCT
>JBJOMV010000117.1:0-5259 GCA_046052185.1 Verrucomicrobiota bacterium | reverse complement strand
GACTAACGGTAAGAAGATAATATTCCCCGTCACCGACCCCAGAGCGCGGTAGCTATCGCTCTGGCACCACTTTAAAGACGATCTCCCCCGAGGTCGTCTTTTTTGTTGGGCGGAAAAATCGGCCGATGACCCTGCTTTACACGGGCAGCGTCCGGGATTGTCTAAGGTCACCCCATGACGCTCTACGGCACTGCCCTGCTCGCGCTTTGCCACCTCCTTGGCATCTTCCTCGGCGAACTGCTCGGCCGTGCCCTCGGCGTCCAGGCCAACGTCGGCGGCGTCGGCATCGCGATGCTGCTGCTGATCTCGGCGCGCCTCCTTGGACATCGCCGCGGCTGGCTGGACGCGAAGACCGAGGAAGGCGTCAACTATTGGGCGGCGCTTTACATTCCCGTGGTCATCGCGATGGCCATGCAGCAGAACGTGGTCAAGGCGCTCGGCGGAGGCCCCATGGCCCTCCTGGCCGCGCTCGCCGCCGTCGCCGCCGGCGCGGGGTGCGTCGCCTTCCTTAACCGACGCGAGCCGCTCCCCCCGACGGAGCCACCCGCGGACTGACCGGCCATGGAATCCCTGCTGCAGAAACTGGCCGTCGAGAACGGCCTCGTGCTCTCCTTCGCGGTCGTCGGCGCCGTCGTCCTCTGCTCGGGCGCGCTCTCTCGCTGGCTCACGGTCGGCCGCGTCCAAGGGTCGGCCATCGCGATCCTCCTGGGCCTCGGCCTCGCCTATGTCGGCGGACGGCTGACCGGCGGCAACAAGGGACTCGCCGACGTCACCTATTTCGGCGGCCTGGCCTTGATGGGCGGCAACATGCTGCGCGACTTCGCGATCGTGGCGACGGCCTTCGAGGTCCAGCCCGCCGAAGCCAGGCGCGCCGGCTGGATCGGCGCCGGGGCCTTGCTGATCGGCACTTTCCTGCCCTTCATCATCGGCGTGGCCATCGCCTACGCCTTCGGTTATCGCGACGCGGTGAGCCTGACGACCATCGGGGCGGGGACGGTCACCTACATCGTCGGCCCGGTCACCGGCACCGCCATCGGCGCATCGTCCGAGGTCATCACGCTCGCCATCGCGGTCGGCGTGTTCAAGGCCATCCTGGTGATGGTGACCACGCCGATGCTGGCGAAATTCATGCGCTTGGGCACGCCGCGCTCGGCGATGGTCTTCGGCGGTCTCGCCGGCACGGTCAGCGGGGTCTCCGCCGGCCTCGCCGCGACGGACCGCAAGTTGGTGCCCTACGGCGCGCTGGTCGCGACCTTCCACACGGGGTTGGGCTGCCTGCTCTGCCCTTCCTTGCTCTACCTCGCCGTCCGCGCCCTCTTCCCCACCCACGCCTGAACCATGCCCGAACTACCGCCGATCGTGCGCGCCCGCGCCCACGCCCACGCGGTCGCCTTCCGCGATGCCCTAAGGGAGACGACCTATCAGGAACTGCTCGACCGGTCGGCGGCCCTCGCGACGGTCCTCCTCGCCGGCGCCCCGGACCTCGCGGAAGCGCGCGTGGCCTTGCTCGCTCCCGCCGGACCCAGCTACGTCGCCGCCCAGTGGGGACTATGGCGCGCCGGTGCGGTCAAGGTGCCCATCTGCCTCACGGCGACCGAGCCGGAATGGGAATACGCGCTCACTGACAGCGGCGCCACCGCCGTCCTCGCCGATGGGGCCAGCGCCCCCAGGATCGCGCCGCTCTGCGCCCGCCTGGGCCTGCGCCTGATCGACATCGACGCCCCCAGCGGCCCCGCGGGCGGGCTGCCCGAAATCGCCGCGCATAGGCGGGCGATGATCCTCTACACCAGCGGCACGACGAGCAGGCCGAAGGGCGTCGTGACCACGCATGCGCACATCGCCGCGCAGGTCCGGAGCCTCGTACAGGCCTGGGAGTGGCAACCCTCGGACCGCATCCCCCTGTTCCTGCCGATGCACCACATCCACGGCATCGTCAACGTCGCGGGCTGCGCCCTGTGGGTCGGCGCGACGATCGAACCCTTCGCGAAGTTCGACCAGCCCGCGATCCTCGAACGCGTCAAGGCCGACGCCTATTCGCTGTTCATGGCGGTCCCCACGATCTACGTGAAGCTCATCCAGACCCTCGAAGCGGCCCCGGCGGCCGAACGTGCCGCGATCGTCGGCGGCTTCCAACGGATGCGCCTGATGGTCTCCGGCTCCGCCGCGTTGCCCGCCAGCGTTCATGAACAGTGGACCGCGCTCACCGGCCAACGTCTCCTCGAACGCTATGGCATGACCGAGATCGGCATGGCCATATCGAACCCGTTGCGGGGCGAGCGGCGTCCGGGCGCGGTCGGCCAGGCCCTGCCGGGCGTCGAAGTCCGCCTGAAGGCCGAAAGCGGGGCGGTCATCACGGCGGAGGACACGCCCGGCGAGATCCAAGTGCGCGGTCCGAACGTCTTCGCCGAATACTGGGGCAAGCCCGCCGCCACCGCCGAGTCCTTCGATGCGGACGGCTGGTACCGCACCGGCGACATGGCCGTGCTCGAGTCGGGATACTACCGGATCATGGGCCGGCTATCCGTGGACATCATCAAGAGCGGCGGTTACAAGCTTTCGGCCCTGGAGATCGAAGCCGCGCTGCTCGGACATCCCGATATCGCGGAATGCGCCGTGCTCGGACTCCCGGACGATACCTGGGGCGAAGCGGTGAGCGCCGCCGTCGTCACGAGGAACGGCGCCGACCTCGCCTTGCCCGCCCTGCGGGAATGGTGTAAGTGCCGCCTTTCCGCCTACAAGATCCCCCAGCGCCTCGTCGTGGTGAAGGAACTCCCGCGCAACGCGATGGGCAAGGTCACCAAACCGGCGGTCCGCCACCTTTTCTGAACCGACCGGGCTATTTGGCTGACGCGGTCGCTCGTGCGATCGCGATCTCCGCCGCCGTCAGCCCGTAGCCCTGCTTACCTCCGCCCATGAGCCGGCCGACCGCGCCCGCCTCGTCCTTGTCCGGGTGTGCGAGACCCAGGTTGTGCCCAAGTTCATGGGCGATGGTCCTCGCCAACGAACCCACGCGCATCGGCTCCGGTTCGACCAGCAGGGCCTTGACGGGCGGCTGTCTGCCACCCGAAGGCTTGTCGGTCCAGACGCCGACCACCACCTGATTACCCCCGAGCTGGGCATAGCCTTGGTAGGTGGACCCGAGGTACGGCAGCAGGTAGACGTTGTGCGCGGTCGGATGGCGCCAGGCCGGGTCGAGCAATTGGGCGATGGCGGCGGTCCGACCCGAGCCACGGGTCTCCTCCTCGCCCCGCGCGGATTGCTCCACGCGCCGGACCAGGTCGGCGAAACCCGGCGGGCGGAGCAACGGTTCGACCTCGGCGCGCTCGGCGACGAAACGGATGTTTGCCGGGGCCCAGATCCGGTTCACCTCCGCCAGCACCGGCCCGGCCAGCTGCGCCGGCGTCACCCAGACCTCCATCGGCACCTCCTTCACCGTCATGATCGCCCCTTGGGTCACATGGAACCGGACCGGGATCGTCAGCACGGGGACCTCGAGGGGCGCCGCGGCCCGGGCGGCGAGACCACCCAGGCACAAGAGCCAGGCGAGCGTCCTCACTTCGCCGCCGCGCGCATCTGCAGGTTGGCTTCGGCGAAGGCCTCACCCATCAGCGCGAACGTCTTGGCGCAGCCCAAGTAGTGGTAGCCGGCGTTCGAAGCACCACGCTTGAGCTGGGCGGCCTCCGCGGGCGTGATCAGCTTGGCCTCGTAGTCCTTGAGGAATTCGCGCTGCTGCTCCTCCGTCATCTTACCGTCGGCGTTGGCGGAGCGCTTGCCCTTGTTGCGGAGCTCGAACGCCATCTGGCGGACCTTCTCCTTCTTGGCCTGGATGGCGCCCAGCTGCTCGTCCCAGAACGGCGCGGTGCGCACGGCGGTGACGTTGCCCTTGAATTCCGGCAGGTCCGCCGGCGCGGCCATGGCCTCGCGGAAAGCGAGGTTGTCGTCGCCGGGATCCTTGCCGCCGACGCCCATGACGCCGATGACGAACGGCATCTTCGGGGCGCCGAACTCCCGGCGGACGTCCCGGATGAACGCCGCCATATATTCCGAATATTTCGCGTAGCGGTTGGTCGGCGCGCCCTTGGGCTGCTTGGGATAGAAGTTCCCGTCGACCATGTCGTTGAAGCCTTGGAGCCAGATGAACCCGGCGATCTCGTAACCCTCCTTCGGGTCGTAGGCCGGGCAGACGCGGGCGGGGTCGGCCAGGACTTTCTTCACGTGGGCGACCATGAGGCGGTAGTAGTGGCCGGCGTTCTCCTGGGGGTTCCGATTCTTCTCGAGGTCGGAGGGGGTCCGCGGGTACGGACCCGCGCTCGGCGAGCGGAAATCGTAGTTCAGGGACTTGCCGCCCCAGGCGGCCTTGATGAGCAGCACCGGTTCCGTGAACGTGCGGTCCATCGCGAGGCCGAAGGTGTATTCCGGACCGATCTTGCCGCCATCCTTGGCCGGGTCCTGGCGCGAACCGTAGCCCGTGGCCAGCTTGCCGAAGCCCTCGCCATTCCGGTCGCCGATCCCGGTGTGGTAGGAGATCCACGCGCCCTCGGCCACGGCCGGCTTGCCGTCCGCGCCCTGCATGCGCTTGAGCAGCGGAGCCGTGGCGGGGTCCTCGCCGATGTAATCGATGGTCTCGACCCGGGCATGGCCCTCCATGTTCGACTGACCCACGAGGATGAAGACCTTCATCGGGGCGGCCGACGCGACCACGGAGCAAAGACCAAGGAGCCAGAGGGGGTATCTCATGCCAGGTTCCTAGGGAGCCTAGGCGGGACTGGCAAGCGTGGCTGACGCTTTTGCCCTTCCCCACCCCCTCCGGCCAAGCCAACCTCGACCCCATGCTACCGCTGTTTTTCGCCGCCACCCTGGCTGCCGCTGCGCCGACGCCCGCGACCGTCACGGTCCATGCGGACCAGCCCGGGCTCGTGCTGCCGGTCGATTTCGTGGGGCTTAGCACCGAGAAGAAACTGATGGTGCGCGACTGCTTCCACGTGAAGAATACGACGCTGATCAGCCTGTGCCGCACCCTCGGTCCCGGGGTGCTGCGCATCGGCGCCAACAACGTGGACTCGACCTTCTTCCAGCGCGACGGGAAGCCGCCGCGGGAATCGATGAAGGACAACCGCTACGTGGTCGACCCGCGCACCATCGGGACCGAATCGGTGGACGAGTTCTTCGCGTTCGCCCGGGCCACCGGCTGGAAGGTCATCTACGGGGTCAACCTCGGCGCGAACAACCCCGCGATGGCGGCCGATGAGGCGGACTACG
>JBJOMV010000116.1:0-5260 GCA_046052185.1 Verrucomicrobiota bacterium | reverse complement strand
AGGCGAAGGCCGGCAGCGGACAGCTCGAAGCCGAAGGCGACGTGAAGGGACGTCTCGAAGGCTCTGAATTCACCGCCGGTCGGGCCCGTTGGGATCGCCAGTCCAAGGTGGTCGACCTGGCTGAGACGCCGCGTCTGCGGGAGAAGCGAGGCCTCGAGGCGGCAGGTTTCTCGATCCGCACCGATGCGCTCAAGGATCGCATCGAAATCCGTTCGGGTCCCGGCGTACGCGCCGCCTTGCGCCTGCCGCCCGAAGAGAACGGCGGCGTCCCCGGCCTCGCCGAGGCCGATCAGGTCGTGGTCGTGACCGAAGACGGGGCGATGCAGGCCGAGCTCCTCGGAAAGGTCCGTTATGTCGCCGGCCAGGTCGTCACTTCTTCCGACCAGATGGTCGCCTTCGCTCTGCCCGTCCCGAAGAAGCGGGGCGAGTATGCGCTGAGCAAGGTCATCCTGTCGGGCCAGGTCCGTTACGCCCAGCCGGGTCTGCGTTGCCTCGGTGAGCGCTTGGACCTCACCCCGGCGGTCCAGATCGAAGAGATCTTCGCGCAGGACGCGCTCCTCGGCCAGCCGCGGCTGCTGACCCTGTCGGGTGGCGTCGGTCCCACGCGTCCGCGGCTCTTCGTCTCGCAAGGAGTCGGTCAGGAAGTCGCCTTCGTCGCTGACGCGCACGAGGTCCTCCATACCCCGGCCTTGACCAAGTTCTTCCTCCGCGGTGCCGTCGCGATCGACTCGGAAGCGACGGACGCCACCTGCGACCTCCTCGAAGGCCTCGCCTCGCCGGACAAGGCCGGACGCCTCGTGGCCCGCCGGGTGGTCGGCCGTGGCAACGTGGGCGTCGTCGCCGGCGGCGCCAGCGCCAAGGGGCGGACGTTGGAGATGAGCCCGGAGCAGGGCACGGCCCGCTTGCTGGGTGATGCGCGCATCCTCGACAAGGACGGCAACGAAGGCGTTCCCGCCAAGGAGGTCACGTATGACCAAAAGACCAAGTCCTGGCGGATGGAGTCGGCGCCCGACGACCTCAACCCCGGTCAGGTGGTGCGACCGAAGATCTTCCTCGGCCGCGACTTCACCTTGCCGGAGGTCAAAAGCCTCGACAAGGGACGCTGACCGCTTCCTCTTATGCGCATGGCCGCATCGAGCGAGAAGGGCGTCATCCGGGCGCAGGCCTTGGCCAAGCATTACGACGCCAAGGTGGCCGTCCAGGACGTCAGCCTGTTCCTGCAGGGAGGCGAGATCGTCGGCCTGCTCGGCCCGAACGGCGCCGGTAAGACCACCACTTTCTACATGGTCGTCGGGCTGATCCCTTCGACGCATGGCCGCGTCTTCCTCGACGGCCAGAACATCACGGCCGAGCCCATGTGGCGTCGCGCCCGCGCCGGCGTCGGTTACCTGCCGCAGGAAGCTTCGGTCTTCCGCAAGCTCACCGTCTGGGAGAACGTCATGGCCGTCGTCGAGACCCTCGACCTCAACGAACGCGAACGCAAGGAGCGCACCGCGGAACAGCTCACCGAACTCGGCCTCGAGAAGCTCGCCCGCCAGCCGGCCTTCACCCTTTCCGGCGGCGAACGCCGGCGCCTGGAGATCGCCCGGGCCCTGGCCACGCGCCCGCGCTTCCTCCTGATGGACGAGCCGTTCAGCGGCGTCGACCCGATCTCGGTCGCCGAAGTGCAGTCCATCATCCGCAAGCTGAAGGCCCGCGGCATCGGCATCCTCATCACGGACCATAACGTCCGCGAGACCCTCTCCATCGTCGACCGGGCCTACCTGATCCACCAGGGCAGGGTGCTGGTCTCCGGGACGCCCGCCGAAATCGTGGACAATCCCGAAAGCCGCCGCCATTATCTGGGCGAAGGTTTCAAACTCTGACGTCCATGTCCGACCCCGCTCCCGATACCCGCCCCGAATCCGTCTCGGTGCGTGAGTTCTTCGAATCGTTCAAGGACATGCTCCAGATGGAGCTCCTCGGTGGCGCCGAGGGTCTCGACAACATGATCGCCGAGAAGTCGCTGAACCGTCCGGCCCTCGCGGTCACCGGTTATTTCAAGGAGTTCGCCTTCAAGCGTCTCCAGCTCTTCGGCGCGGGCGAGATGGCCTACCTGACCGACCAGTCCGCGGACGTCCGGGAGAAGCTCCTCGATGACGTGTTCTCCAAGCAGATCCCGGCCGTGGTGATCTCCCGCGGCCTCGAAGTGGACGAGCTCCTGCTGCGCATCGCCGACCGTCATCGCGTCCCGCTCATCCGCACCCAGCTCAAGTCCAAGGACTTCTCCGCCGAGGCGACCGTGCTGCTCGAGGAGAAATTCGCCCCGCGCACCAACATCCATGCCACGCTCGTGGACATCAAGGGCGTCGGCGTGCTCATGCGCGGCGCTTCCGGCGTCGGCAAGAGCGAGTGCGCCCTGGCCCTCATCGAGCGCGGTCATTCCCTCGTCGCCGACGACTACGTCATCGTGACGCTCATCGGCGACCGCGAGCTGCAGGGTACCGCCAAGGACCTGAACCGCGGCTACATGGAGTGCCGTGGCATCGGCATCATCAACGTCGCTTCGATCTTCGGCGTCCGTTCGGTGCGTCGCGAGAAGCGCGTCGATCTCGTCGTGACTTTCGTGCTCTGGCAGCCCGGCATGGACGAAGAGCGTTCCGGCCTCGAGGTGGAGACCTTCGAGATCCTCGGCCGCAAGGTGCCGCACATGACGATCCCGGTGCGTCCGGGCCGCGACATGGCCCGCCTCGTCGAGGTGGCCGCCTCCGTCCAGGCCCTGCGCGGCATGGGTCACGATTCCGCCAAGGAATTCAGCGACCGCCTCATCCAGTTCATGGCGAAGGGTAAGTCGGGCAAGGCCGGCGAGGCCTGAGTTACTTCTTCTTTCCGTCCCAGCGACAGTCGGCCATCACGCGGAGGCAGACTTCGCGGAGGTCGAACAGCGTGGCTTCGAGGTCATGCGCCGCTTCGGCCGAGGAGAGGCGCACGCCCGCGGGCAGTCCGGCCGTGAGGCCGATCGAATAATTGATGGCCCCCAGGGCGCGCTTCATGTGCACGAGCGCGAGGGGCAGGTCCCCGGTGTCGGTCGCGTTGATCGCCATGATCATCTGATGCTGCCCGTCCCAGAAGGAGTGCATGATGTTGGTCGCCTCGAGCGCGGTGAGCTGCGCGCCGGCGTCGACGTTCAGGCGGCGGAAGGACTGCGTGAGCTGGAGGGACAACGCGCGGGCCACGACGTAGACCGGGTGCTGGTGGATGCAGTAGGGGAGGTCGGGTCCTTCGTCCTCGTCATCGTTCACCTCTTCGGGGCCGTCGCCGGGCGCCCAGTCGGCGTTTTCCCAGCCCATCCGGCGGGCGCTGATGTCCAGGCGGTCGGGCAGGTTCTTGACCTCGTTGTAGTAGGCGAGAAAGCGGCCGACCTCGAGGTCGTTGCGCTGCAGGTAGCCGGACCAGTCGGCCTCGCCCCAAGAGGCGTTGCCGGAACCGTCGAAGTCGCCCTGGGGTTGGTCGCCATCGTCCATAGGGCTCATCATTGGGTGCTTTCCCCCCGTTGCAAACCCCTTGTGGCGAAAATGCCTTGTCCCGACCGCCCCGAACGTGGCTAATCCGGCATGGCCTTGGCCCTTCCTGACCTGACCGCCGCTTTGTCGGCCGGTCGCGACCTCGCCCCCGCGGAGGCCGCCGCCGCCGCTTTGGCGATGGCCGACGCCACGGTGACTGATGCGGACAAGGCGGCCTTCCTGCTCGCCTTGGCGCGCAAGGGGGAGACGGCCGCGGAGGTCACGGGGTTCGCCCGCACCTACCGGGATCTCGCCCGGCGCACCGACTTCGGTGACTGGCCGGCCAGGTCGATCGACATCGTGGGCACGGGCGGCGACCGCTCCGGCAGCTTCAACATCTCCTCCGCCAGCGCGCTCATCGTCGCCGCGGCGGGCGTGCCGGTGCTCAAGCACGGTAATCGCTCGATCACTTCGAAGTCGGGCAGCGCCGATTTCCTCGCCGGCCTGGGCGTCGTGCTCGACGCCTCGGACGAACAGCTGCTCCGCGGCCTGCGCGAGGCGAACTTCTGCTACCTCTACGCGCCGGCTTTCCATCCGGCGTTCAAGGCCGTCCTGGGCGTGCGCAAGCAGATCGCGGAAAGCGGCACCAAGACCGTCTTCAATGTCCTTGGCCCGCTCATCAATCCGGCTCGCCCTGCCTACATGGTCGTCGGCGTCTACGACGAGCGCTGGGTCGAGCCGCTCGCGGCGACGCTCGGTGAGCTCGGCGTGAAGCGCGGCCTCGTCACGCATTCCCGTTCGGGCGGCGGCATGGACGAGATCACCACGGCCGGCGAAGTCCGGGTCCGCGGCTGCGGCGAACTCGCGTCGGTCGACGCGGTCTGGCTGCCGGGTGACTTCGGTTTCAAGACCTGCGCGGTCGCCGACCTGCGCGGCGGTACGCCTGAAGAGAACATCGCGATGTTCAGCGACCTGCTCGTGGGCGGCGTTTCGGACGGGCTCATGGACACCCTTTGTCTCAGCGCGGGCACGGCCCTCTGGGTCGCGGGTCAGGCGGCTGATCCGGCCGCCGGCGCCAAGCGCGCCCGGGAGATCGTGCTCGGAGGCGAGCTGCGCGAGGAAGCCCGCCGTCTGCGCGAGGCTTTCCGCGTCGCCTGATCAGCGTCCCAGCAGCATCGCGAGGGTCCGTTCGGTCGCCCCGCGATTGCTTTGGTGCCAGGTGGCCGCGCGCCGGCCCATCGCTGCGCGCGCGGAGGCGTCGCCGAGCAGGCGGGCCAGCAGTTCGGCGAGCCGGGTTTCGTCCGCGGCCTTGAGCGCGGCGCCCGCTTGTTCGAGCCCGCGGGCGATGTCGCGGAAGTTCGTCATGCGCGGACCGTACACGATCGCGACGCCCGCGGCGGCGGCTTCGACGGGCGTCTGGCCGCCGTCATGCGGGGCGAGGCTCTTGCCGCAGAAAGCGAGGTCGGCCGCGCGGGTGAGGCGGCGCAGTTCGCCCGTGGTGTCGGCCAGGTGGACGACGGTGCCGTCGGGCGCGGTCGGCCCGCCGGAGGAGCGTTGATGCCAGTCGAGCCCGCTGGCGCTGATCTCCGCGGCGACTTCCGCGCGACGTTCGGAGTGCCGGGGCACGAGCAGCAGGCGGACGTCCTGGCCTGCGGCCCGCGCCGCGCGCACGCTGCGCAGCAGCAGGGCTTCTTCGCCTTTCCAAGTAGAGGAGCCGAGGAGCACCACCGTGCGCGGGTCGGCGCCGAAACCGAGCTCCGCGCGGAGTCGCGCGCGTT
>JBJOMV010000115.1:0-5439 GCA_046052185.1 Verrucomicrobiota bacterium | reverse complement strand
GCGGTGGCGGCCTGGAGGGCGTTGATCGTGTCGCGGAGCTGGGCGTTGAGCTGCGGGACGTTCGCGCCGCCGGCATAGGTGGCCGGGTCGGCGAGTTCGGCGGTGAGCTTGGCCTGCTTGGCTTCCAGTTCGGCGACCTGCTGCTCGTGCTTGGTGACTTCGGACTTCAGCTTGCGGAGGTCGGCGGCGGAGGGCTTGGCCGGTGCCTTGGGCTTGTCGGCCTTAGGGGCTTCGGCCTGCTTCGGGCGTCCGTCGGTGAAGCCGGCGGTCAGGGCGGCGCGTTCGTTGCCGGCCTTGGATTTCTCGAGGTAGTAGGCGTAGTCGCCGGCGTATTGCGTCAGGCGTCCGGAGTGCACGTGCAGGACCGTCTTGGCGATCTCGCGGATGAAGTGCACGTCGTGGCTGACGAAGTAGAGCGTGCCTTCGTAGGTCTTCAGGGCGGCGATGAGCGCGTCGATCGACATGATGTCGAGGTGCGTCGTCGGCTCGTCCATGAGCAGGAAGTTCGGCGGGTTGATCAGCAGCTTCACCAGCGCCAAGCGGGACTTCTCGCCGCCGGAAAGCACCGAGACCTTCTTATGGACGTCGTCCTTGCGGAAGAGGAACGTGCCGAGCATGCCGCGGGCCTGCTGTTCGGTGAGGCCGTTCTCCGTGGTGCGGAGTTCCATCACGTTCTCGAGGACGGTCAGCTTCGGGTTGAGGTTGTCGACGCGGTTCTGGGCGAAGTAGCCCGTGATCACGTTGCCGCCTTCCTCGCGGAGGCCGCCGTTGATCGGGATGACGCCGGCGAGGATCTTGAGCAGCGTGGACTTGCCCGCGCCGTTGGGGCCGACGAGCACCGTGCGCTGGCCGCGTTCGCACTCGAAGTTGAGGTCCTGGTAGACGACGTGGTCGCCGTAGGCCTGCTGGACGTGCTCGAGCTTCATGACCTTCAGGCCCGAGCGGGGCGGCTGGGGGAAGCGGAACTGGATCTTCTTCAGGTCGTCCTCGGGCTCGTCGATCGCGACCTCTTCGAGGCGGGCGATCTGCTTCTCCTTGGATTTCGCGCGGGAGGCCATCGAGGCCTTGGCGCCGAAGCGGTCGACGAACGTCTGCAGGTGCGCGATCTCGCGCTGCTGGTTCTTGAACATCGCCTGCTGGCGCTGCTTGCGGGCCTCGCGCTCGACGAGGAAGTCGTCGTAGTTGCCGGTGTATTCGTGGAGGCGCTGGCCGCGGAGCTCGATCATGCCCGTGCAGAGGGCGTTGAGGAAGGCGCGGTCGTGCGAGATGACGACGAGGCCGCCCGGGTAGCGGGTCAGGTAGTCCTGGAACCAGAGGAGCGCCTCGAGGTCGAGGTGGTTGGTCGGCTCGTCGAGGAGGAGGAGCGTCGGTTCGCTGACGAGCAGGCGGGCGAGGTGCGCGCGCATGACCCAGCCGCCGGAGAACGTCTTGGCGAGCTTGTCGTGGTCGGTCTCGCGGAAGCCGAGGCCGGCGAGGATCTTCTTGGCGCGGGGCTCGAGGGTGTAGTCGATGTCCCAGTCGTCGTCGTTCTCGGGCTCGAGCTTGCCGCCGCTGGTGGCGATCTGGAGGATCGTCTCATCGCCGACCGGAGCGCTTTCCTGGGGGAGGAAGCCGAAGTTCGCGCCGCGTTCCCACTCGATGAGGCCGTCGTCCGGCTTGTCCTTGCCGAGGATGATGTTGAAGAGGGTGGACTTGCCGGCGCCGTTGGCGCCGATGAGGCCGAGACGGTCGGTGCGGGCGATGTTCAGCGAGACGTCCGCGAACAGGGTGCGCGGTCCGTAGGACTTGGTGACGTTGGCGATCGTGAGCATCGAAGTGGCGATAAAGGGGCCTGCGAGGGCGAGGTCAAGGGTCGCTTGGGCGACCACCTGACCTCGCCCTCGAGGGGGCACGTGGGCACGAGTAACGGGGAGGGTGCATGTTGGCTCGGGTAGGGCTGACCACCTTTGGTCAGCCGCGGTTGAGCGAGGCCGCTCAACCCTACCTAAGGCCGCAGGCGGGTTGCTTTCCCCGTGTCAACGTGCCCACATGCCCACTTGTCCCCGCTTTTATGACCACTTCAACTTACTCCGCAGGACGTCGAAATGGGTGAGCGATTTCGGACGCAGGAGGGCGAGCTGGACCTTGGCGGTGCGGATGACGAGCGGGAGGCGGCGCTGGGCTTCGAGGGTCTCGCGGCCGTCGACCGAGAGGCCGAGCAGGGCGCTGTCCTCGCTGCGGATCTCGAGTTCGGTCTCTCCGTCGAAGATCACCGACCGGTTGGAGAGCGTGTGCGCGCAGATCGGCGTGAGCACGAGGACGGAGGCCGCGGGGTCGACGAGCGGGCCGCCGGCGGCGAGGTTGTAGGCCGAGGTGCCGGTGGGGGAGGCGAGGATGAGGCCGTCGGCGCGGTATTCGTTCACGCGGGCGCCGTCGGCGAGCACGGCGAAGCGGCCCATGCGGAACACGTCGCGGGTCTTGATGACGAGGTCGTTGAGCGCCAGGGCGAAGCTGCCGTCGGCGAAGCGGATCTCGAGGAGGGCGCGCTTCTCGACGCGGAAGTCGCCGCTGAGGATGGAGTGCAGCGAGGCGCCGACGTCATCGCTCGGGTAGGCGGCGAGGAAGCCGAGTTTGCCGCGATTGATGCCGAAGAGCGGAACGCCTTCGAGGGCCGCGGCTTCCGCGACGCCGAGGAAGGTGCCATCACCGCCGACCACACCGCACGCGTCGGCCCCCTGGAGGGTGGCGCGGCTGATCGGCCAGCCGTCGGCGACCGTCAGGGTCACGCCGGCCTTCTGGGCGGCTTCCTGGACGGAACGCACGATGTCATCCACCCCGGGCTTGGTGCGGTTGATGACGAGCGTGAGGCGGCGGATGGCCATGAATGACGACTAGTCGTCCGCCGGGGAAGGGCAAGGACAAGCCGGCTGGGCCGGCCGTAAACCGCCTTATTTCGTGGCCTTTTCCGGCTTCGGCGTGAGGAAAGCCATCCGGTAGGTGAGGCTGACCTCGAAGCGCTTGCCGCCGAGGGCGACGACATTGACCGGACCGGCGAGGCCGCTGAGTTCGAGCGTCCACTGGCCTTCGGGCAGGTGCTTCTTGGCTTCCTCGAAGTCGGCCTTGATCTGGTCGAGCAGTTCGTTGCGGTAGTCCTGTGGATTGGTGAGCACGTATTCCGGATTACCGACGACCTGCTTCTCGTCGTCGCTCTTCGCCTTCACGAGGCCGTCGGCTTTGGTGCGGAGCGTTTCGAGTCCCTTCAGGCCTTTGTCGGCTTCGGTGCGGAGTTCCCAGCGGGCGTTGGCGACGTACGTCACGTCACCCTGGTCGGCCTCTTCGTCGCCGAAGAGCTTGCTGCCGCCGGCAGGACGGGAGACATAGGACTTGCTCTCGGCGCGGGCGAAGTCGGCGGAGATTTCGCGGAGCTCCCATCCCGGCTGATCGGCGAAACGCTTCTCGAGTTCCTTGCGGATCGCGTCGACGCGCGCATCGACCGCGGCGCGGTCCTTGCCTTTGATCGAGATCGAGACCGGCAGCACGAGATGATCGGCGTCGACCTGCAGGCGCACGTGGTGCTTGGGGCTGCTCTGGCCGTGGCTCTGGGCGAGGGCGACGAAGGGGGCGAGGGCGGTCAGGGCGAGGAGAGAGAAGCAGCGCATGATGAGAGAAATAGTGTGCTTGGTAGCCCGTGGCAATGAGAGTAAGGCTTGGGAGGGATTGATAAGAGTGATAGGCGTGAGCGGAGGACTGAATGGAGGACTGCATAGAGGGCTGAATGGAAAAGCCCCCGCCACCTGCCACCCGGGGCTGCCACCGGCCACCCGAAGTGGATGATGACTGAATCGATGACGGATGACAGAGGGCAGATATCCCGAGCCCGCACCTGAACCTGAGCACCCGTGCCTGGCTACTGATCGCCGAGACCCGAGACCTGAAAATGGGCACCCCAGCCAATCATCCGGTTTCCGGTCTCCCTTTGTGCGTCAGTGTTCGCAACCGCCAATACCTACCCAGGGCCAGTATTACCTGGCCCTGTCTCTAGCCCCAGCCCTAGCCCTGACCTCTCTTACGCCACGCTGGCCAAAGCCTCGGCGACTTTGGACACATCGGTACCGCCGCCCATCGCGGCGTCGGGCTTGCCGCCACCCTTGCCGCCCAGCTTGCCGCAGGCGTCGGTGACGATCTTGCCGGCGGCCTTGCCCGCCTTCACGGCGTCGGCGCCGCAGTTGGCGACGAGGGAGACCTTGTCGCCGAAGACGGCGGCGAGGACGACGACGGCCGCCGGGCCGACCTTGCCGGCCACCTTGGCGCCGAGGTCGCGGAGATCGTTGGGCGTCTCGGCGCTGACCTGGGAGACGACATACTTCAGGCCCGCGCGGTCGCTCGCCTTGGCGGCGAGGGCGTCGGCGAGCTGAGAGGATTCCTTGTCGCGGTAGACCTTGAGCTTCTTCTCGAGCGCGGCGGATTGCTCCATGATCTGCTCGAGGCGCTTGGCGAGGTCGGTGACGGGCGTGTTGGTCGAAGCGGCGAGCGACTTGAGCAGCTCGGCTTCGGACTTGGCGCGTTCGTAGGAGGCGAGGCCGGCGACGGCTTCGATGCGGCGGACGCCCGCGGCGATGGCGTTCTCGCTGACGATGCGGAAGAGGCCGATCTCGCCGGTGTGGCGGACGTGCGTGCCGGCGCAGAGTTCCATCGACCAGCCGTTCAGGGACGCGGCCTTGCCGCCGACCTGCACGACGCGAACGGAGTCGCCGTACTTGTCGCCGAAGAACTGCATGATGTCGGGGCGGCCCTTGACGGACGCGTAGGCGACTTCGCTCCAGGTCACGGCGTCGTTGGCGAGGATGCGCTCGTTGACGAGCTTCTCGATGTCGGCCAGCTGGCCCGGCGTGAGCGCCGCGCCGTTGAAGTCGAAGGTCAGCTTCGTCGGGTCGACCGCGGAGCCCTTCTGGGAGGCCTCCTTGGAGACGACTTCATGGAGCGCCCAGTGGAGGATGTGCGTGACCGTGTGGTGGCGCTGGATGGCGTCGCGGCGGGCCTGGTCGACGGCGATCTCGATGGTCGCGCCGGCTTCCGGGGCGTCTTCGCCGTCGAGGAAGTGCAGCCAGGTCTGGCCGGACTTCTGGGTGTCGGTGACGCGCCACTGGCGGCCGCCGAGGGTGATGATCGCGGAATCGCCGACCTGACCGCCCATCTCGGCGTAGCAGGGAGACTTGTCGAGGATGACGGCCGAGCGGTCCTTGATCTTGGCGACCTGGGCGACCTTGGCCTGCGTGGCGAGGGCGTCGTAGCCGACGAAGGCCGTCGGGTGGTCGGAGCCGATATCGGAAAGCGTGATGATCTCCTTCTTCTGCGCGGCGCGGGCGCGGTTGCGCTGCTCTTCCATCAGCTTCTCGAAACCGGCGCCGTCGACGGTCAGGCCGCGTTCGCGGGCCATGAGCTGGGTGAGGTCGAGCGGGA
>JBJOMV010000114.1:0-5522 GCA_046052185.1 Verrucomicrobiota bacterium | reverse complement strand
CGGCGGTGATGAACGGCAGGTTGATGTCCACGGAGTTCGAGGACGAGAGGGCGATCTTGGCCTTCTCGGCTTCTTCCTTGAGGCGCTGGCGGGCCATGGCGTCCTTGGAGAGGTCGATGCCGGACTCGGTCTTGAAGCCGTCGATGAGCCACTGGATGATGCGTTCGTCCCAGTTGTCGCCGCCGAGCTCGGTATCGCCGTTGGTCGCCTTCACTTCGAAGACGCCGCCGCCGATCTCGAGGACCGAGACGTCGAAGGTACCGCCGCCGAGGTCATAGACCGCGATCTTCTCGTCTCCCTTCTTATCGAGGCCGTAGGCGAGGGAAGCCGCGGTGGGCTCGTTGACGATGCGGAGCACTTCGAGGCCCGCGATCGTGCCGGCGTCCTTGGTGGCCTGGCGCTGCGAGTCGTTGAAGTAGGCGGGGACGGTGATCACGGCCTGCGTGACCTTCTCGCCGAGGTAGGCTTCGGCGTCGGCCTTGAGCTTGGCGAGGACCTTGGCGGAGATCTCTTCCGGGGCGAACACGCGGGGCTTGCCGTCGACTTCGCATTCGATGGCGGCGTCGCCGTTCTTGCCCTCGACGACCTTGTAAGGAAGCTTAGAGGCGATGGCCTTCACTTCCGAGAACTTGCGGCCGATGAGGCGCTTCGCGGAGAAGATCGTGTTCTTCGGGTTGGTGACGGCCTGGCGCTTGGCGGCCTGACCGACGAGGATGTCGCCGTTCTTGGTGAACGCGACGATGGAGGGCGTGGTGCGCGCGCCTTCCGAGTTGGAGATGACGACGGACTCGCCTGCTTCCAGGACGGCCATGCAGGAGTTGGTGGTGCCGAGGTCGATGCCGATGATTTTACTCATGTGGTGTTTTGGTAGATGGGTTATGCCCCTTATTGGCAGGGCTTGTGCCAAGGGAAATTCCCGCTTTTGCCTTACTTTTCGCAGGTATGGCAGCGGGCTGTCCCTGTCCCAAGCGGGTCAGGATGACAAAGTGTCCCACCGAATGACGCCCGACTGGCTTCGCCGTTGCCCTTCCCTGCCCTGACCGCTATCTCAACCCTCCGATGTCGGCCCAACTCGACCAGTCCGTCCGCCTCCGCCGCCTCCGCGCTTCGGCCGGTATCCGTGCCATGCTCGGCGAAACGGTCGTCGAACCCCGCCACCTGATCCAGCCGCTCTTCGTCACCGAAGGCGACGTCGCCGAGCCGGTCGGCTCCCTCCCCGGCGTCAGCCGCATCCCGCTCGCCCAGCTCGCTGCCAAGTGCGCCGAACTCCTCGCCCTCGGCATCCATGGCGTGGCCCTCTTCCCGAAGGTCGACCCGGCCCGCAAGACCGCCGAAGGCGCCGAAGCCCTCAACCCCTCGAACCTCGCCTACCGCGCCATCCGCGAAGTGAAGGCCAAGTCGCCCGGTACGGTGATCTTCGCGGACATCGCCCTCGACCCTTACACCACGCACGGCCACGACGGCGTCCTGAACGCCGCCTGCAACGACGTGGACAATGACCGCACCGTCGAAGCGCTCGTGAAGATGTCCGTCTTCACCGCCCAGGCGGGCGCCGATTTCGTCGCCCCTTCCGACATGATGGACGGACGCGTCAAAGCCATCCGTAAAGGACTCGATGCCGCCGGCCACACCGGCACGGGTATCCTCGCCTACTCCGCCAAGTTCGCTTCGGCCTTCTACGGCCCGTTCCGCGACGCCGTGGGCAGCGCCCGCAAGGCCGGCGAAGCCCCGATCTCCAAGGCCACCTACCAGATGAATCCGGCCAACCGCCGCGAGGCCGCCCGCGAGGCGCTCCTCGACGCGCAAGAAGGCGCCGACCTCCTGATGGTCAAGCCCGCCGGAGCCTACCTCGACATCATCCGCGACCTGCGCGAGTCGACGAACCTCCCGATCGCCGCCTACCAGGTCTCGGGCGAATACGCCCAGCTGCACGCCGCCGCCGAAAAAGGCTGGCTCGACCTCCGCGCCACGCGCGACGAGTCGCTCCTCGCCATCCGCCGCGCCGGCGCCGACGTGATCCTCAGCTACTTCGCCGAGGCTTACGCCCGCGACTTCGCGGCGAAGAAGTAAGCGATGTATTTCGCGCACCTGACCGCCGCCTTCGGGCTGCTCTTCGTCCTCGTGACCGGGGGCATCCTCGCGAGCAATGCCAGCGACAACTTCTTTCCGGGCGGCCTGATCATCCTAGGATTCGCCGCCGTGCCCTACGTCCTGCTGGCCCTGGCGGCGCGCCTCGCTCGCTACCCTTGCGTGAAGATCGGTTCGTTCGTGGTCCTCTTCCTCACGGGGACTTTCTGTACGCTGGGCTACGCCGACTTCACTTTCCAGATCTGGACCAAGCGCAGCGAGCTGGATGCGCAGTCGGCGCTCATCTTCGTCGCCCTGCCCATCCTGCAGGGCTTCGTGAGCGTGGTCTCCATCGGATTGCTGTTCGCCCTCGGCGCCTGGCTGGATCGCCGGAAGCAGCCCTAGGCGGCCGCAGGGCGAAGGCGGCGTTGCTCAGTCGCGCCGTCCGAGCAAGGCTCGCCAGATCGCCAAGAGGCCGAGGGCCGTAAAAACGGCCGGTACTTGGAGGAACGGCACGATGAGATAGGTGAGCGCGTGCTCCGCGCCGTCCGGCCGGACCCGATGTTCGGCCTGCGCCAGCAGATATAAGCCGCAGCTCAGGATCAGCAGGACGGCGATGGCGATCGTCCCGGCGAGGAGGAAACGATCCTTCAGGAACGTCACGACGCCGGCGAGCAGAAGGAACGGAGAAGCAGGCGCCAGGAGGAAGACCAGCTTGACGACGTCCCACGGCTCCTTGACCGAGAAGTCGCCCTCCGGGACGAGCCCGACCCACGCGAGGACGAAGGCGATGAGCCCGCCGAGCAGGCAGACGACCCACGCCGGACCACGGCCCGTCGTGGTCGCCTCGCTCACAGGAAGAGCGGCTTGATGTGGCGGTCGAAGAGGTTGCCGGTCACATTGCGCGCGCAGGACTCGCGGCAGGCCTTGAGCTGCTCGAGGTAGCGCGGGCCCATCTTGGCGGCGACCTTGAAGCCGACGTGGATCAGCTGGCGGATGTTGGCGTTGTAGAGCGGATTCTTCTGGTCGTGACGCAGGGCGCCGACGAACTGCTCGCTGGTCCAGCCGTTGACGACGGCGGCGGCCGGGAGCTTGGATCGGTCGATGTCGATGACGGTCGCGTAGGGCTGGCAGAGCTCGTCCATGTGCGACAGGGCTTCGGCGTAGATCTCCTTGGCGAGGGCGAGGCCGGCGCCGCCGGCTTCGGCGAGGCCGATGACTTCTTCGAGCCAGGTCGTGCCCGCGGTCTTCACGTGCACGCCGGCGCCATGCTTGGCGAGGGCGCGGCGGATGGCCGGGTAGATGGAGAACTTGTCGCTGCCGCTGTGGACGGAGAGCTTCAGGTTCGCCGGGAGGCCGTACTGCCTCACCGCGTGGGCGATGACGCAGAGGTCGTCGTTGAACTCGCGTTCGAACTGGGCGAGGTCGCCGACGTAGTCGACACCCTTGTTGAAACGGCCGGTGAACTTCGGGGCGATGGTCTGGATCGGCACGCCTTCATCGGCGATGGCGGCGAGGATGACGAGCAGTTCGGGAGGGGTCTGGGGACTGTCGGTCTCGTCCATCGAGATCTCGGGCACGAAGCGGCCGACGCCCTTCACGGAGACGATGTGGCGGTAGACCTTGCCGGCTTCCTGGACGGCGAGCAGGAACTTGGCGGCCGTGCGCTCGACGTCGGCGCGCGTGGTCGTGAACGGACGGTCGATGCCGGCGAGGGTCAGCGTGCCGACGAGCTCAGGGTGGCGGTCGACGAAGGCCTTGACCGCGGCGGGGTCCGCGGGCTGGGCGATGAAGTCGGCGACGTCGATAGTGAAGAAGTCGGAGACGCCGACGAAGCGCTCGACGGTCTTCAGGCCGATGTGGTCGGCGTCGAGGAAGTACGGGGCGGTCCAGCCGAGGGCCTTCACGGCGGCGTCGGCCGCGGCGCGGGTGCTGGTCGGCTCGGAGCCGATGATGTTGTGCTCGCGGTTGGACTTGTTCCAGACCGGCACGATCTCGACGCCGAGTTTCTTGGCCGCGAGGCAGGCGGCGAGCTGAGCTTCGGCCTCGTGGGCGAAGCGGTCGCCCATGCCGAGGGAGAATTTACCGATGACGAGAGGTTGGGAGGACATACGCGGGGGTAAGGGCGGCCAGAGTAGGGCCCGTTCGGAGGCGTTGGCAACCACCCGGAAGTCCGAATTTCGGCGTTCCGCCCCCTCGCTTCTCCTTGCCCTCGACGCCGCGGTTCATCTTTACTGCCCGTCCCTCCTATGCACCTGAAGATTGCTGTCCTGCCTGGCGATTACATCGGCCCTGAAGTCATGGCCGCCGCCCTGCCCGTCCTCGAGGCCGTCCTGAAGAAGTCAGGCCACACCCTCGAGCACTCCACCCACGACGTGGGCGGCGCGGGCATCGACAACCATGGCAAGGCCCTGCCGGACTCGACCCTCGAGGCCTGCCGCGCCGCGGACGCCATCCTCTTCGGTTCCGTCGGCGGCCCGAAGTGGGAGAAGCTGCCCCCGGCCGAACAGCCGGAGCGCGCCTCCCTCCTGCCCCTCCGCAAGCACTTCACGCTCTACGCCAACGTCCGCCCCGGCCTGCTCCTGAAGAACCTCATCGACACCTCGCCCATCCGTCCGGACCGCATCCCGAACGGCGTCGACATGGTCTGCATCCGTGAGCTCACCGGCGGCCTCTACTTCGGACCGAAGTCCACCAAGGAGATCGAAGGCGGCGACATCGAAGCCATCGACACCATGGTCTACCGCAAGTCGGAGATCGAACGCATCACCGACGTCGCCATCGCCACCGCGCGCGCCCGTCGCAAGCACATCACCCTCGTCGACAAGGCCAACGTCCTCCAGACCTCCGTCCTCTGGCGCAAGGTCGTCGCCGAGCGCATCAAGGCCGTCGCGCCGGACATCGCCCTCACGGTGATGTACATCGACAACGCCGCGATGCAGCTCGTCCTCAAGCCCTCGCAGTTCGACGTCCTCCTCACCGAGAACATGTTCGGCGACATCCTTTCGGACGAGATGGCCGTCATCTGCGGCTCCCTGGGCATGATGGCTTCCGCCTCCCTCGGCGCGAACCGTAACCGCCACGGTTACGGCTACGGCCTCTTCGAGCCTTCGGGCGGCACCGCCCCCGATATCGCCGGCCAGGACAAGGCCAACCCGTGCGCGCAGATCCTCTCCGCCGCCCTGATGCTCCGCCATTCCTTCGGCCTCGAAGCCGAAGCGAAGGCCATCGAGCTCGCGGTCGAGAAGACCATCGCCGAAGGCATCCGTACCGCGGACATCGCCGGCGGCGGCAAGGCCGTGGGCACGAAGGCCATGGGCGCGGCGATCCTCGCCCGACTCTGACCGTGGACGAGGCGGAACGACAGCGCGCGGCCGAACGACGTCGGGAGGCCGTGTGCAGTCCGTTCATGCGCATCTCGCGCTTCCCGGTCGACGTCGCCCGCGAGCTGCTCG
>JBJOMV010000113.1:0-5530 GCA_046052185.1 Verrucomicrobiota bacterium | reverse complement strand
CGGCAGAGACTTCACGCTGATCGGCCGCGAACGCAACGACCTCGGTCGTCCCGGCGACGTCGGCTATCCGACCCGCGGCATCGTCAAAGAAGGGATGCTCTACCTCGAGAACATCGAGCCGTCCCGCTGGCCGGCCTGCAATCCGGAGACCGGCTACCTCGACACCGACGCCAGTCCGACGAAGAGCTTCATCCTCCAGGCACGACGGGCCGCCGGTTCCGACCCCTTCTGGGATCTCTGCTTCGGGATGCGCCCTGGGCGCGAACTCTACGACCTCAAGACTGACCCGGACTGCGTGCGCAATCTCGCCGCCGAACGGAGCGCGGACGTGGAAAAACTGCGCACCCTGATGTGGGCCGAGCTGAAGAAGCAAGGCGACCTCCGCGCCCTTGGACGCGGCGCGGAATATGACGCCTTCCCCCATCCGGACCTACGTCTCCGTGGTTTCTACGAACGCTACGTGCGAGGCGAAAAAGTGCCAGCAGGCTGGGTACAGAAGTCCGACTTCGAACCCACCCCGATCAAGCCCGCCCGCTGAATATGCGCCTCTTCTCCGTCCTCGCCCTGCTTCTCGCCGCCATAGCCCCGGCCGCGGAAACGCGTCCGAACATCCTCTTCTTCTTCGCCGACGACTGGGGTCGCTTCGCGCGCATCTACGCCGAACATGGCAACCTCGCCGGCACGAACGGATTGCTCCGCACCCCGAACCTCGACCGCCTCGCCAAAGAGGGCGTGCTCTTCCGCAACGCGCATGTCAACGCGCCCTCCTGCACGCCCTGCCGCAGTTCGCTGCTCTCGGGCCAGCACTTCTGGCGCACCGGCCGTGGCGCCATCCTCCAAGGCGCGGTCTGGGACGAATCCATCCCGACCTACCCGCTGCTCCTCCGCGACGCCGGCTATCACCTCGGCAAGTCCTATAAGGTCTGGAGCCCCGGCTCCCCGGCCGACGCACCCTATGGCGGACAGCAGCACGCGTTCGAGAAGTCCGGCCGCGGCTTCAACAACTTCTCCGAAAACGCGACCGACCTAGTGGCGAAAGGCGCCACGGTCGAGGCGGCCCGCGCCAAGCTCCTCGACGAAGTCCGCGGTAATTTCAAGGCGATGCTCGCGGCGAAAGCCACCGGCCAACCCTTCGCTTATTGGTTCGGACCGACCAACACCCACCGCACCTGGGTCCGCGGCAGCGGCCAGAAACTCTGGGGACTCGATCCCGACGCCCTCAAGGGCAAGCTGCCGGCTTTCCTGCCGGACGTCCCGGTGGTCCGCGAAGACCTCGCCGACTACCTCGGCGAAGTCCAGGCCCTCGACGCCGCGATGGGCGTGCTGCTCGAAGAACTCGACCGTGCAGGTGAACGCAGCAAGACGCTGATCGCCATCAGCGGTGACCACGGCGCCCCGGGCTTCCCGCACGGCAAGTGCAACCTCTACGGCTTCGGCACGGGCGTCTCGCTCATCATCGCCGGAGCCGGCGTGCAAGGCGGACGCGTGGTGGACGACATGGTGACGTTGCCTGACCTCGCCCCGACCTTCCTCGAAGCCGGCGGCGTGAAGCCGCCCGCGGTCATGACGGGCCGTTCGCTCTGGAACGTCCTGAAGTCGGACCGCCAAGGCCAGGTCGACCCGACCCGCACCTGGGTCGTCGCCGGCCGCGAGCGCCACGTCGAGATCGCCCGCCCCGACTACTCGCCCTACCCGCAGCGCGCCCTGCGCACCCAGGACCATGTGCTGATCGTCAACTTCAAGCCCGAGCGCTGGCCGCTGGGTAATCCTTATCGCCTCGACGGTGCCGACGAGCCGACCTTCGATGAAGTCGCCCAGACCACTTTCGTAACGCTACCCGACGACGACGCCGGCCCGACCAAGGCTTGGTTCGTCGGCGCACGCAAAGCCCCGGAATGGTCTGCGCTGTTCGAAAAGTTCTACGGCCGCCGCCCGATGTTCGAGCTCTACGATTTGAAGACCGACCCGCACGAGATGAACAACGTAGCCGAGTCACCCGCCTACGCCGCCGTGCGCAAAGAGATGACCGAACGCCTCTTCACGATTCTCCGCGAGACCGGCGATCCGCGCATGCTCGAGGAAGGCAAGTATTTCGAGACCCCGCCCCTCGCCGGCCCGTTGCCCAACCAAGGCCAGAAGCGCCTGCCCGGCGGCCAAGCCGGCAAGAAGGCCAAGAAGAAGTAGGCGTGCGAGAGTATGGAGTAACGAGTGTTGAGCATGGGGGTTAACAGGTAGGGACAGCACCACGTGCCGTCCTCGTCCTCGAATAGAGGCCCTACTCGAGCTCTTTCCGAGCCTTCGCGGAATCCTAATGGGCGAGATAACCCGGCCCACTTCCATATAAAACCGATAAGAAGACTCGCTGGTATCGTGCTTTAAATAAGAATCTAACCATGACAAAGCTGGCGACCTTCTGGCGAAACCACCGTCTCGGAATGTTCTACGGGCTCCTTTGGTTCTTCGTGGTGACGTTTGTTTTAGCCGATATTGGGGGTGCCAAATTCAACGCTTACAATTTTAGGGTGACTAACCTTACCTCATGCCTGATCACAGGTGTCATCGTCACCGCAGTGATGCGAAAAATATTGGTGGGGCAAAAAAGCTTTCTCTGGCACGCCCTCATCAGCCAATCGCTAGGCGCATTCTTACTCGGACTTTTTCATGGTATGATCATGCTCGGGCCTTTGCTCTGGTCACTGGTTGATGCCAAGATGAACGGCGTTCCCGGAAAAACAATCGGTCTAGCCATGTTGGCTGAACACTTGGCCATGGGGCCATTTTATGTCATGTGGAGCTTCCTTTCCTTTCATGCCCCGATCTTCATCCCTCTTTCGTTCCTCAACACCTGGCATTTTTGGAAACGGCTAAATAAGCCGCCCGCCTTGTCCCAGGCCTAAGTTAAGGTCTACTGAAACGACGGCCCGATGAAGGTGACGCGAAAACCCAATCTCTATCTCCTCGGGGCGGCCTACGGCGTGGGCTGGGGCATCGTCACGATATGCACCGAAGCCTGGATGACAGGCAGCTTCGTGACGTTTCAGCATATCTGGAGTTATGTCTTCTACTTCGCGAACGCGCACATCACCACCACGATCCTGACCCGACTCAGCGGGGGATGGCTGGCCCGATGGAAGCCTTGGACGATCGTCCCCGGCGGACTGCTCTTACTGGTGGCCGCGATCCTGATGAGCGCCTTGTCTTTCGTGCTCTTCATGGGCGGACTGGAGGCAGTGAACACCTTGGCTTATGTCGGGACGATCTCGATGATCGTCATGCCGATCGTCAGCCGAGATCTACACTGGGTGATCATGGCACTGGCCGTGCTGAACTGCTGGGACCTCCGCCGACGGATGATGCCTGAATCGGCCTGACCCCAGCCCTAGCTCAGGCCCTAGCCCTAGCCCTGCGTCCGCTTTAGCGGACGCCTCACTTCTTCCCGAGCTCTTCGCCGCGGTTCTTAGCGGCGAGGAGGGCGGAAGCGACGATCGCGCGGAACTTGCCGGCTTCCAAAGCATCGAGGCCGGCCTTGGTCGTGCCGCCCGGCGAGGTCACCTGGATGCGCAGGTTCACCGGCGTCTCGCCAGTGGCGGCGAGGAGCGCGAGCGAACCGCTGAAGGTCTGGCGGACGAGAAGCTTGGCCTGCTCAGGCGTGAAGCCGAGGGCGACGGCGGCCTCCTCGTAGGCGGCGACGTATTCGAAGAAGAAACCAGGACCGCTGCCGGAGACGGCGGTGACGGCGTTGAACATGTCTTCCGGGAGGTCGATCGTCTGGCCGAGGCCGGAAAGGATCGAAGCGATCAGCGCGGCGTCGCCAGACGACAGTGGCTGGGCGGAACACTGGGCGGTGATGCCCTGCCCCACGGCGCCGGGAGTGTTGGGCATCGCGCGGGCGACATTGCGGGCGCCGGCGAAGAAGCCACCGAGGGTCGCCAGACGCGTGCCCGCGAGCACGGAGAGGATGAGCTTACCCTGCGCCTGCGCGGCGAAGGCGGCGTCGAGGCCGAGGAACTGCTGCGGCTTGCAGGCGACCACGACGGCGTCCGCGCCAGCGAGGAGGTCGGCCGGCGAGGTCGCGAGACGCACGCCGGTCTCCTTGGCTAGGTTGCTCGCCGACACGCCCGCGCCGCCGAGGACGGCGATGTCCGCGGGCTGGCAGGCTTGGGAACGCAGGAGGCCGCGCACCATGGCGCCGGCCATCCGTCCTGCTCCGATGAAGGCGAGCTTAGGCATGATCAGAGGGCGCGCACGGCGGCGTCGAGGACTTCGCAGGCCTTGTCGATGTCCTTGCCTTCGTGGGCGGTGGAGATGAACGCGGTCTCGTAAGGCGAAGGCGCGAGGTAGACGCCCTTATCGAGCGCGGTGCGGAAGACCTTACGATACAGATCGCCATTGGAGGCGATGGCCTGGTCGTAGTTACGGACCTTCTCGGTGTTGAAGTAGAGCGAGAACATCGAGCCGACCTGCGGGACCTGCAGCGGGATGCCCTTGGCCTGCGCGGCGGCGAGCAGCGTGTCGCGGACGCGACGGCCGAGGACCTCGAGACGCGCGAACGGATTCTGAGCCTTGAGCTTACGGACGGACGCGAGGCCGGCGGCCATGGCGAGCGGGTTGCCCGAGAGCGTGCCGGCCTGGTAGACCGGGCCGAGCGGGGCGAGCTTGTCCATGATCTCGACCTTGCCGCCGAAGGCGCCGACCGGGAGGCCGCCGCCGATGATCTTGCCCATGCAGACCAGGTCCGGGACGACGTCATGCAGGCCCTGCGTGCCGGCGAGGGAGAGACGGAAGCCCGTCATCACTTCGTCGAAGATGAGCACAGTGCCATGCTTCGTGCAAAGTTCGCGGAGACCGGCGAGGAAGCCGGCGTCGGGCAGGATCAGGCCGACGTTGGCCGGGAACGGCTCGACGATGAGGCCGGCGATCTGGCCCGCATTGGCGTCGAAGAGCGCGGAGAGCGCCGGGAGATTATTATATTCCGCGACGAGCGTGTCGGCCGCGGTGCCGGGCGTGACGCCGGCGGAGTCGGGATTGCCCTGAGTGAGGGCGCCGGAGCCGGCCTTCACGAGGAGCGAGTCGACGTGGCCGTGGTAGCAGCCCGAGAACTTGATGATCTTGTTCCGGCCGGTGTAGCCGCGGGCGAGGCGGATGGCGGACATCGTGGCCTCGGTGCCGCTGTTGGTCATGCGGACCTTCTTCACCGCCGGGACGCAGGACAGGATCAGCTCGGCCATCTCGACCTCGAGAGGGTTCGGGGTGCCGAAGCTTGTTCCGCGGTCGAGGGCCTCGCGGATCGCCGCGCGGATGTCCGGATCGTTATGGCCGTGGATGGCCGGACCCCAGGTCAGGACGAAGTCCACCAGCTCCTGGTCGTCGGCCGTCGTCAGCCGGGCGCCGTTGGCCGACTTGGTGAAGAAAGGGGTGCCACCGACCGAGCGGAAAGCCCGGACCGGGGAATTGACGCCGCCCGGGATCATCGAGAGGGCGCGTTGGAAAAGCTGCTCCGAGGTATTCACGGGCCAATCAGATGAAGAAA
>JBJOMV010000112.1:0-5577 GCA_046052185.1 Verrucomicrobiota bacterium | reverse complement strand
CACCGCACCGTCCGCGTGCGCATGGCCGTCCGCGAAGACGGCCGCGAGGCCATCACCGACTGGCGCGTGGAAGAGAAGTACGGCGTCGACGCCGCGCTCGTCCGCGCCTACCCGCACACCGGCCGCACGCACCAGATCCGCGTCCACCTCGCGCACATCACGCACCCGATCCTCGGCGACCGCACCTACGGCAAGTTCGACGTCCCGAGCTACACCGGCTGGCCCATGCCCCGCGTGATGCTCCACGCCCACAAGCTGACCCTGACGCACCCGCAGACCGGCAAGCCGCTCACGATCACCGTCGAGCCGCCCCAGGACTTCCAGGAGCTCAAGGAATGGCTAGCCAAGAAGTTCGGACGTAAGTCCTACCTTCTTCCCGCGTAAGCGGGAAGAAGGAGGGCTAGAGCCAGGGCTAGGGCTAGTTTAGCTTCACCCTTACTAGCCCTAGCCCCGGCCCTACCCCTAGCCCTAATCAGTATCCCTTCTGTCCGGGCTTGGGCAGCTTGGTCGGGGCTTTCCAGTCAGCGGGCAGGAGCTTCGCGGCGGTCAGCGGGTCGTTGTCACCGTCGGCCTTCATCTCGGCGGCGAGTTTGGCGAGCATGGCCTTAATACGCTCAGCATGCTCCGGCAGAGCCGACAGGTCCTTGGTCTCGTAAGGGTCGGCCTGGAGATCGAAGAGCTGGGTGCGGTCGACGTGCGGATAGCGGATGAGCTTCCAGCGTCCGTCGCTGAGGGCCTTCTGGATCGACTTATAACCGAACATCAGGAACGGCCGACCAGGCTGCGCCGGATCCTTGAGCACGTCCGCGAACTCGCGTCCGTTGGAACCCGACGGCGTGGCGACGCCGCAAAGCTTGCCGAGGGTGGGCAGGACGTCGAAGAGGTAGCACATCGCCTCGCTACGCTGGTCCGCGGCGATGCCGGGTCCGGCGACGATCAGCGGCACGCGCATCGAATGCTCGTAGAGGTTCTGCTTGCCGATGAGCCCGTGCGAACCGCGGGCCACGCCGGAGTCCGCGGCGTAGACGATGATCGTGTTGGCGGCGTAGGGTGAAGCATCGACGGCGTCGAGGACGCGGCCGACCTGGACGTCGAGGAAGGAGACGTAACGGTAATATTCGGCCAGCATCGTCTGGATGTCGGCCTGCTTGCGGGGCCAAGGCAGCAGCTGCTCATCACGGATGACCATCTCGCCGTTGTCGAAGGGGTGCTGGGGCAGGAAGTTCGGCGGCAGCGGGATCGAGGCCGGCGCATAATCGATCGGGAACCCTTCCGGCACGATGTGCGGGTCATGCGGGCCGTCGAAGGCGAGATACGAGAAGAACGGCCGCTTGCCGTCCTGCGACTTCAGGAACGCGAGGGTCTCGTCGGTGGCCTCTTCGCAGAGGTGCTTCGGGCTTACCTTGCCCGGCGTGAGCTTGCCGGTCGGGAGCATATCGCTGGTGGGCGCCTTGAGCGGATTCACCATCCCGCCCACAAAGAGCGCCTTGGCCTGCTGGAAGGACTTCGAGACCGAGGGCGGACCGTTATGCCACTTCCCCGTGGCGAAGGTCGCGTAGCCCGCCGCCCCGAAGGAGCTGGGCCAGGTCTGGTACTTCAGTAGTTTTTCGTCGATCTGGGCGAGCGAACGTCCGGAAAGCAGCATCGCCCGTGAAGGCACGCAGGTCGCGCCTTGGTTGCCGCCCTGCATATAGGCGCGAGTGAAGGCCACGCCCCGCTTCACCAAGCGATCGAGGTTCGGGGTCTTGATGACCGGATTACCCAGCGCCGCGATGGTATCGGCGCGTTGGTCATCGGCGAAGATGAAGACGACGTTCGGCGGCTGGGCGGCGGTCAGGGACACGACCGTGACCAGCAACGCCAAGCAGAGTCGGGGCAGGCTCATGGGCCCATCCAAGCCCGTCCGCCGAGGGAAGGCAATCCGCGTTCAGTCGTTGAACCCGTGGTGCCCGTCCTGCTTCCGGTGCTCCGGCATGTCCGGTTCGACATGGACCAGCACCGAGACCACCTCAGGGTGGGATTTCAGGATATCGGCCTTGATCCGGCCCGCGATGGCATGCCCTTCGGCCACCGTGGCGGTCTCGGCCACCTGCAGGTGGAAATCGACCTCGAAGCGGTCGCCCAGGCGACGGGCCCGGAAAGCATGGAAACCCTTGGCCCCGGGGGCCGCGAGGATGTGCTCGCTGAGGTCCTGCAGGACATGCTCGGCCGGGGCGGTATCGAGCAGGTCTTCGCAGGCGCCCTTGAAGAGCTTGATGCCCTCGGCGCCGAGCCAGCCGGCGAGCACCAGGCCGACAACCTTGTCCAAAGCCTTCCATTCCGGGTGGACGTTGGCGACGACGACCGCTACCAAGGCGAGCAGCGAAGCGACGGCATCGGCGCGATGGTCCGTGGCGTTGGCCATGAGCAGGCGCGAGCCAAGACGTTCGGCCTGGCGACGGGCATACTGGTAGAAGCCTTCTTTGATGAGCAAAGCCCCGCCGGCGACCCAGGCGGCGGCGAGACCCGGGGTGGCGATCTCGGCGCCGCTCACGAGCGCGGAGAGCGACTGCCAGGCGAGGCCGAGGCAGAAGATGAGCACCAGCGACGAGATGAGCATCGTCGCCAGGGTGGAGAAGCGATGATGGCCGTAGGGATGATCGTCGTCCTTGGGGAGATGGGCGAACTTCAGGCCGATGATGGCCGCGATGTCGCTCGCGATGTCGACGAGGGAGTGGATGCCGTCGGCGACCAAGGCCTGCGAAGACGCGATGAAGCCGACGCTGAGCTTGGCTCCCGCCATGAGGACGTTGACCGCCAGGCTGAGCGCCACGGTCAGACCGCCCTCGCGCTGCAGCGTCGTGCTCATTTGGGCGAGTTCGCTTTGATCAGATCAGCCTCGGCGACCCAGTCGATTCGGACGAGCTTGGCCTCGGCGACGGCCGGGTGGCCGTTCAATTCACGGACGAGGGCTTCGAGCTGACCCCACGGCGCACCACCGGGCTGCTTGCGCCAGGCATCGAGACGGAGGAGGACTTCTTCGTGGCCGGCCCAGGCCGCGGCGACGTCACCGGCAGCGATCTTCACCTCGGACGCCTGGTGGCCGGGCTTGAGTTTGAGGGCGATGCGGTCCGCGAAGGTAAACGCGTAGGCCGAAACGGGACCGGGCTCAGCCAAGGGTACGCCGGCGGCATAGGTCTCCTTGATCAGGATGTGCTCCTCGGGGAGTTCCTTGCCTTCGGGCGAATAACGGCGCGTGCCGCCCGTGACGAGCGTGCGCACCTTGCCGCCGTCCTTGCCCTCCTCGACCTGCTGGAAGAGGACGTAGGCGCCGTAGAAGCCCTTCTGCTGGACCGCGTAGTCATACATCATCGGAGCCATGCTCAGGGAAGAGCGCACCATCCGGAGCTGGTTCTTCTTCTCGCTGCCGCAGGACTTGCCGCCGAGCAGGATCATGACGCCCAGCAAGGCGCCGACCAGGAAGATGACGAAACGTTCGCGCTGACCCATGCCCAGACTTCAGCCGAGGAAGCCCGCCGGGGCAAGGAGAAGCCTCCGGCGGTGCGTTTGGCGTTGGAAAATCACCCGCGGACGCCAAAACAGCCTCATGCTTCAGGCCACCGTCGAGACCCGCGTCCGCTTCGCCGAGACCGATGCGATGGGCGTCACCTACCACGGCAATTACCTCCCTTGGTTCGAGATGGCCCGCGTCGCCCTGCTCGACCAGCTCGGCACACCGTATCGCCAGCTCGAGCAGGAGGGCTTCCTTCTGCCCGTCCTCGAGACCGGCCTGACCTACCACCGCCCTTCCCGCTTCGACGACCGCGTGCGCATCACGGTGACCCTGGCCGAGAAACCCAAGGCCCGCCTGCGACTCACCTACCGGGTCGAGCGCGACGGCGAGCTGCTCGTCGAAGGCTTCACCGTCCACGCCTTCGTGAACCGCGAGTTCAAGGCCGTGCGCCTGCCCGACCACGTCGAGGCCGCGATGCGTAAAGCCTTCGGAGCCTGATTTCATGAAGATCGCCGCCGCCCCGCTGGGGCCTTTCGAAACCAACGCCTACCTCGTCGTCGCCGAGAACGGCAAGGACTGCTGCGTCATCGACGCCCCGAAGGACGCCGGCCCGCTGCTGCTCGCGGAGATCAAGAAGCAAGGGCTCAACCTGACGCACCTGCTGATCACGCACGGCCACTGGGACCACATGTGCGATGGGCGCTACTTCGCCGACGCCGGCGCCAAGGTCATCGCGCATAAGGACGACCAGCAGCTCATCGAGAACATCGAGGCTTATCGCAATCGCTACCAGTCGATGATTCCTTCGCTCTCCGACGACGACTTCCGGTCGGTGAAGGTCGACCGCTGGGTGGACGACGGCGATGTCGTCGAAACCTGCGGCTACAAGTTCGAGATCCGGCACGTCCCGGGCCACTGCCCCGGCAGCATCCTCTTCTACGCCGCCGACCAGAAGATCGCCTTCACCGGCGACGCCATCTTCAAGGGCTCCGTCGGGCGAACCGACCTCCCCAACGGCGATTGGAACCAGCTCCTGACCTCGATCCGGAAGCGCATCTACACCCTGCCGGACGACATCGTGCTCCTGCCAGGACACGGCGGCCAGACCTCGGTGGGCGTCGAGAAGCAGACCAATCCGTACGCCAAGCCCTGAGCCGCGTGCCGACTCCCTGCCCTTTCCTGCCGTCCTGCGGCCGCGCGCTCTCCTGGCGCGACCTCAACGCCCTGCGCGACGACCGCGGGCCGGAGCTCTATCGGCTCTGCCTCGAATACGGCCAGCAGCTCTGGCTGGACGATCTGCCCGCGCGGGCCCTGCTCGCCGTCGACCGGGCGCTCTATTGCGACGTCCCGACGAGCGCCGAAGTCTTGCAGGAGTACCCCATGCCCTATCGGGCGATCGGGTGGATGGTGAAGCAGCCGGCCGACACCTTCACCGGCAACGCCCGGGTGCATTACCAACATCTCGCCGACCGCGTGCGGGGCGAGCGAGCTGAACTCAAGAAGTGGCGCGCCTGGGCCGCCTGGGCCGTCACGCGATACGTGCGCCCGGACCTCGCCGGCGACCCCAAGCACGCCGTCACCGAGCCCACCCACGCGGAGATCGAGGCCGGCCTCCGCACCCATGGCGTGAACGGCGAAATCGACGAGTGGCGGCGCGCCCTCGCCGACTGATCACTTCGACAAGTCCAGGATCTCGGCCTCGAGCGCGACCGTCCGTCCGCCGGCGCCGCCCAAAAGCGTCTTCTCACCCGGCTTGACCGTGATCGTCGTGTTCGTGCGCGAGACCGCGACCTGCGGGGCCGGCGCGTCCACGATGACCGCCTTGTGCAGGACGAGTTCGACCGACTGACCGAGGCGGGAGAGCGTGAGCGCCTCGCGCTTCTCGTCATAGGACTTGAGCGTCCAGCCATCGATGCGGCGGCCGAGGGGCACCCACTGACGCTTGCCCGTCGAGTCTTCGATCGAGAACAGCTTATCCTTGGTCAGCACGCCATGGAAGAACGGCAGGTTGCCCTTGGGACGGGCGGGAGCGGCCGGAGCGGCGGGGACCGCCGGAGCGGCGGCCGGCGCCGGCGGGGCCTCGC
>JBJOMV010000111.1:0-5614 GCA_046052185.1 Verrucomicrobiota bacterium | reverse complement strand
CGAGATCCTCGGACTCAAGGGCACGGGTTACGAAGTCGTCGTCGCCTGCGCCGTCGGCTACCGCTCGTCGGAAGACAAGTACGCCGGCATGAAGAAGGTCCGCTTCCCGGCCGCGCGCGTCATCAGCCGCGTCTGATCAGCTGCGGGCGGACCAGCTCACGAACTCGTCGTCATCGGCGAGGACTTGCGGGTCGCCGTATTCGGTCGAAAGCAGGCTCCGGTAGGCTTCGTCGGCGAAACGTCGGCAATGCAGGAGCACCCGCGCCGAATGGCCGGGCGCGCGCACGAGACGTCCGAGCGCCTGGTTGACCTTGCGCATGCCGGGCCGGACGTACGCGAGCGAGAAGGCGTCCTCCGCGCCGGCTTCGACGAACATCTTGCGTCGGGCTTCCTGCAGGGCGTTGACCTCGGGGAGGGCCGGGCCGATCACGACGGCGGAGCGGATGCGTCCGCCGAGCATGTCGACGCCTTCGCCGAGCGAGCCGCCGAGGATGAGGCAGAGGATGGTGTAGCGGTTGAGCGAGTCCTCGACGAACCGGGCGGTGCCGTCGGGGCCGAGTCCGCGTGGCTGCAGGGCGACGTCCGCCTTGGGGTCGAGATTCTTGACTTCTTTCACCGCGGCTTCGGCGTATTTATACGAAGGGAAGAACGCGGCGACCGCGCCTTCTTGCGACAGGCGGAGCAGGGCCGCGGCGGTCCGCGCGATATGCGTCTCGCGGGTCTTCAGGCGCGTGTCCACGCGACCGTCGATCGCGACGGTGTAGGCGCCTTGGCGCCACGGCGCGAGGGCGTGCACGGTCACGAGATGATCGGAATCCAGGCCGCAGTCGGCGGCGAGCGAGCCGCGCGGCCCGGGCGTCGCGGTCATCAGCAAGGTGTGTCCGAAGGCGCGCAGGCGTTCGCCGGTCGCCTTGGCGGCGGAAAGGCAGTCGAGGCTGAGCAGGCCGGGCTTCGGCGACCAGAGGAGCCAGCCGAGGTCGGCGGCTTCGAGCCGGTCGGACCACGAAGCGGCGTTCCAGACGGCCTGCTTGGCGGCGTCCGGGAGGTCGTCGGTGTTGAACGGGTGTTCGGCCGCGAGCACGGACATGCGTTCCGCGATGGCCATCGCTTCGATGCGGTCGTCCGGGGAGAGCGCGTCGGCCTTCGGCAGGCGGTGAAGGAAGTCGGCCCACATCTGCGCGGTCTGGCACCAGGCTTCCGGCGCGCGGAAGCGGGTGAGCGTGAACGCGAAGTCCGCCGCCGACTGGTCGTCGTCGCGCAGCGAAAGGCACTCCGCCGCGCGGTCGGGCAGGTTATGGGCTTCGTCGACGACGAGCACGGTGTCGGGCATGTCCCAGCCCGGCACGGTCTCGAGGGCGGCGCGGTTGCGGGGCGAGAAGACGTAATTGTAGTCGCAGATCACCACGTCGGCGTGCGCGAGCATCGCCTTGGTGATGTCCCACGGGGGTACGCCGGCGAGGCGGCCGATCTCGCGGACGCGCCGGAGGTCGGCGGCTTCTTCGAGCAGGTGCTGCGGGTCGATCTTCGCGTTGGCCCAGTTGCGCCGGATCTGCTCGGGGTCGTCGGTGATGCCTTCGACCTCGTGTTCGGCGCGGGGACGCAGGAGCACGGCGCGGAGCTCGTTGCTGCGGGCGAGTCGGCGGAGTTCGGTGAGCACCTGCGTCTGGCCCGTGCCTTTGCCGGTGAGATAGAGCAGACGCCCGGCGCGGCCGCCGCGGAGAAGGCCGAGGCCGTGCCGTAAGGCCGCGGAGGTCTTGCCGAAGCCGGTCGGCGCGACGAGCAGGCGGGTCGGCGAATCGAGTCCGGCTTGGTCGAGGTCGGCGCCGCACTGCAGCCATTCCGGACGCGGTTCCTTGAACGGCAGGCGGTCGGGCAGATTGAGGAGGCGAGCGTGGCTCGCGCGGCGGTTCTCGGCGTGCGCGGCGAGCGTCTCCGCCTGCGCGAGCAGGTCGGCCTCGGCGGAGCGGGGCAGGGCGACGGGCTGGCGCGTGCCATCGGCGGGATCGATGAAGATCAGTTCGCCCCTCACCTCGCGCGCGCCGGAACCGAGGCGGGCGGCGTGGCAGTAGGCGGCGAGTTGCAGGAAGTGGTGCGCGAAGCGGCCGATGAGGAACTCCGGTTTGCGCGGCAGCTTGAGGCTGATCGTCTTGATCTCGCGGATGCTCACCTCGGTCTCCGTCTCCCTCCATTGGTCGGCGCGGCCGGTGATGGCGATCGTCCACCCGAGGGCGCCGACTTCGCACGCGATGGTGCGTTCGAACTGCCAGCCCTGGCCTTCGGCTTCGGCGACCTTGCGCATCGTCTCGTGCCACTGGCGGCCCGCTTCGGCGCGCCACGGGGCGCCGCCGGCGCCCGCGCCCGGTCCGGGGCGGAACGTCGCGAACTCCTGCGCGCTCAGTTCGACGCGCTTGGCCTTGAGGTCGATGCGCATCAGGGCAGGACGAAGTGCGCCTCGCCGGCGGACCAGCGTTCGAGGTCGGTGCTAAGCGCCGCGACGGTCTCTTCGTCGGTCGTCTGCGCATCCAGCGGCTGGCCGAGGATCGCGGCCGCGTGGGCCTGGCGGGCGCCGAGGCGCGTGAACCACTGCTCATGCACGCCCCAGCCGCCGTCCTTGAGGATGAGCCACAGGCTCTTGAAGTAGGCGCAGTCGGCCCGCGGGCGCGCGGACATGGCGTCGAAGGTCTCGAGCGCGATGCGGTAGCAGACCTCGGCGGACTCGGGCGGCGGCGGATTCTTGCGGAGCATCCCCGCGAGGCGGCAGGCCCGTTCGAGCGTGCGATGGTCGCGGGCGAGGCCGGCGCGTCGCGTGAGCAGGCGGTAGTCGCGGGCGAACCGCGTGCCGCCGTCCTTGGCGCGTTCGAGGCTGACTTCGCCTTCGTCGAAGAGGTCGGGCAGCGTCGTGCCCTTGCCGCGGTGGGTGCGGATCAGGCAGCGGACGAGGCCCTCGGAGGGCTCGAGCAGGGTGAGCAGGGAATGCGACTCCCCGGAGGGGTCGCGACCCAGCACCAGGCAGCGGAGGCTCGAGGCGGACATCCGGCCTATTCCTTGCTTTCCGGCTTAGGCACGACGGAGCCGAAGCTCATCAGCAGGCCGAGGGCTTCGCCGACGGTCAGCTTCGTCTCACGGACTTCGTCCGGGGAGACCTGCAGGATGACGCCGGTGGTGGGCGCGGGCGCGGCGGGGATGAAGACGTTCACGACCGGCTTGCCGACGGCCTCGCTGAAGACGGTCGGCTGCTCGTGGGTCACGAAGGCGATGGACCACATGCCCGGGCGCGGGAATTCGACCATCACCACGCGGCGGAAGGTGTCCTTGTTGCGGCCGCTGAGGGCGTCGACCATCTGGCGGATCGTCCCGTAGAGGGAGCCGAGGCCGGGGATACGTTCGAGGACGGTGGCGAACCAGCGGTGGAGGACCTTGCCGAAGAGGCGCTTCGAGAGGTAGCCGACTACGACCAGGATGCAGATCATCACCACGGCCGAGGACACCACCACCAGCTGGCGGTAAAGCCCGACGGTGAAGTCCGGGGCGGGCTGCTTGGCGTTCGTCCAGAGCCAGGTGAGGCCGATCTCGAGGGCGGGCTGGATGAACTTGCCCATCAGGTCGAGCAGGACGGACACCACGTAGAGCGTCAGGCCGATCGGGAGGAGCAGGAAGAGGCCGGTCAGGAAGTTATGGCCCAGGCGGGAGGCGAAGGTGCTTTTTTCCGGCGAGTCGCTCATTCCCCCTAGAAAACGCCCTCCCGCACCGGAGGCAAGGTCGGTCGGTGATTTCGGGGGTTGGAACCTCGGCCGTCGGCCGTAGATTATCCTTATGAACACGCTCCTCCGGGTTGCCCTCGCCATCGTGGCCCTGTCCGTCAACCTCGGCGCCGTGGAAGAAGCCTACCCGCGCACCGCTCCGGGCGACCTCGAGCTCAAGACCTTGCCGGCGGCCCGCTGGATGCGCACGGAGTCGTCGAAGGATTACTTCGCTTCGGACAACGGCCTTTTCATGAAGCTCTTCCGCTACATCGACTCGAACAAGATCCCGATGACCGCGCCGGTCGAGGCGGGCATCAAGCCGGGTACGATGGTCTTCTACATGGACGACGCCTCGGCGAAGCGCGCCGACCTCGCGGAGACGCCGCAGGTCAAACTGTCGTCGGTGCCCGAGCGTCGCGTGGCCGCCATCGGCATCCGCGGTTCGTACAGCCAGGAGAACTACGAGGAAGCCCTCACCGAACTGAAGGCCTGGCTCGCGAAGCGCACGGACGTGAAGGCCGCCGGTGAACCCTACGCGGTCTACTGGAACAGTCCGTTCGTGCCCTTCTTCCTCAAGCAGTCGGAAGTGCACATCCCCGTCGCGCCTACGAAGTGATCAGAGCCAGGCCCGCTGGCGCCAGGCGAGCCCTTCGGCGACTTCGCGGGCGAGTTCCGGTCCGCGGAACACGAGGCCCGAGTAGACCTGCACGAGGCACGCGCCTTCGTCCATGAAGCGACCGGCGTCCTTGGCGGAAAGGATGCCGCCGCAGCCGACGATCGGGATGCGGCCGTCGGCTTCCTTCGCGAGGAAGCGTACGACCTGCAGGGAACGTTCGAGGAGCGGGGCGCCGCTGAGGCCGCCGCGGCCGGGCGAGCACGCTTCGGTGCCCGTGGGGCGGGTGATGGTGGTGTTCGTGGCGATGATGCCGGCGAAGCCGCATTCGCCGACGACGCTGACGATGTCGGCCAGCTGGTTCGGATTGAGGTCCGGGGCGATCTTGAGGAGCAGGGGCACCGGGCCGCCGGCGACGGAGCGGTTCTCCTGCGCGAGCGTGGAGAGCAGCGTCACGAGCGGGGCGCGATCCTGGAGGGCGCGCAGGCCGGTGGTGTTCGGGCTGCTGATGTTGACGACGACGTAATCGGCGAGCGGGGCGAGGAGCTTGAAGCAGGTGAGGTAATCCTCGTGGGCCTGTTCGTTGGCGGTGGCCTTGTTCTTGCCGATGTTGATGCCGAGCGGGCTGACGCGCTTGCCGCGGCCGGGGTGCTTGCTCAGGCGGTCATAGAGGGCCTGCGCGCCGTTGTTCGGGAAACCGTAGGCGTTCACCACGGCGTTGAGCTCGGGGTAACGGAACACGCGGGGCTTCTCGTTGCCGGGCTGGGCCTTAGGCGTGACGGTGCCGACTTCGACGTGGCCGAAGCCGAGGGCGGCCGCGCCGCGCCAGCCGAGGCCGTCCTTGTCGAATCCGGCGGCGAGGCCGATGTGGTTGGGGAACTTCAGGCCGAAGGCTTCGATCGGGCGACCGCCCTTGGGGGTCAGCGAGCGCTCCATCAGGGTGCGGAGGGGGGCGATGGCGCCGAGGAGGCCCATGCCGCGCAGGCCGACCTGGTGGGCCGTCTCGGGGTCGAGCTTGTAGAGGGCCTTGGCGATCACCTTGTCGTACAGGAAAGACATGCCCCGGAGTTAAGGGAGGAAAGGCCGGAAGGAAAGCGGAGAAGCCCGCCATTTGGCGCCGCCGCCGACCCCTCTTGACTCCCGCCCAGACTTGGGCAAACCACCCAGCCATGGCTGTGACTACCTCAAAGCTCCTTTGGTGCACCATCCGTTTCAAGGAGAAGGAAGGCAACTGGTGGGTGAAGGAGAACTCCGACCC
>JBJOMV010000110.1:0-5618 GCA_046052185.1 Verrucomicrobiota bacterium | reverse complement strand
GCCGGCCTTGGCGGCGGCGGCCTTCAGGAACTTCGGGTCGACGTGCGAAGGATCTTCGATCGCGATCTCGACGGAGTCGAAGCCCCAGTTCTTGAGCTTCTTGAACATGGAGACGCTCTCGTTGGTGAACGGAGAGGCGTAGAGGAACGTATTGAGGCCGAAACGCATGGGTGTGTGGGTGATTGGGGAGGAGCGGAGTTTCAGAGGCGGTCAGGGGGCGGTCAAGGCTGGGCGACGGGTCGGGGGCTTTTAGGGGACGAGCTCGCCGACGATCAGCAGGCCGCCGGGGTAGAACTCGAGGGGCGCGAAGCGCTCGGGCTTATCGATCTTATTCTTGTTCTTCGCCAGGACGGCGGCCTTGTCGATCGGGTCGGCCAACAGCTCAAGCCGGACGGTGTGCACGCCCTCGGGCAGGTCGGTGCCGACGATGAAATTAGCCAGCCGGGCATACGTGCAATACGCGTCGATGCGCTGGACCGGCTTCTGCGGCTTGCCGTCGAGCGTCACGGCGACCATGCCGCCGGACGGGCCGACGAGGTCGTAGACGGCGCAGTGCGTGCCCTGGAACTTGAATTCGATGCTCTGGCCGGGCTGGGTCAGCTTGACCATCGCCGGCAGGCGGTTCGCCCAGCCCTTGGCGAAGGCGTCGTTCTTCATGTCGACCGGCTTAAGTCCGGCAGAGAGCTTCGCGGCGGTGATCGGCGTGAGCGTCGCGCGCTCCCAGTTCGCCGGGTCGAGGGCGAGCTTGCTCGCGTGCGGGGTCGGCGTGGCGTTGGCGATCGCGAGCGCCGGCAGCGAACGGATGATGGCCTGCGTGTAGAGCACCTGGCCGGTCGAGTCATGCGGGTGCACGCCGTCGGCCGCGAAGACGAACTTGCCGGCGAGGGCCGCCTTTTCGGCTTCCGTCTTCGGGAGCTTCGCGCGCCAGACGAGCTGACCGGCCTTCGCCAGCTTCGCGACTTCCATGCCGAGGGCGACCGAGGGGATGCCGTAATGGTCGGCGACCTTCTCCATGGCGCTCGCGGAGCGCTGCAGCCTGCCCTCGAGCATCGGCGGCGAAAGCGCTTCGGTGAGGGTATAGACGAAACAGATGTCAGTGCCGGGGTTGGCCTTCCAGGTCTGGCGGACGATGCCTTCCATCGTACGGATGATACGCTGCGGGTCGGCGCCGCCGTCGTTCACGGCGAACTCGACGAAGAGGAGGTCCGGCCCCTTCGACAGGACGTCCTGCTGCACGCGGAACACGCCGAGATCCGAACCGGTGCCGCCGATGGCGGCGTTGATCTCGGTGAAGCTGGCCTGCGGGTAGGCCTGCTTGAAATGGGCGAGGGTCTGCACGCGCCAGCCGTTCTGGGCGGTGATCGAGCCGCCGAGGTAGCCGACCTTGATCTCCGCGCCGGTCGTCTGGGCCTTCCGGAAGAAATTCGGGAGCCCGCCGCGCGGCGTGACCTCCCGGGCTTCGACGAGCGGGAAATCCTTGTCGGCGGCCTGGCCGAGGACGGCGGCGCATAGCGCCAAAGCGGAGCATAACAGTCTCATGGGGGTGTGGCATTAGACGATAGGGACGCCCGCAAGTTCCAGCCTATTGGCGGTCCGGGCCGGAAAATCGAAAGTCCGCCTTCCTTCCGGAGCCGAGGCCCGTAAGTTCGACGCATGGACAACCTCACGCACGCCGCCCTGGGCATCGCCGCCGGGATCGCCGTCCATCGCCGCGGAGGCTCGGTCTCCGCCGCCGCGGTGGCCGCCCTGCTCGCGTCCGAGGCGCCCGACCTCGACGTCTTCATCCGGGCCGCCGACGACCCGCTCGTCGCCTTCCGCTGGCACCGCCACTTCACGCACAGCTTCATGTTCATGCCGGTGCTCGCGCTGGCGGCCGCCTGGCTCACGACGCTCTTCTTCCATCGGCGCCACAACGTGGGCTGGCGCGAACTGTTCCTGCCCGGCCTCGCCGGCGCCCTCACGCACCTGCTCTGCGACGGGTGCACGAGCTACGGCACGATGCTGCTGTGGCCGTTCACGGAAGCGCGCTACGCCTGGGACTGCCTGCCGATCATCGACCTCGCGGTCACCCTGCCCGTGCTGACGTTCGCCGTGCTCGCCTGGCGCCGGCACTCGCCGCGGCTGGCGGCTTACGCGTTGCTGTGGTTCGGCGCCTACGCGGCGCTCGGCCTGACGCAGCAGGCGCGCGCGGAACGCAGCCTGCGGGCCTGGCTGGCGACGCAGTCCGTCACGCCGGAGCGCCTGGCGGTGAAACCGACGGTCTCCAACCTCATCGTCTGGCGGGCGGTCTGGCTGCACGAAGGGCGCTGGCATGTCGCGGCGGTGCGCAACGTGCCGTTCACCCGGACGCGTCTCATGGTCGGCGAGACCCGGGCGGCCTGGACGCCCACGTCCCCCGGCAATCCCCCGCCCTTCTCCGAAGGCGCCCACCTGATCGCCGACTTCTCCCGCTTCACCGGCGGCTGGAACACTTACGACCAGGCCGATGGCGCGATCCTCGTCGGCGACATCCGCTTCGCGATGCTCCCGACCAGCAGCCGCCCGCTGTGGTCCGTGCGCTGCGCCCCCGGCGGCACGCTCGCCGACACGACGCTCATCATGGACCGGAGCCTGCGGGACGGCGACTGGGGCCGACTCGGCGCCTTGCTCTCGGGTTCGGAACCCCGTTTCATCGACCTTGAATAACATGCGCGCCCTCCTCCTGCTGCTCGGTGCCTCCGCCTGCGCCGCCGACCCCGCCTTCAAGCTCGTGCTCGACGAGGGCTTCGCCGGCGCGGAACTCGACGCGAAGACCTGGAACATCGAGACGGGCAAGCGCCGCGAATCGCTCAACTCGCCCAAGGCGGTCGACCTGAAGGACGGCGTGCTGAAGATCACGACCTGGACCGACGTCGACGGCACGACCTATTGCGGCTTCGTCACGACCCGCAAGAAGTTCGCCCTCGTCCAGGGCAAGTTCGAGGCGCGCTGCCGCTTCTCCGTCCAGCCCGGCACGCAGATCGCCTTCTGGTCGCAGTCGCCGACCTACGGCAAGTCCGGCACGGCCGCCGGCGCGGCGACCGACGGCGTCGAGATGGACATCCTCGAGACGACCGGCCTGAAGAAAGGCGGCTATCAGTCCGTGCTGCACTGGGGTCCGTACAAGCATGCGACGGAGAAGAAGAGCAGCTCGACGCAGCATCCGGCGTCCGTCGGCGGCGAGTGGCACGACTACGGCGTCGAATGGGACGATTCCGGCTACCGCTTCAGCTTCGACGGCAAGGTCGTCTGGACCGACGCGAAATGCCCCGGCTCCAAGGCGCCGCAGTTCCTCCTGCTCACGAGCGAGTCCAACATCAAAGGCTGGAACGGCGAACGCCCCAAGGAAGGCTATGGCCTGAAGTCAGCCTCGCAGAACACCTTCGAAGTCGATTGGGTGAAGGCCTGGCAACGTAACCGCTGAACCCGCCCCTGACCGCCATGCCCGCCCCCCGTCTCGCCCGACTCTCCGGCGCCGCCTTCACCCGCGTCGCACTGGGTTGCCTCTGGCTCGTCGCCTGGCTGCCCTGGTCCTGGCAAAGGGGCCTCGCCGCCGCTTTCGGCGCCTTCGCTTTCCACGTCGTGCGGATCCGGCGCCACGTCGTGCTCGTCAACCTCCGCGTCTGCTTCCCGGAGCTGACGGAGTCCGCCCGCCGCACGTTGGCGCGCCGCCACTACCAATCCCTCGCCCTCGGCATCCTGGAAGTCGCGCGTTGCTGGTGGCGCCGCCCTGCCGCCCTGCCCCCTTGCCGCATCGAAGGCGTCGAAGCGCTGGAGAAAGCCTTGGCCACCGGCCGCGGCGTGCTGCTGGTCTCCGGCCACTTCACGACGCTGGAGATCGCCGGCCGCATGCTCGCCCTGCGCACGCCGCTCTGCTGCCTCTACCGCGACCCGAACAATCCCGTGCTGGCCGACCTGCTCCGCAAGCACCGCACGGCCTGGGCGAGCCGCGCCATCGAGATGCGCGACATGTCCGGCCTCATGCGCGCCCTCCGCGACGGCGAAGCGGTGTGGTATGCGCCCGACCAAGGCAAGTGGACCCCGCAGTCGGCGGTGCTCCCCTTCTTCGGCCGGCCCGCCATCACCAACCTTTCGACGTCGCGCCTGGCGAAGATGTCCGGCGCCGCGGTGTTCACCTTCTTCCCCCGCCGCGAAAAGGACGGCACCTACGTGCTCACGATCAGCTCCGCGCTGGCCGACTTCCCTTCCGCCGATCCGGAGGCCGACACTTTGCGCCTGACGGCGATGCTGGAAGACGCCGTCCGCGCGGCGCCCGAGCAGTACCTCTGGGTCCACCGCCGCTTCAAGGGCTTCAACGGCAACCCCGTCAGCCCTTACTGAGCGAGCACGCGACGGAAGTGGCCGACCAAGGCCGCGAGGTGCGCTTCCTTGCCATAACGGGCGAGCGCGCTCGAGCGACCTGAACTCGCCTGCCGACGGCGGGTCGCCTCGTCCGACAGCAGTCCGCCCATCGCGGCGGCCATGGCTCCGCAATCTCCCGCCGGCAGAGAAATGCCGGCGCCGGCGCCGATGACCTCCGCCAAGCCGCCGACCGCGAAAGCGACCACCGGGACTTCGCACGCCATGGCTTCGATCGCGGCGAGCCCGAACGGCTCCTCGCGCGAAGGCACGACCACGACCGAAGCATGCGGCAACAGGCGCGCGACATCCTCGCGATGGCCTAGCAGGCGGACGCCGTCAAGCGGCAGCCCGGACGGCAGCTCACCGCCGCCGATGACGGCGAGCACGGCGTCGGGCCGCGTCCGACGCAGCTCCGCGAAGGCGCGCACGGCGAGGTCCTGTCCTTTACGATGCGAGATCAGGCCGACGACCGCGACGACCGGGACGTCGGCCGCGACGCCGAGCGCGGCGCGCAAGCGGTCAGGCTCGCCGGCGGACGCCGGACGGAACTCGGCGGCGTCGACGAAGTTGGGCAAGGTGACGATTTGTGTGAGCCAGTTCCAGGGCATCAGCCGATGGCGGCGGGCGACGTCCGCGGAGACGGCGACGAGCAGGTCATGGAAACCGGTATGCGGCTGCGGATGGTTGGCGTGCAGGTGCGCCACGCTGCGGATGCCGTGCCGCTGGCGCAGGAGGGCGGCGAAGTTGCCGGAGCGCGTCAGGTGGGAATGGATCAGTTCGATGCCGCGTGACCGGCACCAAGCGGCCGCGCGATCGCCCTCTTCGAACGGCCAGCGCGTGAAGTCGGTGCGCAGCACTGGCACGTCGGCCGGCAGGTCGCGGCCGACCCAGGAATCCTCTTCGCAAGCCAAGGCGGCGTCGTGCCCGGCCGCGCGGAGCAGCAGCAGGATACGACGGGCGTAGACGGCCGCGCCGTTCACGCCGCGGTTGGAGGATGCGACCAGGACACGCATGGGTCAGCGTAGTTCGAAACGATAGCTGGCGACGGCCTCCGACGCGACGGGCGCGTGGTTGCGCGTGGCCGGCTCGAAGGTCGAAGCCCGGGCGGCCGCCAACGCGGCCTCGTCGAGCAGCCGGCTGCCCGAACTGGCGGTGAGCTCGACCGCGCGCACGGTGCCGTCGGCGGCGAGCGTGATGCGGACGCCGACGACGCCGGCGACGCCGGCGCGGCGCGCCCG
>JBJOMV010000109.1:0-5662 GCA_046052185.1 Verrucomicrobiota bacterium | reverse complement strand
GCGGCCTCCGCCCCGAGGACGACGGCCGCGGCCGCCAGCGCGAGCGTCGTGCTGCGGGTCAGCCGGCCGTATCCTTTGAACGGGACCATGCCCCGAACCTAGCCGCTCCCCGGCCCATGGGCACAAAAAAAGACCCCGGTTTCCCGGGGTCTGTTCTGGGTCCTGTCGGACGAGGCTTAGTTGCCGGCCTTGTCGAGGAGGTCGCCGAGACTGTTGAAGTCTCCGCTGCCCGACGACGAGGAGGACGAACCGCCGGCCGAGGGGGCCGGGGCGCCGCCGGTCGACGGGCCCTTGATGCGGTCGTAGCTGGTGATTTCGGCCTGCAGGCGCTCGGCGTCGTAGTTCGCGGCCTTGATCGAGAGACCGATGCGACGGTCTTCCTTGTCGATCTTGATGACGCGGGCGGTGACGTCCTGGCCGACCTTGACGACGTCCTTGACGTTCTCGACGCGCTGTTCGGCGAGCTGGGAGACGTGCACGAGGCCGTCGATCTCGTCGGAGAGCTCGATGAAGGCGCCGAAGTTCGCGATCTTGGAGACCTTGCCGTTGACGAGGTCGCCGATGCGGTACTTGCGGTCGATCTCGGACCACGGATCGGTCTGGGTCTGCTTGACGCCCAGGGAGATGCGCTGCTGGTCGACGTCGACGTCGAGCACGATGGCTTCCACGTCGTCGCCCTTCTTCATGACTTCGGCCGGGTTGTTGATGCGGCGGGTCCAGCTCATGTCGGACACGTGCACCATGCCGTCGATGCCGTCTTCCAGTTCGACGAACGCGCCGTAGTTGGTGAGGTTGCGCACCTTGCCGCGGACGCGGGCGCCCACCGGGTAGTTGTGGCGGACCTTCTCCCACGGATTGGTTTCGAGCTGGCGGATGCCGAGCGAGATCTTCTGCTCTTCCTTGTTGAAGTTGAGGATGACCGCGTCGACTTCCTGGCCGACCTTGAGGATGTCCGACGGCTTCTGGACGCGCTTGGTCCAGGAGAGCTCGGAGACGTGGACGAGGCCTTCGACGCCGCCTTCGATCTCGATGAACGCACCGTAGGCGACGAGGTTGACGACCTTGCCGTGGACCTTCTGGCCGACGGGGTAGCGCTTCTCGATGCCTTCCCACGGGTTAGGCTGGGTCTGCTTGAGGCCGAGGGAGACGCGTTCGCGCTCGCGGTCGACTTCGACGACCATGACGGTGATTTCTTCGCCGACCTTGACGACTTCGCTCGGGTGGCCGATGCGGCCCCAGGACATGTCGGTCACGTGCAGCAGGCCGTCGAGACCGTCGAGGTCCACGAACGCGCCGTAGTCGGTGATGTTCTTGACGACGCCGCGGCGGACGACGCCGGGCTTGACCTCCTCGAGGAGCTTGCGACGGCTTTCGCCGCGCTGTTCTTCGATGAGTTCGCGACGGGAGACGACGAGGTTCTTCTTCTCCTTGTTGATCTTGATGATCTTGAAGTCGAAGGTCTGGCCCACGAACTGTTCGAGGTTCTTGGGCGGGTTGACGTCGATCTGGGAGGAAGGCATGAACGCGTCGACGCCGACGGAGACGATGAGGCCTCCCTTGACGATGGACTTGACGCGGCCCTGGACGATGGAGCCTTCCTGGCAATTGGCTTCGATGCTCTCCCACTTGCGGATCTGCTGGGCGCGATCGTAGGAGACGGTCGGGGTGCCGTCCTTGTTCTCAAGCTTCTCGAGGTAGACCTCGAGCTGCATGCCGACCTGGATCTCGGCCATGTCCGGGAATTCGGACTGGGGGATGAATCCTTCGGATTTGCCGCTGATGTCCACGACGACGAACTTGTCTTCGCGGATTTCGGTGACCGTGGCGGTGATCACGGAGTGTTGCTTGAGCGCGCCGAAATTCGATTCGGCGAGCAGTTTTTCCATTAGGCTCATGTTGTTTTCGGACTGTTTGTCCTGGCCGTCGCGGAGGACGTTTCCAGGGTTTGGTTGGTTTTTGGGTTTTCCCTCCGGAGATTCCGCTGACACATGCCGGCGGGCCGAAAGGAAGGTCTAACGAACCGTCCGCCCAGCCCCTTGGCAAGAGGATTCTGGCCCTTTAAGGTGGCGAATCCGGCCTTAGCGGCCTGCTTTGGCCGCCGGGCGGACCCGGCTGGCGTAGTCGCCGACGGCCGCTGCGATGGCCTCGGCGATCTTCTGGCGGTAGGCCCCGTCGGCGATGAGCGCCCCTTCGCGGCGGCTCGACATGAAGCCTCCCTCGATCAGGACGCCGGGACAGGTCAGGGTACGCAGGACCGCGAAGCGGGCCCGTCGGACGCCCCGGTCGTCGGCGCCGGTGGCCCGGATCATCCGTCGCTGGATGCTCCAGGCGAGCAGGGCGTTGGCGGAGTCGAAACGGTTGCCGGGCTCGGCGGCGGTGGTCGACTTGGCCTTGCCGGCGTTGGTCGAACGCTGGCCGGCCGGGGTCAGGCAGTAGGTCTCGACGCCGTCGGCGCTGGTGTCGCCGGTGGGGCCGGCGTTGTAGTGGAGGCTGATGAAGAGGTCGGCCCCCAGCTTGCTCGCCAGCGCGGCGCGGTCGTCGAGTTCCAGGAAGACGTCCTTCGTCCGGGTGAAGAAGACTTCGTAACCCTGCTTCTCGAGGAGGAGCTTGAGGCGCGCGGCGGTGTCGAGCGTGGCCGACTTCTCGGTGTATTTGAGAGGGCCGTTGACCTTGCCGGTGTCCTTGCCGCCGTGGCCGGGGTCGAGCAGGATGCGGCGCGGCGCGGTCCGCGGGCCGTCCCAGAAGAGCGGCACGAAGACCTTGTCGTAGTCGCGCTTGGAGATGGTGAGGTGGCCGCGCTGCGCGCCGACGGGGTCGTCGAGCATGACCTTGATGCCGTCGACGACGATGTGGTCGCGGCTGTATTCGGCGTAGAGGCCCAGGCCGCCGCGCGTGGCGTAACGTTCCGACGAACGTCCGTCGGCGCCTTGCTTGGCGACGTCGCGCAGGCCGAGCTGCCGCACGGATTCACCGAGGAGATAATCCGTCGAGGCGGCCCGGAGCAGGGCGCCGGTGGCGAGGAGCAGGAAGATCGCCGCGATGCGCCGCACGGGCTTATTCGGCGTCGCCTTCGTCGTTGTCCACCGCGGAGTCGTCTTCGCCGTCTTCTTCGCCCGGGGCTTCGTTGTGCACGAGCTTGCGCTTGTTCTGCTGGACGGGAGTGAGGCCGACGACGATGGCGCGGCCGGAGCGCTTGGGCTCGTTGTCGCGCGTGCTGATATGCATCAGGGCCTCGATGGCCTTGGTGATGGTGGCGATGCCGATCTCGGGGTGCTCGAGCTCGCGGTAGCGGTACTGGAGCAGGAGCTTCACCTTGTGTCCGTGGAAGAGGAAGTTCTCGGCGCGACGGACCTTGATGAAGAGGTCATGGTTGTCGATGCGGGGACGGAGCTTGATCTCCTTCACCTTGGAAGCGGACTTCTGGTGCTTGTGCTTCTTGGCCTCTTCGTAGAGGTACTTGCCGTATTCCTGCAGCTTGCAGACGGGCGGCACGGCGGTCGCGGCGATCTCGATGAGGTCGACGCCGAACTCGCGGGCGAGGTCCAACGCCTGCTGCGTGGGCATGATGCCCATCATCTCGCCCTTGGGCGAGATGACGCGCACTTCGGTCGCGCGGATGCGGTCGTTGCGCTTGGGCCCTTTGTCTTCTTTGCGGAAGTTGCCGCGGTTCTGTCCCCCGTTGTTGTTGTTCGGGCGGGGGCTGTTAGGACGATAGGGCGAAGGCATTAGGTACTGCGGTGGTGTCTCGGCGCTAAACTCCCTGTTTAGCGCCGATGGTTCAAGCACCGATTCTCCCCGGCGTCCGTCGCGCCTTCGCGCTTACTTCGCCTCGGCGATCGCCGCGAGCAGCTGCTTGCCATGCTCGGCGGCCTCGACCTTGGGCACGACGCCGACGAGCTTGCCGTCGCCGTCGAAGAGGTAGGCGGCCCGGAGCGGACCGAGGTACTTCTTACCATACATGGATTTCTCGACGATGGCGTCCATGGCCTGCGAGAAGAGGTCCTCCGGGTCCGAGACCAGGGTGAACTTGTAGCCGTGCTTGGCGGCATACTTGGCATGGGAGGCGCAGGTGTCCCGGGAGACGGCAATCAACCTAAACCCTTGTCTGACAATGGCTTTCTCGTTTTTATCCATCTCGGCGGCCTGTTTGTCGCAGGCGGAGGTGTTGTTGCGCATGTAGACCGAGACGATGGTCGGACCGTCCAGGAGGGAGGCAAAGGAGGCGTTGACGGCCTTACCGTCGACGAGGGCGTCCACTTTGAAGGTCAGTTTAGGCTTTTTTCCGAGGGAAAGCATGGTTTTTAGGTTTGGGTACAGGGCAGGGGAGCGGGCTTGGCCGGGAAAGTCAAACGGCCGGCCCGATCCGCCCCGGGTCGGAAAGTGCGGACTTATCCTCTCCTTCGGCCCTTTCCCCTTTACAAGTCCGCCCGGACGCCCTTTGTTCCGACCCTTTCCGCCATGCAAAAGACCCGCAAGTCAGTCTCCAAGCGCTTCAAGGTGACCGGTACCGGCAAAGTGATGCGCCGTTCCCCCAACACCCGCCACTTGCTGAGCTCCAAGTCCCGCAAGCAGCGCCGTCGCGCCAACAAGTCCAAGCGCGTCGACTCCGGCTTCGAGAAGAAGATGCTGGCCTCGATGCCCTTCGCTTAAATCGAAGACCATATTTTTGGCCGAACGGGTGTTCATTAAGGCGACCCCGAGGCCATCTAACCCAAACCAAAACCAAATACCAACATGCCTAGAGCAACCAATGGCCCGGCCACCAAGGCCCGAAAGAAGCGCGCGATCAAAGCCGCCAAGGGCTACTTCGGAAACAAGTCCCGTCTGTACGTCTACGCCCTCGAGGCCGTTCAGCGCGCGCAGAAGTTCGCTTATCGCGACCGCCGCAAGAACAAGTCGACGTTCCGTCAGCTGTGGATCGTGCGTCTCAACGCCGCCTGCCGTCCCCTCGGCATCTCCTACAGCCGTCTGATCGCTGGCCTCAAGAAGGCCAACATCACGATGGACCGCAAGAACCTGAGCGAACTCGCCATCCATGACGCCCCCGCTTTCGAAGCGATCGTCAAGAAGGCCCAGTCCGCCCTGGCCTAAGACGACTTAACGTCCTTTCACGAAGCCCCGGCCCTCCGGGGCTTCTTTGTTTTCAGGGTGCTTTCGCTTGCCGACTTTCTCCGCCAACGCACAAATCAATCCATGCAGCAGCAGCTCGCCCAACTCGTCGCCGCCGCCACCCAGGAAGCCTCCGCCGTCGCCACCCGCGCCGAGCTCGAAGCCTTCAAGGCGCGCGTCGTCGGCCCCAACGGCTCCCTGACCCAGGTCATGAAGGGGATGGCCACCCTCTCGAAGGAAGAACGCCCGGTCGTGGGCAAGCTCATCAACGAGGCGAAGAAGTCCGTCGAGGAACTCCTCGCCGCCCTCCTGGTGAAGGTCGAGAACGCCGAGATCGCCGCCGCCCTCGGCGCGTCCGTCGATCCGACCCTGCCGAGCCCCGACGCTCCGGCCGGCTCGCTCCATCCGCTCTCGCGCACCCGCGAACGCATCCTGGCTTCCTTCCGCAAGCTGGGCTTCGTCGTCGCCGACGGCCCCGAGGTCGAGACGGAGTGGCATTGCTTCGACGCCCTCAACACGCCCGCCGACCACCCGGCCCGCGACATGCAGGACA
>JBJOMV010000108.1:0-5853 GCA_046052185.1 Verrucomicrobiota bacterium | reverse complement strand
AAGGCTGGCAGTACTACCGCGCCGTCCTCGAAGGCACCATCGACGACCTCGACCGCCTCCGCCGCTACGTCCATTTCGACTTCGTCTACTCTTCCGCCTGCCCGTGCTCGGCCGAGCTGACTGAGCATGCCCGCGAAGAGCGCAGCGCCTACGGCATCCCGCATTCGCAGCGCTCCAAGGCCCGCGTCGTCGCCGAGGTCTCCCCGGGCCGCGCCCTCTTCGTCGAGGACATGAAGGACCTCTGTCTCAAGGGCCTCCAGACGGAGACCCAGGTGATGGTCAAGCGTGAGGACGAGCAGGCTTTCGCCGAACTCAACGGCGCCTATTCCAAGTTCGTCGAAGACGCCGCGCGCGTGGTCTACGAGCAGTTCGACGGCGACGCCCGTGTCCGCGATTTCGTCATCGCCTGCTCCCATCTGGAGTCCCTGCATTCCCATGACGCCGTCTCGGTGATCAACAAGGGCATGCCCGGCGGGCTTTCGGCGGATTTCAGCAATTTCAGAGACCTGATCTGCTAGTCGGCTGACGGCTTGCCTGCTCGGGGTGGCCGTCTTACGGTCACTTTCACGAGGGGGTAGCTCAGTTGGATCAGAGCAGCAGCCTTCTAAGCTGCGGGTCGCGGGTTCAAGTCCCGCCCTCCTCACCACTTTCTCCGCCGACATGAGCGCCACGCCCTACCACCTAGCCGAGCGAGGGGTCAGCGTCGGGGTGTTGTCCGAAACGGAAGTCGAAGCCGGTCTGGCCACCGGTCGCCTTTCCGCGACGACGCTTTCCTGGCGAGAAGGCGAGCCCGGCTGGATCGCCCTCGCGGCCCGTCCGGAATTCATGCCGGCCATCGGCGCCTTCCGGGCCCTCGTGCCTCCGCCGGAGCTCGCCTTCGATGCCGCACCATTGCTCCGGCTGGACTGGACGGCTTGGGCGCGGACCTTGCGCGCGATCTGGGGTTCGCCCCGCCAGGTATTCCGCTCGTCGGCCACTACGGTCAGTCTCCGCCGGGCCTTCTGGTGGGTGATCGTCTGCGCCACGCTGGCGGCGCCTTTTCTTTATCTCCAACTCACGCTCGCAGGCGCTGCTTCCGCTGACGCGGTCGCGGCTCGCTTCCAGCCTGGAGCGCACACGCCTACGCCGGCCGGATTGGATCTACCGCGCTTCGCGGCGTTCTTCGCCGGCTTCCCGCTGGTCATGGTGGCCTCCGTCTTCGGCGGTGCTTGTCTCCTGCATGCGTTCCTGACCGTGGTGGGCGGCGGCAAGGCGGGCTTCCGGGCGACGGCCCGCGTCGTGGCCTATGTCGGCGGGGCGATGCTCATGCCGGCCGTGGTGCCCTGCGGCTGGGCGCTCGTGCCCTTCGTGACGTTGGGCTATCTGTCGGTATCGCTGCGGGAGGCCCATCGGGACGCCGCCTGGAAACCTTGGGCGGCCTTGGCGGTCGCGGGTTTCTGTTCCGTCTGCGTGGCCACGGCCTTCATGGCTCTGGCCGTATGGCCGTTCTTCCGCCCGATGGGTTGAAGCGGGCCTAGGCTTGCGAGGGCCGCTTGCCCGCCTATCAAAAAGCCATGCAGATCCACGTCGCTCGTCACCAACAGCAGCTCGGGGTCTTCGCCGCCGAGGACGTCATCGCCGGCCTGTCTTCCGGGCGCTTCCTCGCCTCCGACCTCGCCTGGCGTGAAGGGATGGCCGCTTGGACGCCTCTCGGCGACTGGGCCGAATTCCGTGGGGTCGGCGTGCCGCCTCCGTCTCCGGGCCAGACCAAAGATGCTGCGTCTCCGGCAATGCCTTCTTGGGAGCACGGCGCCTCGGTCGGCAATTTCATCGCGACCATCAAGGAGGTCGCCCTCGATCCGGTAAGGACCTTCGCTAACCTGCGCGACGGCGGCTTCGCCCGCCCGATCTCGTTCACCTATTGGTCGCTGCTGCCGGCCTGGATCTGCGGCAGCTTGCTCTATGGCGCGTTGCTCGGTTTCATGGCCTCCATCGGGACCGCCGGACTACCTGGGCCGAAGGATCCCTTCATGGAGTGGATCGCCGGAGTCGGCCCACTGGTCGCCGCGCTCATCATCGCCGCGGCGCTGGGCGGCTTCTTCCTGCTGGTCCCGCTCTTCAACTTTGTCGGCGCGGCCGTCACCCATCTCCTCCTGCTGCCGTGGGGGCCTGCCGGTGGCTATGCGCAGACCTATCGCGCCAACGCCTATGCCTACGGCGCGTTCATGCCGTTCGCCTTCATCCCCTGCGTCAATTACGTGGTCATGCCTTGGCAGCTGGTGGCGGCCATCATCGCCCATTCGCAGGTCCATCGGATCGCTTGGTGGAAGGTCGCGATCTCCCTCGTGCTGGTTCCCTGTGTCTGCGCCTGCGGGATCTACGCCTTGCTGATCGGCACGATCGTCGGCGCCGCCGGCAAGTTCGCCCACTGATTCTCCCATGCAGATCCACGTCGCTCGTCACCAACAGCAGCTCGGGGTCTTCGCCGCCGAGGACATCATCGCCGGCCTGTCTTCCGGGCGCTTCCTCGCCTCCGACCTCGCCTGGCGTGAAGGGATGGCCGCTTGGACGCCTCTCGGCGACTGGGCCGAATTCCGTGGGGTCGGCGTGCCGCCGTCGCCGGGAGAGACGTCCGCCTCTGCGTCGACCGCCTCGCAGATTCTTTGGGAGCAGGGCAAATCCCTCGGCTCCTTCTTCGCGACGCTCAGGCAGGCGGTCGTGAGTCCCGCGTCGCTCGGGACCGGCCGCTTCGCCTTCGGCGACTGGCTGGTGTTCTGTTACGTGGCGGTGGCCTTATCGCTGCCGTTCCAACTGTTCAACGTCCTCGTCTACGGCGACAAGAACGCCGAGCTGGCGGAGTGGCTCCGCGGCCTGAACTTCCCTGAAGCCAGCAGGTTCGCGGACCAGCTCGGATCGGCTCCGCCGACGCCGGCCTGGATCACGGCCTTCGGCGCCCTCATGGGACTGGCGATGGCGCCGTTGCTCTACGCCTTCTTCGCCCTCCTGCACTGGCTGGGCCAACGCGTCTTCCGTTATCAGGTCCCGGTCGAGCGGACCGTCTCGGCCGCGCTGCTGGCTACGGCCCTGCTGGCCTTGCTGATGGCTCCTCTGCAACTGCTTGGCTTCAGCCTGGCTTTCCAGATGGGCATGAGCGCGCTGCTCGTTATCCCCGCCTGCGTCGTCTATTACCGCGCGTTCGGCGCGGCGACCGGCGTGAACCCGTGGGCCCAGTTCGGCATCTCCTGCTTCGTCTGGTTCGTGCTCTGCTGTTGCTGCTGCGCGGCCCCGCTCGCCCTCCTTGCGGCCCTGATGCCCGGCGCCAGCTTGCGCTGAGTCGTGCTGCGACTGATCCGCCGCCCTGCCTATCCCGGCGAGCTCAATCACGAGCTCGTCTGGCCGGCGGCGTTCCTCGCCGGCGCGGTCTTCGCCTGGGGCTGGTTCCTTTCCGGCCTGCAGCTCCCCCAGTGCGTCTTCATCCGGCTGACGGGACTCCCTTGCCTCGGCTGCGGCGGCACGCGCTGCGCGCGCAATCTGGTGCACCTGGATTTCGGTCAGGCCTTCCTGTTTCACCCGGGCTTCTTCCTCGTCGTCATGGCGGCGACTCTCTGGACGATCTACTCCGCCGTCTTCTGGCTGCGCCGCGACACGCTGCGTCTCCGTTTCTTCGTCGAGCCGGCCAAGGCGCGCCGGGTACGGGTGACCTTCTTCCTCCTGCTCGCGGTCCATTGGGCGTGGCAGTGCTATTACCTGACCCGCTGACATGATCCGGAACCTGCTCCGTTTCCTCGGTTGGGTCAGTTTGCTCGTCCTCGTGGCGACCGGGGTGGTGGCGCTGGTCTATTTCCTGTCGGAGCGTCCGCAGAAGGTCGCCATCGAACAGCGCGTGCTCGATACGGTCGACATCGTCCGCGAGGACGGCACGACCCCGCGCAAGGTCGTCGACGTGCTGGATCGACTGGCCGACCAGACCGTGGCCGTGCGCGGGGATGTCGTCCTGGTGCCGCCGCCGGACGCGGCGGCCACGGCGCCTTATGGCGAGCCGGCCGACCGCTTCGGCCTGAAGCGCCTGCCGAACCGCGGCTACACGGTCGGTTATGACGACGGCCTGCCGGCGCCCCGCTGGTCTTCCTATCGGGTCTTCCCTTATCGCGACGTGCATCTCGAGCGGCCTTCGTCCTTCAAGTCCGATCCCCGTACCGCGGCGCGCGTGACCACCTCGGAATACGTCCGCTCAGGTTACGACCGCGGTCACCTCGCGCCGAACTACGCGATCTCCGTCTGCTACGGTGAAGAGGCGCAGAAGGAGACGTTCCTGCTCAGCAATATCGTGCCGCAGCTCCATGCGCTCAACGCCGGCCTCTGGAAGGACATGGAGCAGCGCATCATGAAGCGTTACGTCGAGCGCTACGGCACCGTCTGGGTCCAGGTCGGCCCCGTCTTCGCCTCGCCCGCCGCGAAGAAGGTCGGCCGAGTCCCGGTGCCGACGGCTTTCTGGATGGTGATCTCGGATTACGATGAGACCGTCGGCGGCGTCCGCGCGATCGCCTACCTCGTCCCGCATGAGGAGAAGTGGCGCGACGCCGAGCTCACCCGTTACGTCGTCAGCATCCGTCGCGTCGAGGAACTCACCGGCCTGGATTTCTTCCCGAAGCTCCCGCGCCCGGCGCAGGACCGTCTGGAATCAACGCCCGCGCCGCGCGCCTGGTGACGGCAGTTCGCGGCGGAGGTCCGCGGCGTGGATCAGGCAGACGCAGTCGGAGCCGTCGGCCGTGGGCAGCCACATGATCGGCAGTTTCGGCCAGGCCTGGTGCATCGCCTTCTGCAGGCCGCCGACCTCGATGACGAGGATGCCGTGCGGCTTCAGCGCGGCGCGCGCCTGGGCGAGCAGCTTGCGGATGACGTCGAGGCCGTCCTTGCCGGAGACCAGCGAACCTTTCGGCTCCTTCTTGAATTCGGCCGGGAGGCGTCGGTAGATGCCTTCCGGTTCGTAAGGCGGATTGCTGAGGATCAGGTCGAATTTCGGGCCCTTGGTGAGCGCCGTCATCGTGTCGGTCTCATGCAGCGTGATGCGCTTCGCCAGCCTGTGGTCGGCGACGTTCAAGGCCGCGACCTCGAGCGCCTGAGCCGAAAGGTCGGTGGCGTGGACGTGCGCCTTCGGGAAGCGCTTCGCGAGCAGGATGGCGAGGCAGCCTGAGCCCGTGCAGACATCGGCGACGTCGGTCACCTGGGCGACCGGCGGCAGCCACTGCGGGATGGCCTCGGGGATGAGTTCGACGAAATACGAGCGCGGGATGATCACGCGTTCGTCGACGCGGAAGCGGAGGCCGCCGAGCCAGGCTTCGCCGACGAGGTAGCCGGTGGGCACGCGGTCGAAGACGCGGCGTTCGAGGAGCGCGAGGAACGCGGCCTTCTCCTTGGCCGTCAGGGCGCGTTCGAAGCAGGAAGGGAGCTGCTCCCAGGCGAGGCCCGTGGCGTGGCCCATGAGCGTCAGGGATTCCTCCTCGGCGTTGACGAAGCCTTGGCCGTGCGCGACGCCGGCCGACTTGAAGAGCCGGTTGGCATGGCGTAAACAATCACCGCCCGTTCTGAGGCGGGCGGTGGCGGCGGGAGTCGGGCGCTGCGGGGCGCTCATCGTCGGCGGCGAGGCCGCTCAGGTGAGCGGGGCGGCGGACCAGAGTTCCTTCGGGGTGCGTTCGAAGAAGTCCTCGAGGTACTTCGTCGTCGCGCCGCCCTGGCGGAAGGCCGGATCCTTCATGATCGCGCGGCAGACCGGGATCGTGGTGTGGATGCCGCGGATGATGTACTCGCCGAGGGCGCGGTGCATGCGGTCCAGGGCCTTCTGGCGGGTCGCGCCGACCGAGATCAGCTTGGCCA
>JBJOMV010000107.1:0-5944 GCA_046052185.1 Verrucomicrobiota bacterium | reverse complement strand
TTCGTCGTCGTCTCCGAAGGCGTCCAGGACGCCACCGGCAACTACCTCGGCGCCGACACCTCCAGCACCGACGCGTTCGGCCACGCCGTCCTCGGCGGCGCCGGCGAATACCTCCGCACGCTCGTCGAATCCCGTTTCGACGGCGTCAAGGCCCGCTCCTCCAAGCTCGGCATCACCCAGCGCGCCGCTTCGCACAACGCTTCGAAGACCGACGTCGATGAAGCCGAACTCTGCGGCGGCGCCGCCGTCAAGGCCGCCCTCGAAGGCGAGTCCGGCAAGATGGTGATCCTGACCCGCTCCGAGAAGGAGACCTACGCGGTCCAGACCATGCTCGCTCCCCTCGACCAGATCGCCAACGGCGTGAAGGCTTTCCCTGAGAAGTGGATCGGCGAAGACAAGATGTCCATCCACCCGGACTTCGTGCGCTACGCCCTCCCGCTCATCCAGGGAGAAATGCAACTCCCTTACGATCAGGGCCTTCCGAAGTACGCTCAGCTCTCGGCCATCGCCGTCCAGCGCCGCCTCGAGAAGTACGTCACCGCCTGAATCTGACCGTTCGGATTGTGAACAAAGACCCCCTTTTCTGGGGGTCTTTTTGTTTTAAAGGGTTTGCCTCTCCCCGGACGGTGCCTAGGCTGTCGCTTCCCCGCAGTCCCCTCATGATTTCCTTTTTCAAGCACCTAGGAATGGTCGCCCTTGCGCTCCTGCCTGTTCTTTCCTCGGCGGCCCTGCAGTCCGGCAAGGTCCAGGTCGGCAAGATCACCGGCAACGTGACCATCATCGACGCCAAGTCGCAGCGCAAGCCCCTCGCCACCGGCGCCGTCTTCCAGGAAGGCTCGCGCGTCGAGACCGGGGTCGATTCCACGGCCGAACTCGTCTTCTCCAACGGCGCTTCGCTGGTGCTGACGCCGAGCACGCTGCTCGAACTGCGCACTTTCCGTCAGGTGCCCTCCGCCGGCATCACCGATCCGTATCGCCAGATCGAAAAGGATCCGAGCCCGTCCGTGACCGAAGTCGAAGTGCCGCGCGGCAAGATCATCGGCGAAGTCCGCAAGCTCAACGCACTCTCCACCTTCACCGTCAAGACGCCCGCCGGTCTCGTGCGCATCCGCGGCACCGTCTTCGCCGTCGAATACCGCGTCGGCCCTGATGGCGTCGGCAAGGTCGTCGTCTCGTGCGTCCGCGGCTCCGTCGAGACCATCGTCTACAGCTCCAATGTCGGCCCGGTCACCGTCGACCCCGGCATGCAGACCTCCAGCTCCGTGCCTTCCGCCGCGCTGATCAGCAATCTCGCCCGCGCGGCCGGCGCCCCTGCCGGCGGCATCGCCCCCGCGCCGGCACCTGCGGCCCTCGCCGCCGCCCTGGCGCCCGTGAAGGTCCTGCTTTTCCCTATCCCGGCCGAAGAGCTCGCCGAAATTTCCGCCACCCTGGCCGCCGCTTCCACGCTGCCGGCCGAAGTCTCCACGACCATCAACGCGATGGCGGCGACCGCTCCGACCCTGGCGGCGATCTTCCCGAACGGCGCCGCGGAGCCCGCGAAGGCCTTCGGTCAGGTCGTCAGCGAAAGCCCGGTCACCGATGACAAGGTCCCCGAGAGCAAGGCCGGCGCCCCGGGCGCCCCGCTCTCCTCGAGCAACGGCGGCGGCGGCACCCAGATGGACGACAATCTGAAGAAGATCACCGACAACGTGAACCGTTCGGTCGAGCAGAAGCAGCTGGATCCTTCCGGAACCGGCATCTGAACTCCTGGTCCGTTCCGTCACGAGAAAGGCCCGGCATCCGCCGGGCCTTTCTCATGTCCGCCATTCCTCGCTCGCTTTGAAGGCCACGGAGGGCATCTTGGGGCGGATGCCGATCGCGGGCAGATTCATCACGTTCGAAGGAGGGGAGGGCGCGGGCAAATCCACGCAGCTCGCCCGTCTCGCGGAGCGTCTCCGCGCGGACGGGGCGACCGTGCTCGGTCTCCGTGAGCCGGGGGGCACGCCCTACGGCGAACGCATGCGCGAAGTGCTCAAGCAGCCGGGCACCTCGCTGGCGCCGGCGGCCGAAGCGCTGCTCTTCGCTTCCTGCCGCGCGCAGCTCGTCGCGGACGTCATCGCTCCGGCCCTCGCCGCCGGGCAGGTCGTGATCTGCGACCGCTTCATCGATTCGACCGTCGCCTATCAGGCCGGCGGCCGCGGTCTCGACCGTGCCCTGATCGAAGGCGCTAACCGCCTCGCCTGTGGTCCGGTGCGCCCGGACCTGACCATCCTGCTCGACCTCGATCCGGGCCGCGGCCTCGGCCGCGCCGCCGTCCGGGACCAAGGACAGGCGGACCGCTTCGAACTCCTCGGCGACGCCTTCCATCGCCGCGTCCGCGAACTTTACCATACGCTCGCCCGCGAGGAGTCCGGGCGTTTCTTCGTCGTGGACGCCGCGCGTCCGCCCGAAGCCATCGAGGAGGAGATCTGGCATGAAGTCGTCCGCCGCTTCCGCTGACGTCGCCGACCTGCCGGTGCTCAAGGTGCTCGCGCGCGCCCGCGCCGAGGGCCGCATGCCGCACGCGGTGCTCCTGACGGGCAACGACGGCGCCGTGCTCGCCCGCGCCGCCGAACAGCTCGCGGCCATGCATCTCGGCGAGGCCGACCCGCTGGCGCACCCGGACTGCCGCGTCCTGCGTCCCGCCAAGAAGTCGCGCCGCATCGTCATCGAGAACGTCCTCGAGGTCGTCGCCGCGCTGCGCCTCTCGTCCCTCACGCCGCGCCGCGTCGTCATCGTCAACGAGCCCGACCGCTTCCTTTCCGAATCGGCCAACGCCTTCCTCAAGACGCTGGAGGAGCCGCCGCCCGGCACGCTCATCGTCCTGCAGACGACGCATTATTACCGCGTCCTGCCGACCATCCTCAGCCGCTGCCTCCGCTTCCACGTGGGCGGGGAGGCGCCGGTGATCGCCGATCCCTCCTGGCAGGACTGGCTGCGCGAGATGGAGCGCCTGCTCACGCGCATGGTGAAAGGCCCGGCCTCGCCGCAGGCGCGCGTCTCCGAAGTCTTCATCCCGCTCTACGCCCTGTGCGCCCGTTTCGAGGTGCTCCTCGAGCTCTTCGTCGAAGAGGCCCTCGAGGCCGCGCCGCCCCCGCCGCCCACCGATGACGACGAGGACGACGCCGAGGTCGCCTACGAGGAGTCGGTCCGCCGCGGCGTCCGCGCCCGCATGCTCGTGTCGGTCGAAGAGAAACTCCGGCTCGTCGGCCGCGCCAACCCCGGCTGCGCCGGCCAGGTCGCCGAGGCCGTGGGTCATCTCGAGGACGCCCGCCGGCGCATGGAGCTGAACTACCAGGTCCTGGCGGCCTTCGAGCAATTCCTGCTGCGGACGCTCCGCACCTTCGCCCTGCGCCCCCGGGACGCGTAACTCCTGCTCCTTTCCGGAGTTCCATCCCGATGTCCCAGGAAGAGCCCATGCTCCCCGACGACGAAGACGACAAGCGCCTCATGGGCCTCGTCGCCGGCGGCGATGACGACGCCTTGCGCCTGCTCGTGCACCGGCACCACGCCCGGCTCGTCGGTTATCTCCGGGGGGAAGTCGGTTCGCAGGCGACGGCCGAGGAGCTGGCCATGGAGGTCTTCATCCGGCTCCACCGCGCCGCGGCCCGCTGGCGCCCGGAGGCCAAACTGAGCACCTACCTGATCCATATCGCCCGCAACCTCGTCCTGAACGAATGGCGGCGACGCGGGCGCAAGCCTACCACCGCCCTGGAGTTCGCCGCCGAGCCCGGCGACCTCTCCCAAGGGTCGGCCCGACGGGTCGCCGAACTCGACGAGGCCTTCCAGCGCGCCATCCTGCAGCTGGCCCCGGAGCAGCGGACCGCCATCCTGCTCGTCGTGCAGCAGGAGCTCCCCTACGAGGAGATCGCCGAGATCATGGACGCCCCCGTCTCCTCGGTGAAGACCTGGATCCACCGCGCCCGCGCCCGCCTGCGCGAACTCCTCAGAGATTTCTACGCCCAAGAATGAACCCTGCAACTTCCCGCCCCGCCCGGTGTTATATGGGCGTACCCAGCCATGGATAACCCGGAACAGACGCCATTCGACCAGGAGCTCGCCGCGACGCTCCGTCGCGGGCGCGCCGTGTCCGTCGCCGGGTTCGCGGAACGCGTCGTCGTCGCCGCCCGCGCCGACCGCCGTCGTCGCACCGTCGTCCGCTGGAGCTCGGCCCTCGCCGCCGCGGCCGCCGTCTTCGTCGCGCTGCTCACGCTGCCCGCCACCTCCGAGGAGGCCTTGAACCGCCAGACCTTCGCCCTCGTCGCCCGCGACGAGTCGGCCCAGCTCGCCGACCTCTTCGGCGCCGCCGACGACCTGTCGCTCCTGGCCCCCGTGGTCGAGCGTCCGGCCGTCGTGGAAACCTTCGTCTCGCCGGGATCCTGAGCATGCCCCGCGTCTTCTTCAGCCTGCTGCTCCTCCTCGGAGCCCTCGCCGCCTCCGCGCAGTCGCCCGGTCCGCGTCCGCCGGAAGGCGACCCGACCGTCGAGGAGATCCAGACCATCCGCAAGATCCTCGAACTGCCGCCCGAGCGCCTGCAGCGCATGCGTTCGGCGATCGAGAAGATCGAGCGCATGTCGCCCGAGTCGCGCCGCGAATTCGCGGCCGGCCTCGTGCGCTACGAATCCGCCACGCCGGAGGAGCGGCATAAGATCATGAAGGACCTGCGCGAACGCGGCGGCTTCGGTTCGCGCGTGCTCGAGCATCATTTCAAGCGGCTCGATCCCGACCAAGCCAAGGCCGAGCGGGCGCGCATCCAGGCGCTCACCGCCGAGCAGCGCCTCGAATTCATCCGCGGACTCGCCGAGAAATACGGTCCTGAGCTCGCGAAGGAACGCGCGAAGGGCGGCGAACCCAAGGACGGTCCGCCCAAGCGCCGCAAGCCGCCGGAAGGCGAGGCTCCGGGCGCCGGGCCGAAGCTGTAATCCCGCTCAGCGGCGACCCTCCTGACGGAGGAGCTCGCCGATCTCGGGGACGAGGATGTTGCGGCGGCCGAGTTCGTCGCGCGCGAAGTATTTGTCGACCTGACGGACCAGGTCGAACGGCTCGTCGGGGAGGTTGTCCTCGTCGAACTCCATCTCGTCCACCGCGTCGATGTCGTCGAAGATGTGCGAGAGGCGCAGCGGCTCGCCGTCGATGACCGCGGGCGGGTTGCTGATCGCTCCGATCTTCGTCAGGTTGAAGAAGAGGCAGGGATAGAACTCCTTCTCGTAGGGTTCGAGGAACTTGCTCACCCACTGGCCGGGGACTTCCCAGCGGCGGTTGATGATGACCGCGTCGGAGAAGTGCACGCAGGGGCGGTACCATTCCTCGACGGCCTTGTGCTTCATGGCCAGCGGGCAGTCGACGACCGTGAGGATGCGGGCCACGCGCCAGACGGCGTCGGGCTGCATCGGGCGGACGGCGCGATGCAGCGCCTCCATCTGGTCGATGACGTGGAGCGCGCCGTGCGTCACGAGGATGGCGGCGTCTTCGTCGCCGGGGGCGGGCACGATCGCGTGGCCGTCCTTGAATTCCCAGGCGTCAGGCGCGACGCCGCCTTCGCGGACTTCGCGCAGGACGCGCACCTTGCGGCCTTCCGGCCAGGCGTGGGCGACGAGTTCTTTCACCACGTCGGCGCGGCCGGCGCCCGTGGGCCCGAGGATGATGACGAGGGGCGTCATGCCTTGCGTCCGCAGCGGCCGAAGGGAGCGTTCTGGCCGCGGTCGCGGATCCAGTGATCGACGGCGACCAAGGCCGCCATGGCTTCGACGATGGGCACGGCGCGCGGGAGGACGCACGGGTCGTGGCGGCCCTTGGCGCTGAGCTCGGTGGCGCGGCCGTCGGGACCGACGGTCTTCTGCGGCTTGAGCACGGTCGCGGTGGGCTTGAAGGCGATGCGGAAGACGACGTCTTCGCCGTTGGTGATGCCGCCCTGCGTGCCGCCGGA
>JBJOMV010000106.1:0-5958 GCA_046052185.1 Verrucomicrobiota bacterium | reverse complement strand
CGCAAAGGGGGAGGGCCGAACGTTTCCGTTCGGCCCTCCGTCTTTTGAGCCATACACTATAAGCCGGATTCTGTCCTTGGGCGGCTCTCGCCGATCCCCTGCGCGTTCATTTCTCTGACCTTGCGGACCCGCCTTGCGGCGGTGCGACAACCCGGGACCTTGGTGGGCGACCTCGGACGGTCCCTGTTCGTCTTGCACCGGATTGGGTTTACCTTGCCTCGTCGGTTACCCTTCGAGCGGTGGGCTCTTACCCCACCTTTTCACCCTTACCTCGTTCCTTGCGGAGGAGGCGGTATCTTCTCTGTGGCACTATCCGTCACGTCTTGCGACGCGCCCCGACTTGCGGCGGGAATCCTGCCCTGTGGTGTCCGGACTTTCCTCACGGATTGCTCCGTGCGAACGCACATGTATGACTGTCCGCCGAGCCTAGCGGCCCGACGGCCCGCAGGGAAGGGCAAAAGCCGCGACTTCGACCTTGGAAAGCCTTTCGGGCGGCTTTGATTAGGGGAACCCCATGCGTCCCCTGTTCCTCGCCCTGCTTTCGCTCATGACCGCCCACGCCGCCGAACCCATCAAAATCGCCTGCGTCGGCGACAGCATCACCCAGGGCGTCGGCGCCAAGTCCGGCCAGTCCTATCCGGCCCAGCTGCAGGCCTTGCTCGGCGATGGCTACAAGGTCGGCAACTTCGGCGTCAGCGGCCGCACGCTGCTCAAGCAGGGCGACTTCCCTTATTGGAAGGAGAACAAGTACAAGGCCGCCCTCGCGATGGAGCCGGCGATCGTGATCATCATGCTCGGCACCAACGACACCAAGCCGCAGAACTGGAAGCATGAGGCGGAGTTCGTCGCCGACTACCGCGAGCTCGTGAAGTCTTTCCAGTCGCTCAAGTCCCGTCCGAAGGTGTTCGTCTGCCGTCCCGTGCCGGTCCCCGGCAAGGGCAACTACGGCATCAACGAAGAGAACGTCCAGAGGGAGATCCCGCGTATCGACGCGCTGGCCAAGGAGCTCGGCTGCGGCGTGATCGACATGCATGCGGCGCTCGAGAAGTTCCCGGAGATGCTGCCGGATCGCGTGCACCCGAACACCGCGGGCGCCGCCGAGATGGCCAAGGCGGCCGCGAGGGCCATCACCGGCAAGTAAGCCTCAGCGCGCCGCCGGCGTCGCCCCGACGATCCTTCCGAGGACGTCTTGGGCGGCCGCGCGCAGCTGCTGCCAGCGATGCGAAGGGTGGGCCGGGCCATGCGCGATGAGCTGCAAGGTGCTCCGCCATTCGAGGACCGCGCGTTCCAGGTCGCCTTGGCCGGGGCCCTGGCCGTCGGCGTCGACCGGCGGGATCTTGCCGTGCAGGGCGAAGCCTTTCAGCGCCTCGGCGCAGCCTTCGCCGAAGCCGACCGGCAGGCCTTCCCGCAGGTAGCCCTCGGCGGTGAGAGACTTATAGGTCAGGCGGCAGCAGGCCCCGAGGCGGCTGGAATTGCGTCCTGCGGAGGCCACGCGTTCCCCGGCCCGCAGTTCGGCGAGATCCCAGGCGAGCGCATGGGCGTCGTAGGCCTGATCCTCGAGCGCCGCCGCGACGGCGAGGCCTTCGCCGTGCTGGAAGAGCGAGGCGACGTGACCGCGGTCGGTCGGCCGGCCGGAGGCGTCGATGAGTCCGAGCTTCTTCCAGAGCCGGCCGGCACGTGCGGTGTGCAGCGTGCCGCCGCCGAGGACTTCGCGCAGGTTGATGTCCTGCTTGGCGACGGAGCGGCGCGGCGGATTGATGAGCGGATGGTTGTCGGCGTCGGGCCAGACGCGGACATCGGCGCGCGAGTAATCCAGTTTCACTTGCACGCTGTCGCGGCCGAGGAAGAGGCCGCCGTAGGCGACGCCTCCTTGGGTGAGCAGCGGGAGCAAGGGCAGGATCTCTTTTTCGAGGAGTTCCAGTTTCCACGTGCGCGGCCGGCTGCGGCCGTTCTCTTGTCTGCGCAGCGCCTTGAGCAGCCAGTCGGCCGGCGTCAGTTGCGAGGCCCCGGTCTCCTTGGGGAAGTGCGCCAGCGTGATGGTCCGGCCGTAGCGGACCTCGCCGCCCGTCTCGAGTTTGCAGGGCGTCCCGTAGGCGAGGGCGCGCAGGGAGTCGGGCTTGGACAGCGCCGGATACCAGGCCTCCTTCACGTAGATGAGGGCCTGCGATAGCGGGACCAGGTGCGTCGGGCGTTCGCGTTGCCAGGTGCCGTTACGCCCGAGGATCTCGTGGATCTGCCGGGTCGCGCCGGCGACCGGCTCAGGCACGTCGCTTGGTGCGGCGTAATCGTCCAGGCGATCCAGCGCGAGGTCGATCGGCTCACGGGTGAAGAGGGAGGCGGCGAGCGACTGAGCCGCGGCCTTGGGTTCTTCGGCGCGGCGCATGACCGACAGGAACGCCGGCCAGTCGAGCGCCTCGCTCCGCTTAAGCTGCAGGGGCTTGGCTTCGCCGAGTCGTGGGCTGTCGCCGGTCCAGAGGGCGAAGCCGCGGTCGTCGAGGCCTCGGCGACCCGCGCGGCCGAACATCTGCAGGAGTTCGTCGGGGCGGATCTCCCGTTCGGTGTGATCGGCCGCGTAACGTCGGTCGGTCACCAGCACCGAGCGGAGCGAGAAGTTGATGCCCGAGGCCAGTCCGGTCGTGGCCACGACCACGCTCAGCTTGCCCGCCTTGGCCCAAGGTTCGATGAGTTCGGTCCGCTGTTCGAAAGTGAGCCCGCTGTGGTGGAGCCCGACCCCTTGGCGGAGGAGTCGATTGAGGTCATCGCCCGCGAGGCTGCGCTGGCTGGGGGAGAGTTGGGGGCCGTTGCCCAGGGGCAGGCCGGCCGCGATGTCCCGGGCGATCTGCTCGGCGGCTCGGCGGCGGGGGGCGAAGACCAGGATCGGACCCAGGTCGGCGAGGACGGCCCGGATCACCGCGCGGGCGACATGGCCTTTGATGCCGGTCGGCTCGCGGGTCTCCAAGGCGTCGAGGGAGATCTCCTCGAGCGGGATCGGGCGGGTGTGCTCCTCGATCAGCGTGACCTTGCGGCCGCGGCTGCGGAGCCATTCGGCCACGGCCTTGGGGTTGGAGACGCTGCCGCTGAGGAGCAGGAGCTGGGTGGAGGGTGGGGCGATGGCCAGGACGGTTTCGTAGGCCGCCCCGCGACGGGCGTCGGCCAGCATCTGGTACTCATCGACCACCAGCAGGTCCGGGTGGCGGCCTTCCAGGAAGCGGTGTCGCTGGGTCTCGAGGGTCGCCACGATGACCGGGGCGCCGAGGTTGGCGCTGACGTCCCCGGTCGCGATGCCCACGTCCCAACCGAGGGCGAGCCATTCGGCCCGCTTGTCGTTGGCCAAGGCCCGGGTCGGCACCGTGTAGACCGCCTGGCCGCGGTGGCCGCCGCGGATGAGCAGTTCAAAGACGTAGGTCTTGCCGGCGCCCGTCGGGGCTTGGATGACGACGTCCTCGCCTTGCCTGAGGGCGCGGAGGGCGTCCTGCTGCCAGAGGTCGGGGAGGGTGAGCCGAGAGTCCGCCATGGCGAGTTTCCATCAAACGGTGGTCGGGCGGAGAAGCAAGCCGAGGGGGTTTGCGGTTGCGGGTTTTCGGACCCCCGTGCTACGACTCTCGTCGCATGGCCATCAGCAACGACCTCGCCCGCGGGCTTAAGAAAGTCGACAAGGACCTCGACTTCATGATGACGTGTTTCGTCGAGGTGCTCGAGCAGCTCGACCACAAGGATCTCGCCGGCACCTTGCCGTGGATGGGCAAGCGCAAGCTGCGCGGCGTGCAGCTCTTCTCCTACCGCGGCGTCCAGGCCTACTCGATTGCCTTCCAGCTCCTGAACATGGTCGAGGAGAACGCCTCCGCGCAGTCCAAGCGTCTCCGCGAGGACAAGCATGGCCTCGCTTCCGATCCGGGTTCGTGGGGCCGGGCGCTCCGCGCCCTCGTCGACGCCGGCCTGACCGACAAGCAGATCGCCAAGCGCCTCAACCGCATGCGCGTCGAGCCCGTCCTCACCGCGCACCCGACGGAAGCCAAGCGCGCCACCGTCCTCGAGATCCATCGCGAGATCTACAAGCTACTCGTCCGTCGCGAGAACAACATGTGGACCGCCGCCGAACAGCGCGCGATCCGCGAGGAGATCAAGGTCGCGCTCGAGCGTCTCTGGCGCACCGGCGAGTTCTACCACCAGAAGCCCGACGTCCAGTCGGAGCTCCGGAACATCAATTACTTCCTCTCCAAGGTCTTCCCCGACGCCGTCGTCAGCATGGACCTGCGCCTGCGTCAGGCCTGGGAAGAAGCGGGCTTCGACCCCGCCCGCGTGGAGCACCCGGATTCGTTGCCCCAGATCGTCCTCGGCACCTGGGTCGGCGGCGACCGCGACGGCCACCCGCTGGTCACGGCTGAAGTCACCACCCGCGCCCTCAACCTCTTCCGTTCGACCGCCATCGCGATCTGCAATGAGCGGCTCGAGACCCTCGGTCAGCGGCTGTCCCTCGGCGACCATCTCCAGTCTCCGCCCCCCGTCTTCATCCGGCAGGTCGAGAAGCATGCCGCCGCCCATGGCGAAGCCGGCGAGGCCGCGATCAAGCGCAACGTCGGCGAGACCTGGCGCCAATACGTCAACCTCGTCCGCCTCCGCCTGCCGAACCCGGTCGGCGCCCTCGGCCAGGGCCAGCATCGCACGCCTGAGGGCGTCATCGCCGACCTCCTGTTCCTGCGCGAGACCCTCATCGAAGTCGGCGCCGGTCGCATCGCCCGCGCCGAGCTCGACCCGCTCCTGCGCTTCCTGCGGACCTTCGGCTTCCACATGGCGGTCCTGGATATCCGCCAGAACAGCGCCTTCCACGACAAGGCCATCGGCCAGCTCCTCGCCGCCACCGGCCAGGACGACGCCAATTTCGCCCAGTGGGACGAATCCCGCCGCCTCGGCTTCCTCGACTCCGAACTGCGCTCCACGCGTCCGTTCCTCCGTGAGCAGGCCAGCATCGGTCCGGAGGCCGACGCCGTCGTCGCCTGTCATCGCGCCCTCGCCACGCACATCGACCACTACGGCGCGGCGGGCCTCGGCTCGCTGATCGTGAGCATGACCCGCTCGGTCTCCGACCTGCTGTCCGTGTATCTCCTCGCCCGCGAGGCCGGCCTGACCGCCGGCGGTTCGGACGACGCCTACTGCCTGCTGCCCGTCGTCCCGCTCTTCGAGACCATCGGCGACCTCGAGCGCAGCACCGGCATCATGGATGCGTTCCTTTCGCACCCGATGACCCAGCGCACGCTGAAGGCCCGCCGCGACGCCGGCCTGACCGACGGCCTGACGCAGCAGGTGATGATCGGCTACTCCGACTCCAACAAGGACGGCGGCATCCTCGCCTCGCTCTGGAACCTCTACCGCGCCCAGCAGAACCTCGCCGCCGTCGGCGAGAAGCACGGCGTCCGCATCGTCTTCTTCCATGGCCGCGGCGGCACCATCTCCCGCGGCGCCGGCCCGACCCACCGTTTCATCGACGCCTTGCCGCAGGGTTCGATCCAGGGCGAGATGCGCGTGACCGAACAGGGCGAGAGCATCACCCAGAAGTACGCGAACCACATCACCGCGGTGAACAACCTCGAGCTGCTGACCGCCGGCGTGACGCAGAACACCTTCCTGCACGACGTCGCCGTCCGCAGCGAAGCCGCCCAGGCCAAGGTCATGGACCGTCTCGCCGAATTCTCGCGCGAGGCCTACCAGGACCTCATCCGCACCCCGCGCTTCATCGAGTTCTTCCGTCAGGCGACCCCCATCGACGTCATCGAATCCAGCCGTATCGGCTCCCGTCCGTCTCGCCGCACCGGCGCCGCTTCGCTGGAAGACCTGCGCGCCATCCCGTGGGTCTTCGCTTGGAGCCAGGCCCGTTTCTATCTGTCCGGCTGGTATGGCGTCGGCTCCGCGTTGGCCCGTCTCAAGGAAGAAGACCCGAAAGGCTTCGAAGTCATCCGCAAG
>JBJOMV010000105.1:0-6063 GCA_046052185.1 Verrucomicrobiota bacterium | reverse complement strand
GGCGGCATCGCCCTCCATCAGAACAAGATCGCCGAGATGGCGACCGGCGAAGGCAAGACCCTCGTCGCCACCCTGCCCCTCTACCTCAACGCGCTGACCGGCCGGAACTGCCAGCTCGTCACCGTCAACGACTACCTCGCCCGCCGCGACTCCGAGTGGATGGGCCACCTCTACCGCTGGCTCGGCCTCACGGTCGGCTGCATCCAGAACCAGATGTCCAGCGAGGACCGTAAGTCCGCCTACGGCTGCGACATCACCTACGGCACCGCCTCCGAGTTCGGCTTCGATTACCTGCGCGACAACGGCATGGCCCTCTCGCCGGACGAGCAGGTCCAGCGCGACCACTACTTCTGCATCGTCGACGAGATCGACTCCATCCTCGTCGACGAAGCCCGCACCCCGCTGATCATCTCCGGCCCCGTCGCCGAAGAACGCGAGCCGGCCTTCCCGCGCCTCCGCCAGCCGGTCGCGGGCCTGGTCGAGCTCCAGATCCGCCTCGTCACCCGCCTGATGAACGAAGTCCGCGAAGAGCTCGAGAAGCTCGGCGAGGACAAGGAGCCTTCCGCCGACGCCCTCGACAAGCTCTGGCTCGCCGCCCACGGCATGCCCCGCAACCGCGTCTTCCTCCGCCTGATGGAGAACGGCAAGTGGCGCAAGTTCCTCGAGAAGCACGAAGGCGTGCTCGCCTCCGAGATCGAGAAGGACCGCCGCTTCCACCTCAAGGAACGCCTCTACTTCTCCGTCAGCGAACGCCAGCACGAGTCCGACCTCACCCAGCTCGGCCGCGACACCCTCCGCCCCGGCGAGCCTGACGCGTTCGTGCTCCCCGACCTCCCGAGCCGCTACGTCGAGCTCGACAACGACGAATCGCTCACGCCCGAGCGCCGCGCCGAACTGCGCGCCGAGGCCGAAGTCGCCTACGCGCAGGTCTCCGAGGACATCCACGCGATCGGCCAGCTGCTCAAGGCCTACACCCTCTACGAGAAGGACAAGCAATACGTCGTCCACGAGGGCAAGGTGAAGATCGTCGACGAGAACACCGGCCGCATCATGGAAGGCCGCCGCTGGTCCGACGGCCTGCACCAGGCCGTCGAAGCCAAGGAAGGCGTCGCGCTCGAGAAGGAGAACAAGACCTACGCGACGGTCACCATCCAGAACTATTTCCGCATGTACCAGAAGCTCGCGGGCATGACCGGCACCGCCGAGACCGAGGCTTCCGAGTTCCACGACATCTACAAGCTGACGGTCGTCGCCATCCCGACGCACCGCCCGTGCATCCGCGTCGACGACAACGACATCGTCTTCAAGACCCGCAAGGAGAAGTACCAGTTCGCCATCAAGGAGATCGCCGAAGCCCACAAGCGCGGCCAGCCGGTCCTCGTCGGCACCGCCTCCGTCGAAGCCTCCGAGACCCTCGGCCGCATGCTCGCGATGGCCAAGGTGCCCCACAAGATCCTCAACGCCAAGCACCACGAATCCGAAGCCGACATCGTCTCCATGGCCGGCCAGCACGGCGCGGTGACCATCGCCACCAACATGGCCGGCCGCGGCACCGACATCAAGCTGGGCGAAGGCGTCCGCGAACTCGGCGGCCTCTACGTGCTCGCCACCGAGCGCCACGAGTCCCGCCGCGTCGACCGCCAGCTGCGCGGCCGCTGCTCGCGCCAGGGCGACCCCGGCCGTTCCCGCTTCCTGGTCTCCCTCGAGGACGACCTGATGCGCCTGTTCTCGAACGCGGGCATCATCTCCTCGCTGCTCGAGAAGTCCTTCAAGGAAGGCGAACCGCTCGAGCATCCGCTCCTCAACCGTTCCATCGGCACCGCGCAGAAGCGCGTCGAAGGCCAGAACTACTCCATGCGCAAGCGCCTGCTGCAGTACGACGACGTGCTGAACCAGCAGCGCCAGATCGTCTACGGCCTGCGCAACCGCGCCCTCAAGGCCGCCGACAGCCGCGCGACGATCATGGACATCGTCGAGGAAGAGATCGACGAACGCCTCGCGATGGTCTTCCCCGACCCCGCCGGCGAAGCCGACCGCCGCGCCGCCGAAGCCTTCGTCTACTGGTACGTGACCACTTTCCACATGCGCCTCGACCTCGAGGACATCCTCGCGCGCACGAAGACGCAGGTGCTCCTCCTGGCCACCGACCGCGTCCGCGCCCTGCAGACCGGCCGCGAGCAGCACGAATCGCCGGAGATCCTCCAGTACCTCGAACGCAGCGTGCTCCTGCGCGCCATCGACCGCAACTGGCAGAACCATCTCACCGAGATGGAAGACCTCCGCCGCGGCGTCGGCCTGCGCACCTACGCCCAGAAGGACCCGCTCAACGAGTACAAGGCCGAGGCCTTCAAGGCCTTCGAACGTCTGATGCAGCAGCTGCGCACCGACGCGTGCTCCGGTCTCTTCCGCACCGCGACCTCGATGGAGGCGCTCGAATCCCTGATGCGCCGCGCGCAGGGCCAGGCCAAGGCCGTCGGACCCGCCGAACCCGGCACGGGCGCCGCGACCGAGTCCACGCCCGCCGTCGCCCCGAAGCAGGAGCCCTTCCGCCGCCAGAGCCCGAAGATCGGCCGCAACGCCGTCGTCCGCATCCGCAAGGGACCTGAGACCCAGGACATCAAGTGGAAGAAGGCCGAAGCGCTCGTCCGCGACGAGGGCTGGGAAGTCGTCGAAGTCCTCTCGGAATGACCGGAACCGACGCGAGCAGCCCGGGATCCGGCCGGCTCGCCTGGCTCGGGACGTCCCTGACGGCCCTCCTGCTCTTCCTTTCGTTCGGCCCGCTCGGTCATCCCTTCTGGGCGTTCATCGCGCTCGTGCCCGCCGCGGTGGTCGCCGCGTTCAATCCGGAGTGGCGCGACTGGCGTCGCGCCGGTTTCGCGATGAGCTGGCTGCTCTGGATCGCCCTGCTCGTCTGGCTGCGTCACGTCTATCCGCCGCTCGGCTGGCTGGGCTTGGTGCTGCTCACCGCTTACTGCGCGCTCTACCTGTTCGGCTGGCTGCTGCTGCTCCGCTGGATCTTCCCGGCCTGCGCCGGCGCCGGCCTGCCCGCGCGCCTGCTCGCGATCGCCGGACTCGCGGGCGCGTGGGGCCTGCTTGAGTGGACGCGCGCCACGATCCTCTCCGGCTTCGGCTGGCTGCCGTTCTCCGCCTCGCAGACGGGCAATCCCGTGATGCTCAGCCTCTGCGCGTGGGTCGGCCCGATCGGCCTCTCCGTCGCGCTCGTGCTCTTCAACCTCGGCTTCGCGCGCTGGATCGTCCGGCTCATCGAATCCTACCGCGAAGACGCGCGCCTCGCGCCCGTCGGCCCCGCCGGTTGGCTGCGCCGGCTCACGCCCGAACTTTACGTCGGACTCCTGCCCATCGCCGGCGGCTTCATCGCGTTGCTCGCCGCCAACGCCACCAAGGCCACGACCCCGCACGTCGCCATCACGCCCGCGGTCGTGCAGACGGACTTCGACCCCAACGCCAAATGGGACGGCGCGCGCCTGCAGGAACACCTGCGCCTCGCCGAGACGATGACCATCGACGCCGCCGGCGGCCGCAAAGCGGACTTCGTGCTCTGGCCCGAAGCGGCGTTGCCGCTGACGCTGGAAAGCGAAGCCTACGTCGACCGCCTCAAGGCCCTCTCCGCGGTCACCGACACCCCGCTCGTGATCGGCGCCATCGACCGACGCGGCGCGGGCTACGGCAACGCCGTCGCGGTGGTGACGTCGGAAGGCGTGCGCAAGCCCGCCTACGCGAAGCGCCACCTCGTGCCCTTCGGCGAATACGTGCCCTTCGCCGACTTCCTGCCTTTGCGCAAGGTCGTGCCGATCGAGACCGACTGCGTGGCCGGCACCGGCCCTTCCCTGCTGCCCCTGACCACGCGCCAAGGCCGCACCTTCATGGCCGGCGCCTTGGTGTGCTACGAAGACGTCTTCCCCGAGCTCGCCCGGGAACATGCGCTCGCCGGCGCCGACGTGCTCGTCGTGGTGACCAACGACGCCTGGTACGGCCGCGAGGCCGGAGCCTATCAGCACGCGGCCCACTCCGTCCTCCTGGCCGCCGCCACGGGGCTGCCCGTGGTCCGCTGCGGCAACGCGGGCTGGAGCGGGACCATCGACCCTCTCGGCCGGGCCTTCCCCGTCCTGGCGGAAGGCAGCGTGTATTTCCGGGGCGCCCGTCTGGCCACGCCGGTCCGGATCCCGGGCGACCGCCAGCCCGAGACCTTCTGGGTCCGCCATGGCGACTGGGCCGTCGGCCTGGGCGGCCTCTGCTTCGCCTTGGCCTACCTCTGGCGTCGCCGCCGGCAGGCCTGAGCCAGAAATCCGCAGGTCCTTGTCGACCTCCCGGAGATTCCGTCCAAATTAGGGTGACCCCGGCGCTTCCCGCGCCTCGCCGCCCACCCATGAAGCCCTTGCGCCTCCTGTTCGCCAGCCTCGGCCTCTGCCTCGTCTGTTCGCTCGCGGCGCAGGACCTGAAGAAGCCCAAGGAGGAATTCCCCGAGAGCGGGGTCGCGACCTATCGCCTGCGCATCAAGGCCATCCCGACGCTCATGGTGCAGATCAACGGCGTCAACGTGCTGCTCGGCGTCGACACCGGCTGCCAAGGCACCGCCGTGCTCACGCCGCGCGCGGCGCAGCGTTGCGGCGTCAGCGAAGCCTTCAGCTTGCCCTCCATGGGCAACTCCGGCCGCAAGGAGTCGACCTACGGGCTCGTCGAGACCCTGCGCGCGGGCGAGGTCACCTGGCGCGACTTCCACGTGGCCATCATGCCGCTCGACGGCATGGACATCGACGGACTGATGGGCGCCGACCTGCTCTTCGGCCGGTCCTTCTACATGGACCTGCGCAACAAGGTCATGATCCTCGGCAAGATCCCCGACACCTCCTCCGCCCACGAAGTGCCCATCTACAGCCGCGGCGGACACTGCGGCGTCAACATCGAGGTCGAAGGCGTCAAGGTGCCCATGATCGTCGATTCCGGCGCCTCGAAGTCCTACATGAGCTCGCTGAAGTTCCGCGGCGAGACCGAGTTCCGCGGCTTCCTGCCCGTGGCCACCGTGCGCGGCACTTCCCTCACGCGCGTGCAGGTCTGCAAGATCAAGTCGCTGCGCATCGGCGGCGCCCCGCTGACGGGCGTCGAATTCATCCGCGACGAGGAGCACAACCTGCTCGGCGACGACTTCCTGCGCGCCCACCCGATCGCGGTGGACATGGCTTCCCGTCGCATGTGGCTCTTCGAGCCGCAGGCCACGGATAAGCCGGGCAAGTAAGCCCGAGGCTCAGCGACGGCGACCGGACTTGCCGGAGCCCTTGGCGCCGCCTTCGGACTCGCCGCCCTCGGATTCGCCGGAGCCTTCTTCGGCCGGCTCTTCCTCGTCGTCCCAGCGGAGGTTCTTCTCCATGTCCTTGTCGACTTCTTCGACGTCGGGGAGGTCGGCGATGTCTTCCGCGGCCGCCTGGGGGCGGGCCGGCTTGTCGTCATCGTCGTCGTCGCCCGGGACTTCGTGGCCCTGCGGGACGAATTCCAGGATGTCGGTGATCTCTTCGAAAGGATGGATGTCGCGGCCTTCGATCATGGCCTGGTTGCGCAGCTCGCTGAGCTGTTCGTCCACGTCTTCGACGGTGAGCTTCTGCTCGAGCTTGATCGTGTCGTTGATGAGCTTCACGCGCAGGCGCATGATGTGCTCGAGGAGGTCGGCGTAGGCGCCCTTGTCGCCGTCCTTGATGTTGGGGAGGGCGAAGAGCGGCTCCTCGGAGTCGAGGATGTGCTCGGCCACGCGGACGAGGCGGACCGTCTGGTCCTTCTCGATCTCCTGGGTCTGGAAAGGCACGAAGGCCGCCTCGAGGATCTCGTTGGAGAGACCGTACTCGCGGAGGGGGTCCATCATGTCGAGGATCCAGGGGAACTGGTAGGGATCGAGGATACCGAGGCCGTCCGGCTCGTAATGCTTCGGGTCGGAGTTCTCCTTCACCCACCAGTTGCCTTCCTTCTCCTTGAAACGGATGGTGCACCAAAGGAGCTTTGAGGTAGTCACAGCCATGGCTGGGTGGTTTGCCCAAGTCTGGGCGGGAGTCAAGA
>JBJOMV010000104.1:0-6202 GCA_046052185.1 Verrucomicrobiota bacterium | reverse complement strand
GGAAGTCTACGGCATCTGCCCCGGCTGCGCCGCCTCTTCCCATGCCTGATTTCCCCCGCACCGCCTTCCTCCTCGGAGCCGGCCTCGGCACGCGTCTGCGTCCGCTCACCGAAAACTGCCCGAAGCCCCTGCTTCCGATCGCCGGCCGTCCCATGGTCCTCCAGGCGATGGAGAAGCTCCGTGCCGCCGGTACGCGCCGCTTCCTCATCAACACGCATCACTGCCCCGAAGCCTGGACGCTCGCCTTCCCGGAAGGCCGTTTCGGCGACGCCGAAGTGAAGCTCGTCCATGAACCCGTCCTGCTCGAGACCGGCGGCGGCCTCGCCAACATCGCAGGCCTGCTCGGACCGGACGACCAGGACCTCGTCGTCTGGAACGGCGACATCCTCTCCGGCTGCGACATCACGGCGGCCGTCGCGCATCACCGCGCCAACGGCGGCGAAGCCACGCTGGTCGTCCGCGAAGCCGGCCCGAACCGCAACGTCCGGGTCACCGACGAAGGCGCCGTGACCGACCTCCGCGACCGCCTCGGCCAGCAGGATCCGGCCTACCAATACACCGGGATCTGTATCGTCACGAAGGCCTTCGCCCAGGGCGTGCCCGCGACGATCGAATCGCTCGTCGAACATTTCCTCCGCCGCACGCAGGCCCGGCCCGGCAGCATCCAAGGCTTCCTCGACGGCTCCGCCACGTGGCATGACCTGGGCACCATCGAGGAATACCAGGCCGTGAAGGCCCTTCAGGAGAAGCCCGTCCGCGGCGCCATCACGCCGGCCGACGCGGCTCGGGCGCACGGATACGAACTCGCCGCCGGCGGCGAAGTCCTCAAGGGCGGCTCCGGCCGCAAGTTCCATCGCCTGCGTAAGCCGACCGGCGAGACCGCGGTGCTCTGCGTCTACGACGATTCCCGTCCCGAGAACGCGCTGTACGGCGACATCGCCGGCGTGCTGCGCGACCAGATCGGCGTACAGGTCCCGCAGGTGCTGGCGGCGGACAAGGACGCCGGCGTGCTCGTGCTCGAAGACCTCGGCGACACCGACCTCTGGTCGCTCGCCCAAGGCGCCGAGTTCCCGTGGGCGCCGGTCGCATCCGCGCTCGAACAGGTCGCCGGCATCCATCGCCACGGCGTCGACGCCTTCGCCGCCGCGGGCGTGCCGCTCATGGAGGCCTTCGGCCCGAACCTCTACCAGTGGGAGCGTCAGTATTTCCAGGACAACGCGCTCGGCGGCCGCAAGCCCGACCGCGCCGTCACCGACGAGATGGCCTCGCTCGCCAAGGAGCTCATGGGCCAGCCCGTCGTCACGATCCACCGCGACTTCCAGTCGCAGAACATCATGGTGCGCGACGGCTCCGCCTGGCTCGTCGACCTCCAGGGACTGCGGCACGGCTGCATGTTCTACGACTACGCCGCGCTCGCCTTCGACCCTTACCTCACGCGCGCCGACATGGACCTCTGGCGCATCGAGATCGAGGACCACGCGCGCGAAGTCTCCGGCTGGAAAGGTTCCAGCGACGAGTTCTCGCACCTCTTCCACGTCGCCGCGACGCAGCGCCTCCTGCAGGCCTGCGGCGCCTACGGTTTCCTCGGCCACAAGAAGGGCCGCCCGGAATACCTCGCGCACCTGCCGCAAGGCCTGCGCAACCTGACGATCGCCGCCTCCCTCTGCGGGAAGCGACGCATCGCCAAGCTGGCGGAAGAACTCGCGGGCGCCCCGACGAAGGTCAGCCGTTGACCTTGTCGTCGAGGAAGCGGACGACCTCGTCTTCCGTCATGCGCACCTGCTCCAGCGTGTCGCGGTCGCGGACCGTGACGCCGGCGCCCTTCTCGATCGTGTCGAAGTCGATGGTGATGCCGTAAGGCGTGCCGATCTCGTCCTGGCGACGGTAGCGGCGGCCGATGGCGCCGGCGGCGTCGTAGAAGACGTTGTGGCGCTTCTTCAGGCGGCGGTAGAGGGCCTCGGCGCGTTCGACGAGCTCGGGCTTGTTCTTCACCAGCGGGAAGATCGCGGCCTTGAACGGGGCGACGCGGGCCGGGAGGCGGAGCACGACGCGCTTCTCGCCCTCGACCTCGTCCTCATGATAGGCCGTGGTGAGGAGCGCGAGGAAGACGCGGTCGACGCCGACGGAGGGCTCGATCACGTGCGGGATGTAGCGGGCCTTGGCGGCCTCGTCGAACCAGTCGAGCTTCTGGCCGGAGACCTCGCTGTGCTGGGTCAGGTCGAAGTCGCCGCGGGCGGCGACGCCCTGGAGTTCCTGCACGCCGAAGGGGAATTCGAACATGATGTCCGTGGTGCCCTTGGAATAGTGGGCGAGCTTCTCGGTCGGGTGCGGGTAGAGCGAGAGCTTCGCGCGCGGGATGCCGATGGATTCGAACCAGGCCAGGCAGCCTTCGATCCAATCCTTGTGGGCGGTCGACCAGTCCGCGGACGGCGAGATGAAATACTCGATCTCCATCTGCTCGAACTCGCGGGAGCGGAAGATGAAGTTGCGGGGGTTGATCTCGTTGCGGAACGCCTTGCCGATCTGGGCGATGCCGAAGGGGAGCTTCACGCGGCCCGTGTCGACGACGTTCTTGAAATTGATGAAGATGCCCTGCGCGGTCTCCGGGCGGAGATAGGCGGTGGCCGACGCGTCCTGCATGGCGCCGACATACGTCTGGAACATCATGTTGAACGAGCGGGGCGGCGTGAGCGAACCCGGCTTGCCCGTGGCGGGCGAAGGCACGAGGGCGTGCTCCTCGGGCTTGGCCTCGGTGTAATCCTTGAGCACGACCGGCTCGAGCGCGCCCTGTTTGGCGAGCTTACGCTTCATCTCGTTGGCCATCTCGTCGGCCTTGGCCTGCATGCCGTCGTCCTCGAGGACGGAGACGTAGCCGATCGTCTCGCCGGCGACGCGCACCGGGGCGAAGAAGAGCTGGTCGGCGCGGTAACGCATCTTGGACTCCTTGCAGTCCACGAGCGGGTCGGTGAAATTGTCGATGTGGCCCGAAGCCTTCCAGGTCGTCGGGTGGTGGATGATCGAGGAATCGAGGCCGACGATGTCGTCGCGGCGGTGCACGAAATCCTGCCACCAGGCCTGCTTGATGTTGTTCTTCAGCTCGACGCCGAGGGGGCCGTAGTCGAAGAAGCCGTTGAAGCCGCCGTAGATGTCGGAGGAAGGGAAGACGAACCCGCGGCGTTTGCACAGGTTGATGATGGATTCCATCTTGTCGGTCGGGTCGGCCATGGCGGGTAAATGCCCCTCACCTATCCCCGCTCCGGGGGTCCGCCGCAAGCCTGTTCCCTCAGCGGGGCTGGGGCTCGGTCGTGAGTCCGGCGGCCTTCTTCTTCCAAGTCCGGGCGCCTTCGGAGACCGCGCGGAGAACCCCGGAGACATCGCCGGCGGCGGCGGTCATGCCCGACTGCGAACCCTCGAGGGCCGCGCCGAAGGAAGCGAGGGCCGCGGCCGCATCGGCGAGGCGGACCTGCAGGAGAGCGAGCGTCTCGTCGTCGAGGCCACGCTCGGCTTGCTCGACCGCGCCACGGAGGCGGCGGGAGGCTTCGGCGAAACGCCGCGCACGTTCGCCCAAGGCGTCGACCGCGGTGGCTTCGCGGACGGCGGCGGTGCGCGTGACGAGGTCCGCGGAGAAACGGGCCGCGCGGGCGGGGTCGGCGGCGACCAACCAGCGGTCGAGATCCCGATCAAGTTCGGCGGCCAGGCCGACGAGGTCGGCCTGCGCCAACCGCTCGAGCTGATCGACGAAGCCTTCGAGCCGACGCCCGAACGCATCACCGACGGGAGGGATCTCGTCGCGGCGCAGGGCGACCGTCGGCGGGGCCGCGGTGGCGTCCCAGACCAGTTCGACCTGGAGCAGGCCTGAAGACGGGTTGACCGTGATCAGCCGGGCCCGGAGGCCGCGGGCGACCTCTTCGCCGAGCCGGTCGCCACGGAGGCGGTCGGCGAAGCCACGATCTTCCAGCGCGGTCGGGTCGAGGCTCAGGTTGACGAGCGGGCGCAGGCGCCCGTCCGCGTCAAGGTCGAGGCCGATGGAGACCACCTGCCCCACCACGACGCCTTGCACGCGCACCGGCGTGCCGGTGGCGATGCCTTCGACGGAGAACGGCGGACGAAAGACGACCGTGACGAGCGGTGCGGACCATGCGCGCCACCAGGCGAAACCAGACCAAAGGACTCCCGCGACCAGCACGGCCAGCATCAAGCCGCCGAGCGTGCGTCGGCTCATCCGGCGCTCTGGGGATAGCTACCGAGCCATTTCACGACCTCGCAGCGAGGCTTCAGCTCGCCGATGGCCGCCTGGACCGCCGGGGTCTCCCAGTGTCCCGGGAAGTCGATGAAGAACAGGTACTCCCAGGCGCGGCGGTGGCTCGGACGCGATTCGATGCGGATCAGGTTGATGCCGCGGTCGGAGAAGGCCGCGAGAGCGCCTTGGAGGGCACCCGGCTCATGCTTGAGGGTGAGGACGACGCTCGTGACCTCTTCGGGAGCGCCGACCGCGTTGGCGGACCTGGCGATGACGAAGAAGCGCGTGGCGTTGTCGCGGCGATCCTGGATGCCGCGGGCGAGGATGGGGACGCCGCGCGATTCGGCGGCGGTGGCGGACGCGACGGCGGCCTGGCCTTGCGGCGAGCGCGCGACGAGTTCGACGGCGGCCGCGGTGCTGTCGGTCTCGACGAGCGCGGCCGCGGGCAGATGACGGGAGAGCCAGCCGCGGCACTGCGCGAGGGCGATGTCCTTGGAGAGCACCTTGGTCACCTGGTCGAGCGGGCCTTGGCCGACGAGGCACTGTTCGACCGAGAGCGTGACCTGCGCGACGACCTTCAGGTCGGACTCCGCGAGCAGGTCGAGCGAATGGCTGACGACGCCCTCGGTGGAATTCTCGACCGGAACGACGCCATAGGAAGCCTCGCCGGATTCGACGGCGGCGAAGACGTCACCGATGGCGCGCAGCGGCAGCGAAGGCACGCTGGTGCCGAAGGCGCGGATCTGGGCCTGCTGGGTGAAGGAACCTTCCGGTCCGAGATAGGCGACCGGCTTGGCCATCTGGGCGCCGATGGAGAGCGAGATGATCTCGCGGTAGACGGCGCGGAGGCCGGAAGCGGGAATGGCGGGAGCGGCTTCGGTGATCGAGCGCAGCAGCTGCTCTTCGCGCTGCGGGGCGTAGACCGGGGCGCCCGACTTCAGCTTGGCTTCGCCGATGGCGCGGGCCACCTGCAGGCGTTCGCCGAGCAGGCGAAGGATCTCACGGTCGATGCGGTCGACCTCGCGACGATGGTCTTCGAGGCTCATGCGCCGGGGGTCTCGGGTGCGGGCGGAGGCTCGGTGGCGACCGCGGCGGAGGACTGGTCTTCGAGCGGCAGGCCGACTTCGGCGTCGCCGACTTCGACCGGCGTCGTGGCGCGCGTGATCCATTCCGAAATCTGCGCAGGGGAAAGCACGTCGGAGGCCGGCAGTTCGCCGAGGGAACGCAGGCCCGTGAAATCGAGGAACTTGTCGGTCGTACCGTACTGCAGCGGACGACCCGGCAGGTCGGCGCGGCCCGTCACGGCGACGAGTTCGAGCTCGAGCAGGCGGGTGAGCGCGCTGTCGACGGAGACGCCGCGGATGGCTTCCATCTCGGTGCGGGTGACCGGCTGGCGGTAGGCGACGATGGAAAGCGTCTCGAGCGAGGCCGGGCTGAGGCGCTGCGGGCGGGGCTCGCCGCGGAGCAGGCGGACCCAGTCGGCGTAGGCCGGGGAGATCACGAGGCGGAAGCCCTCCGGTCCCTGCAGGATGCGGCAGGCGTCATTGGCGTCGCGCATCTCGGCTTCAAGGGCGTCGACGGCTTCGCGGATCTGGGTGGCCGTCAGCAAAGTCGGGACCTGGTCGATGATGTCCTGGATCACTTCCTGGACGGGCGGCCCGGCGGGCAGCACGGTGGGCTCACCGGCGGCTTCCAGCAGGTCGGGCTGCTTCTCGGCGGCGGCCTGGGCATGGTAGCGCTGCACGACCTTCTGGATGTCCTTGATGGACACCGACTCGGAGGTCGAGAACAGGAGCGCCTTGATGATCTTCTTGAGATTGAATTCCACGGGACGAGGGAGTCTTAAATCGGATTGTAAGGAAGCGGAAGGGCGGTTCAGTGTCCGGCTCCCTGCCCTCTTATCTAGGGGGCGACCATCCCCTGACAACCGCAGACTTTTCACATCCCATGAGCACTCCCGAG
>JBJOMV010000103.1:0-6361 GCA_046052185.1 Verrucomicrobiota bacterium | reverse complement strand
GAAGCCGCCCAGGCCAAGGTCATGGACCGTCTCGCCGAATTCTCGCGCGAGGCCTACCAGGACCTCATCCGCACCCCGCGCTTCATCGAGTTCTTCCGTCAGGCGACCCCCATCGACGTCATCGAAGCCAGCCGTATCGGCTCCCGTCCGTCCCGCCGCACCGGCGCCGCTTCGCTGGAAGACCTGCGCGCCATCCCGTGGGTCTTCGCCTGGAGCCAGGCCCGTTTCTATCTGTCCGGCTGGTATGGCGTCGGCTCCGCGTTGGCCCGTCTCAAGGAAGAAGACCCGAAAGGCTTCGAAGTCATCCGCAAGAACTACGACGACTGGCCGCCCCTCCGCTACATGCTCAAGAACGCCTCCACCAGCGTCCTGGCGTCCAACCGCAGCATGATGAAGCTCTACGGCGGACTCGTGACCGACAAGAAGCTGCGCAGCCTCTTCCTGAACCGCATCCTCGCCGAGCATAACCTCGCCCGCAAGATGCTCGACGAACTCTCCGGCTCGAAGCTGAGCGAAGGCCGTCCGCGTCTGCGCAAGGTCATCGCCCTCCGCGAATCCGCGATCGACCTCCTGCACGAGCAGCAGGTCGCCTTGCTCAAGGATTGGCGCAAGAAGGTGGCCGACGGCGACCGTAAGGAAGCCGACGCGCTGCTGCCGCAGATGCTCCTCTCGTTGAACGCCATCGCCGCCGGCCTCCAGGCCACCGGCTGAGGACGGTCAGCGTTTCGGCAGGTCGGGGCTGGCGGGGATCTCTCCGCGCAGCATCCGGCCGGCTTGGCCGCTGAGCCAGAGATAGTGGTCGGACGGGACGTCGGAAAGGTCCACGAAATCGCCGACTGGACGAGGGCCGCCGCACTTCATGATCGCCGTGGCTTCGTCGATTTCGTCGAACATGGCGACGTACAGGGTCTGCGCGCCCGCCGCGCGGGCCGCGACGGCCTGCGACCAGAAGAACTTTCCGCCGAGGCGCGGGATCTGGTCGAGCTTGGCCGGTTGGCCGCGGAGGGCGGAGAGATTGTGCCAGCTGAAGCCGGGGAAGATCACCGGTAGGTAGGTTTTCTTTTCTGCCTGGCACCAGGCCAGGTCAGGCTTCCAGATCTTATCGGCCAGGTTGGCCGCGCCCTTGGGGTCGCCGTAGCGCCCGACCGTCCAAGGGCTGAGGATGTCGGCCTGACGGATGAGGCGGTGCAGCGCGGGGTCGTCGATGCTATCGTTATTCTGCGTGCGCCAGTAGGTCGGCACGCCGAGCATCACCGCGGCGCCCGTGGCTTTGATGTCCGCGAGCAGGGTATTCCATTCCGCGATGGCCGGGGCGCGGTCCTTGAAGCCGAGGCCCCAGAGGGCGACCAGCGGCTTGCCTTGGTGGTATTGGGCGCAGGCTTGTCTGGTCTGACCGGCGGCGACGAGCCGGCGCCAATCCGCGGCGACCGCCGGGAACTTGTCCGGCGTCAGCCCGGAGAGGTCATACATCACCGTCAGCGAACGTCCCTCGGCCTTGGCCGCCTCGGTGCAGTTCCGCAGCACGACATCCAGCGAATCCGCGCCACGGCTCTTGCCCAGGCCGACCGCGAAGCGTTGGAGCATCGCGCCGTCGATCCCGTAGTCCTTCATCCAACGGAAGTGACGGCGCACCGTCAGCGGATGGACGCTGCTGAAGAGGTCGGCCGTCTTGCCGTCGGCGAACTTGAAAGGAGAGGGGTAGCGTTCCTCGGGCGTGAACTCGGTCAGGTCGGGCCAGATATCGAACGAGTAGGCCTGCGGGGAGAATCCCTTGCCACGGCCATAATGCACCCACCCTAGGCCGCTGGCGTCGCCTTCGGCCCGGAACCAGCCTTGGTAGCCCGTGACGACCTTGCCGGTCAGCGTGGGGTGCCTGACCTCAGCGGCGGCCGCCAGGGCCGCCCAGACGCAGCATAGCGCGGCAAAGAGCCCTCGCATGACGGTGCTCAGACGTGCTTCCAGAAATCCATCAGGAACCGGGTGGCCAGCTGGGCCAGGAAGACGATGTTCCAGAAGATCAGCTGGAGGCCGAGGGAGGGGCCGAAGCCCATGCTCAGGACCTGGGCGGCCGCGCTGGTGACCAGCAGGACCACCGTGGCGGTGCAGAGGGAGATGACCAGGACCTCGATGGACTTCGGGACGATGCCCGCGAGGCTCGTGTCGGCCATGCAGATGGCCGCGAAGGTCAGGGCGACCGAGAGGATACCCGTGAGGCCGATGCCGAAGAGGGTGCCGTCCTTGCCGAAGAAGTGCTGGGCGGCGAGCCGGCCGAGGAAGGGCAGGTAGATGAGCACCATCGCGAGGGCGACCCAGAAGCCCATCGAGCCGTAATCCTGGCCGAGGATCTTCTCGGCGTAGTTCTCCGCCGCGTGTTTGATCACGGCTTCTTTGATCGGATTGGTCAGGGCGAGGAGCACGCGGCCAACCTAGCCGCCCGACGTCTTTTGTCCACGCCTAAGGCGGCGCTCAGCGGGTCCACTCCTCGCGGGCCGAAGCCCAGAGGTCGTAGTTGAGCGGACGTTTGCCGGTGGGCACTAAGCGGTAATGTCCGCCGGCGGCCTTGATGATCGCGAGGCCCGCGGCGACGTCCCAGAGGTTCGTGCCGGATTCGTAATACGTGTCGGCGACGCCTTCGCCGACGTAGGCCAGGGCGAGCGCGGCGGAGCCGATCATGCGGATCTTCTTGTAGCGCCCGACCTGCTGCACGAAGAGCTGCATCGCCGGGCCGGACTTGTCGGCGGCGGCGGGGAAGCCCGTCATGATGCAGGCGTCCTTGATGTCGGTGACCCAGCCGGGCGTGATGCGCACGCCGTTGAGGTAGCTGCCGTCGCCCACGACGCCGAGGTAGGTCTTCTTCGCGGTGAAGTCGTGGATCACGCCGAGCACCGGCTCCTTGCCGCGCATCAGGCCGAGCGACACGCAGGTCGAGGGCTGGCGACGGAGGTAATTGTAGGTGCCGTCGAGCGGGTCGACGACCCAGTAGAGGCTGTCGCCGTCGAAGAGGGTGGCGTCGCCGCCGAGTTCCTCGCCGATCACGGGGAGGCCGGTGGCCTTGAGCCGATCGCGGACCAGGTGCTCCGAATCGACGTCGGCCTGCATCTTCACGTCGTCGTCAGTCGAAGCGTTCACCTTCATCTGGGCGCCTTTGGCGAGCAGGTCGCCGGCGGCGATGGCCGTGGCCAAGGCGACGGATTTCAGGTCTTCGAGGGAAGGCGTGCTCACGAGGGCAGGGTGGGTCGCGCGGGCTCCCTCGGCAAACCTAAGATGCCCGCCAACAAGAAGCCCGACTCTGGGAGTCGGGCTTCGCCGGACGATGGAGGCGGGGCTTACGGGAGCTCCGACTTGCCCATCAGGAACTTGTCGCACTCGCGGGCGGCGCCACGGCCTTCGTTGAAGGCCCAGACGACGAGGGACTGGCCGCGACGGCAGTCGCCGGCGGCGAAGACGCCCGGGACGTTGGTCACGTACTTCTCGTGTTCGGCCTTCACGTTGGAGCGGGCGTCGCGTTCGACGCCGAAGGCTTCGAGGAGCGGCTGTTCCGGGCCCATGAAGCCCATGGCGAGGAGGACGAGCTGGGCCGGGCGGACCTTCTCGGTGCCGGCGATCTTCTGGGGGCCGAAGACGCCCTTGTCGTCCTTCTTCCACTCGACTTCGACGGTGTGGACTTCCTTGAGGTTGCCCTGTTCGTCGGCGACGAACTTCGTGGCCGTGGTGAGGTAGACGCGCGGATCGGAGCCGTACTTGGCGGCCGCTTCTTCCTGGCCGTAGTCGACCTTGTAGGTCTTCGGCCATTCCGGCCACGGGTTGTCCTTGGCGCGGGTGGCGGGGGCCTTCGGCATGATCTCGAGCTGGACGACGGACTTGCAGCCGTGGCGGAGCGAGGTGCCCACGCAGTCGGTGCCGGTGTCGCCGCCGCCGATGATCACGACATCCTTGCCCTTGGCGGTGATGGTCGCGTCGGGGGCCTTGCCGTCCAGGAGGTTCTTCGTGTTGGCGTGGAGGAACTCCATCGCGAGATGGATGCCCTTGGCTTCACGGCCGGGGAGGGGGAGGTCGCGGCCCTTGGTGGCGCCGACGGTGAGGATGACCGCGTCGAAGTCCTTGCGGAGCTGTTCGGGCGACACATCGACGCCGACGTTGACGCCGCACTTGAAGGTCACGCCTTCGGCTTCGAGGAGGGCGATGCGGCGGAGCACGACGTCCTTCTTGTCGAGCTTCATGTTCGGGATGCCGTACATCAGCAGGCCGCCCGGGCGGTCGGAGCGTTCGAAGACGGTGACGTTATGGCCGGCGTAGTTGAGCTGAGCGGCGGCGGAGAGGCCGGCGGGGCCGGAGCCGACGACGGCGACCTTCTTGCCGGTGCGCTTCGACGGAGCGCGGGGGATGACCCAGCCGTTCTCGTAGCCCTTGTCGATGATCGAGACTTCGATGTTCTTGATCGTGACCGCGGGCTTGTTCATGCCGAGCACGCAGGAGCCTTCGCACGGGGCGGGGCAGACGCGCCCGGTGAATTCCGGGAAGTTGTTGGTCTTGTGCAGGCGTTCCAGCGCTTCGCGCCAGAGGCCCTTGTAGACGAGGTCGTTCCACTCGGGGATCAGGTTGTTGATCGGGCAGCCGCTGGCCATCCCGCTGATGAGCTTGCCCGTGTGGCAGAACGGCACGCCGCAGTCCATGCAGCGGGCGCCCTGTTTCTGGAGCTTCTCGTCGGAGTGATGGTGGTGGATCTCCTTCCAGTCGCCGATGCGGGTGAGGGCATCGCGGTCAGGCGGGAGTTCGCGCTGGTATTCGACAAATCCGGTAGGTTTTCCCATGGTGCAGAAGGTGCTTGGTGTGGACGAGGTGGGTGATCAGCCGCCGCCGACGCGGGCGAGGTCGCGAGAGTTGATCTCGAAGGCTTCGTTGAGGGCGGCGTCGCCGCTGAGACCCTTGGCCTGGGCCGTCGCGATGGCCTGGAGGACGCGCTTGTAGTCCTTCGGCATCACCTTGACGAACTTGGCGAGGGAGGCGTCCCAGTTGGCGAGGAGCTTCTTCGCCTTCTGGCTGCCCGTGAGCTCGGCGTGGCGCTCGACGAGGCCGCGGAGTTCGGCCGCATCGGTGGCGTCGGGCTTCTCGAGGCCGACCATCTGCTTGTTGCAGCGGGTGGCGAAGTCGCCCTTCTCGTCGAGGATGTAGGCCACGCCGCCGCTCATGCCGGCGGCGAAGTTGCGGCCCGTGGCGCCGAGGACGACGACGCGTCCGCCGGTCATGTATTCGCAGCCGTGGTCACCCACGCCTTCGACGACGGTGGAGACGCCGGAGTTGCGGACGCAGAAACGTTCGCCGGCCATGCCGCGGAAGAACGCCTCGCCGGAGGTCGCGCCGTAGAGGGCGACGTTGCCGAGGATGATGTTGTCTTCGGCGGGGAAGGTGGCCTTGGCGTCAGGATAGACGATCACGCGTCCGCCGCTGAGGCCCTTGCCCACGTAGTCGTTGGCGTCGCCTTCGAGCTCGATGGTCACGCCCGGGGGGACGAAGGCGCCGAGGGACTGGCCCGCGCTGCCCTTGAACTTCAGGTGGATGGTGCCGTCCGGCAGGCCGTCGGGGTGGCGTTTCGTGATCTCGTTGCCGAGGATCGTGCCGACGACGCGATGGGTGTTCTTGATCTCGCCTTCGTAGCGGACCGGCTCGCCCTTCTCGATGGCCGGCTGGCACTTCGCCAGGAGCACGGAGAGGTCGAGGCCCTTCTCGAGGCCGTGGTCCTGCTTCTCGGTGCAGAAGCGACCCACTTCGGGGCCGGCCTTCGGCGAGTAGAGGAGCTTGGAGAGGTCGATGCCCTTGGCCTTCCAGTGTTCGACGGCGTGGCGCGCCTCGAGGACGTCGGTGCGGCCGACCATCTCGTTGAGCGTGCGGAAGCCGAGCTGGGCCATGATCTCGCGGACTTCCTGGGCGATGAAGCGCATGAAGTTCACGGTGTCTTCCGGACGGCCGGTGAAGTTCTTGCGGAGCTCAGGGTCCTGGGTGGCGACGCCGACCGGGCAGGTGTTGAGGTGGCACACGCGCATCATGATGCAGCCGAGGGTCACCAGCGGGCCCGTGGCGAAGCCGAACTCTTCGGCGCCGAGGAGGGCGGCGATGACGACGTCACGGCCGGTCTTCAGCTGGCCGTCGGTCTCGACGACGATGCGGGAGCGGAGGTTGTTGAGGACGAGGGTCTGGTGGGTCTCGGCGAGGCCGAGTTCCCAGGGCAGGCCGGCATGCTTGATGGAGGTCTGGGGCGAAGCGCCCGTGCCGCCGTCGAAGCCGGAGATGAGGACGACGTCCGCGTGCGCCTTGGCCACGCCGGTGGCGATGGTGCCGACGCCGACTTCCGAGACGAGCTTCA
>JBJOMV010000102.1:0-6612 GCA_046052185.1 Verrucomicrobiota bacterium | reverse complement strand
CCACGTTGACGTGCAGGGTCGTGAACGGATACGGCGCCATCTTCGGACGCGCGGCCGTGAGGAGATTGGTCAGGGTCGACTTGCCGGCGTTGGGGTAGCCCACGAGGCCGATGTCGGCGATCGTCTTGAGCACGATGCGGAACTTGCCTTCTTCGCCCGGGTAGCCCGGGGTCGTGCGACGCGGGGCCTGGTTGACCGAGCTCTTGAAGTTCATGTTGCCGAGGCCGCCTTTGCCGCCGGCGAGCAGCACCACGCGTTCGCCGTGCTCGGTGAGTTCGGCCACGAGGCGGTTGGTGCCCTCCTCGAGGACCTGCGTACCCGGAGGCACCGGCAGGATCAGGTCGTCGCCGTCGGGGCCCGCGCACTGGCGGCCTTGGCCCGGCGCGCCGTTGCGGGCGCGGCGGTGCGGCTGCCAGCGGTAGGCCTGGAGGTCGCCTTCGTTGCGGTCGCAGACCAGGATGACGTCGCCGCCCTTGCCGCCGTTGCCGCCGTCGGGTCCGCCCTTCGGGATGAATTTCTCGCGACGGAAGCTGACGCAGCCGTGGCCGCCGTCACCGGACTTCAGTTCAACCTTGGCTTCGTCGATAAACATTTGCCCGAAGGTTGGGCGTCCCCGGCCCCGAGGGCGAGGAGGAAAGGCGACGGCTCAGCGTTCGAGCCCGCGGGAACGGCGCAACCAGCTCTCGATCGGGGAGAAGAAGATGAGGTCGGCCAATAGTCCCACTATCATCACGACCGCCATCACGCCCATGACCTGGTCCATGCGAAGGAGCTCACGGCCGGCGTTGAGGAGCGAGCCCAGACCGAAGCCGGTCACGATCACGACGAAGATCTCGGCCGCCATGAGCGAACGCCAGGCGAAAGCCCAGCCCTGCTTCATGCCGCTGAGCACGCCCGGAAGCGCGGCCGGGAAGATGACGCGGGACCAGAGGTGCCAGCCGTTGGAGCCCATCGTCTGGGCGGCGCGCAGGTAGAGCGGCGGGACGTTAAGCACCGACTCCTGCACCGCGAGGACGACGGCCCAGAGCGTGCCCATGACCACCACGAAGAGGACGGCCTCCTCGCGGATGCCGAACCAGAGGAGCGCGAGGGGCACCCAGCAGACCGAAGGCAGGGTCTGCAGGCCGAGGGCGAGGACGCCGAGCGTGTCACGGACCCAACGGACGCGGGCGCAGAGGGCGCCGAGAGGGACGCCGAGGGCGGCGCCGATGGCGAAACCGATGACCAGGCGACGCATCGTCACCCACGTGGCCGCCAGGAGCTCACCGCTGAGCAGGGACTCCCAGAACCACTGGAGGACGTGCGACGGAGCCGGGAAGAGGACTTCACTGACACGGCCGCTGCGGACAAACCACTCCCAGCCTCCGAGGATGAAGAGGGCGACGAGGGTCGGGATGACCGGGCGAGGAAGTTTCGAGGCCATGGTCACTGGGCAAGACGGGTGGAGAGAGCCGCGGTGACCTCGGAAGCGAGGGCGGCGAGGGCCGGGTCGTTCATGCGACGAGGACGGGGCAGGTTTACGTCGAAGACCTGCTGGACACGGCCCGGATTAGGCGAAAAGAGCACGACGCGATCGCCGAGGCAGACCGCCTCGCGGATATTGTGCGTCACGAGGACGATGGTCTTCTTGCGCTTCGTGAAGATCTCCTGGATGTCGCCGTAAAGCTGCTCGCGGGTGAGCGCGTCGAGGGCCGAGAAAGGCTCGTCCATCAGGAGGACGCGCGGATTGGGCGCGAGCGAACGGGCCAAGGCCACGCGCTGGCGCATGCCGCCGGAGAGCTCGTGCGGACGGGCCTTCTCCTTGTTGCCGAGGCCGACGAGGTTGAGGTAATAGCGGGCCGACTCGAGACGCTCGGCCTCGGTGAGGTCGGGCTTGAGACGTAGGCCGAAGAGGACGTTCTCCAGGACGTTGAGCCAAGGGAAGAGCGCGTCCTGCTGGAACATCACCAGGCGATCCCGGCCCGGCGCTTCGACCGGCTGATCGCCGAGCTTGATCGCGCCTTCGTTGGTGTGCTCGAGACCGGCCAGGAGACTGAGGAGCGTGGACTTGCCGCAACCGGAGGGACCCACGATCGCCAGGAACTCCCCTTCCCTGACGTCCAAAGTGATGTCCTCCAACGCCGTGACCTGGCCCGAAGCTCCGTCGAAACGCTTGGTCACGTTACGCAGAGTCAGAGCCGCGGTGGCGGGGGATGTGTCGGAGCGGTTGCCCATGGATTCCAGAGGCGAGAGATTGGCTAACCTAACCTTATCCTGTCAAGTTTACTTATGTTTAAAAGATTAGACCCCGAATCACCTGTTTTGACTCACTTTTTGGGGTCATCGACTAAGGACTCGAGCAATGGCGCCATCGGGGCCTCCCCTTTCAGCAATCGGGAATCCTGGGCGTCCTTCAGGGCACGGGAGAACAGGCCGGAAAGGCGGGCCCGACGGGACCCTAAGTCCTCCGGGACGGCGAAGCTGACACGGGCAAGGGCCGGGCCGATCAATTCGGCCTTCGGCGGCTGGGAACGAAGTTCGGCCCCAAGACCGGTCCGCACCAATTTCTCCTGCCACGACTGATCGGCGCGGAGGCGGGCGCACAGGGCGTAATGCGAGCGGACGAAAGCCTCGACCGCCGGCCGACGCTTCTCCAAAGCGGCGCGACTGGTGACGAGCACGGTGATGAGCGACTCCTTGTTCTCATGCACGACAACCCCGCCGAACTCGCTGGTCAGCCGCGTGACCCAAGGTTCGACGGTCCAGACCGCATCGATCTCACCACGAGAAAAGAGCAACAGGAGGTCGGCGTTCTGCGCGGGTATCACACGAGCGTCGCCGCCACCGAGGTGCACGTTGAGGCCGCCCTCACGCAGCCAGGTGCGGGCGTCTACGTCCTGCGTATTGCCCAGCTGCGGCGTGCCGATGTTGCGGCCGACGAAATCCCTGGGCGTCTTCAGTCCTGAGCCCGCCCGGACGACGAGCGCGTTACCGCCTTGCGCCACGGGCGCGAGGACGCGGATCTCAGCGCCCTTGGTGCGCACGTGCGCGTTGAGCGCAGGCGAAGCGCCGACGTAAGCGACGTCGATGGCGCCGGCGAGCAACGCCTCCATGGCCGAAGGTCCGGCGTTGAACGAACGCCACTCAAGCTTCACCCCGGCCGGCAAGGCGGCCTGATGGCAGTCCTGGCCTTCGCGCTCCAACTGACGGGCGGCGAGCGCGGGCGCATGCGTCAGGTTAGGAAAGAAGCCCACGCGGAGCGTGTCCGCTTCGGCCCGCGCCAAGGTCGGCGCGATCAGGGCGGCGGCGAAGCAGCCGAGCGAGAGGAAGAAAGAAGACGGACGCATGGACGAAAGAATCAGAAGGCTTTGAGCTGCAGCTCGAGGTAGGCGAAATCAGTATCGTCAGGACGGACCAGACGGCGAGTCCACTCTCCGGCCACGAAATGAGCATAACCGAGGGTGACTTCGGCCTGACGGGTCACCTGCCAGCGGAAACGGACATCGAACTCATGTCCGACGCTGGTGCCGCTCTGGCCGGTCTGGTCGCGGTTGTTCGCCGCATTGTAGAAGCGGTCCGTCGCGCTCTGGAGGGCGTACCAGCTGTACCCTGCGTCGAAGCGAACGTTCGGCGAGACGGTCGCCTCATAGCGCACCTTGGGAGCCAGGATGTTCTCGAAGACGACGTAGTCGTTCGCCGACCACGGGCGCCCGAACCCGAAGAACCGCTCGAAGCGGTTATCCTCGGCATCCGTGGGACTCCGGTCGCCGGACGCGGCGCCGTAGAAGAAACTCAGCCGAGATTTCCAAGCATCCTCGAAACGATAACCGACCTCGGCATTGGCGGCCCAAGCGGAGATATCCTTGGTGCCGTTGTGACCGAACTGCGTCATGGCGGACGCATCGAAATCAAAGCCCGACCTTCCGAAGACACCGTAGGCGCGCAGACCGGGAGAGTGCACGACCCGCCCGCCGTCGGCGACGTTCCGCTCATCCAAGCGAAGGTAGAAAGGCTCGAGGGTGACGACGTCAGACCACGCGCGCCAGTGGCCGATCGCGCCCCAGAGTCGTTTGCCCTCCGCCGGCCGGTCCGGATCGTAGAGCAGTCGATCGAGCGGCTGGACGGAAAGGAAGTCGATCTGCCAGTCATTGGCTTCCTGTCCGATGATGCCATGCCACCCGCGGAAAGCGTTCGCGGTGTTGCGCCACTGATTATTGCCGATCAGGCGACGGTCGAGGAATTCGAAGTTATGATTACCAAAGCGAAGGGCCACCGGGCGCGAATTGCCGAGCGCGTCAGCGGATAGCAGATCCTTGAAATGGAGTTCGGCGTAGAGACGGATGAACTCGAGTTCGTTCACATCACGGTTATCCAACGCGTAGTCGCCGTCGTAACGATGAGAGTCCTGAAGCTCTACGGCGAACCGGAGCGGATCGATGATCTCCCGGACGCCGAGATAGAGGCGGGTGCGATGCAGGAACGGCTCATCGACTCCGTTACGGGCGCGGCGGATGTCGTCATCGCGGTATTCGTAGCGGAAGCGGTAATCGAGACCGACGTCCAGCCACTTGAACTCGTTGAGCTGAGACCAAGAACTCGCGGACGCTGGCTCCACATACCGAGGCGGATCCGGGTCACGCTTGGTGCTGTAACTGCCAGCTTCACGATAGAATGTCTCAGCCTGGGCTCCCGACCACGATACGCCTAGGCCGAGCAGAGCCCGGAGCAGCGATTTGGCGGGAGAAACGGACATGGCTAATTAAGATGATAAGTTTAGTAATGATAAAATGTATTAGGTCGAGTCCGTTCTTTCCTGAGCATGTCATACCCCAAATAACTTACAAACAGTTACTTGTGACGATATGGCGTAGGTCAGAAGACGCCGGCGACGAACCACAGGCTGGCGCTCACGACCATGGCGGTCGCGATCCAGCCGAGGACCAGAATCCAGCCTGGCGCGACGAACGAGCCCATCAGCTTGGCGTCGCCCGTCATCCGCACCAGCGGCCAGCAGGCGAAACCGAGCTGGAGGCTGAGGATGACCTGGCTCCAGAGCAGCAGCGACTCCACCCTGCCCTCCCCGGCCAGGCCGATGACCAGCAAAGCCGGCGCGAGCGCGGCGAGACGCGTGGCCACGCGGATGATCCAGCCGGCCGTCTTGATCTTGAGGAAGCCTTCCAGGACGATCTGGCCGGCCATGGTGCCGGTGATGGTCGCGTTCTGACCCGAAGCGAGCAGCGCGACGGCGAAGAGCGTGCCGGCGAAGGTCGCCCCGAGCACGCCGTCCAGGAGGCGATGGGCCTCGCGGATGTCCGTCACGGCCTCCGGACGGCCATGGAAGGCCGCGGCGCTGAGCACGAGCAGGCCGGCGTTGACGAAGAAGGCCAGGCTGAGCGCGAGCGTGGAGTCCCAGGTGGCGAAGCGCATGGCCTCGCGGCGCTCCTCGTCGGTCCGTCCGAAATCGCGGGAACCCACGATCGACGAGTGGAGGTAGAGGTTATGCGGCATGACCGTCGCGCCGATGATGCCGAGCGCCACGAAGAGCATGCCCGGGCGGGTCAGCACGTCGGTCGTGGGGATGAAGCCCTTCACGAGCTCGGCGACGACGGGCTTGGCCAGCAGGAGTTCCACGCCGATGCAGGCCGCGATGGTCAGGACGAGCACGGCGACGAGCGACTCCAGCCACCGGAAACCGAGGCGCGTGAGCGCGAGCAGGACGAGCACGTCCAAGGCGGTGATGATGGCGCCGAAGAACAATGGGACACCGAAGAGGATCTGCAGCGCGATGGCCGAGCCGAGCAGTTCGGCGAGGTCCATCGCGACGATGCCGAGCTGGGCGGCGACCCAGAGGAACTTGCCGACCAGCGGCGAATAGCGTTCCCGGCAGGCCTGCGCGAGGTCGAGGCCGGTCGCGACGTTCAGGCGCACGCAGAGGTGCTGGAACAGGATCGCCATCAGGTTCGACAGCAGGATCACCCACAGGAGCGCATAACCATACTGCGAACCGCCGGCGAGGTCGGTGGCCCAGTTGCCCGGATCCATGTAACCGACGGAGACGAGGAAACCCGGGCCGACGAAACCGAGGAAACGACGGAAGGCGCTGAAGCGGGAGGCGTTACGGTCGGGATGCGGTTCGCCTGTTCTCATCAGCCTCGAGCATCACCGCCGCGCGGATGCTGTCAATCCGCAGCCCGCCAGATGGATTCCATAGCCAGGACCGTCCACAGGGCCGTCCGCCAGGCATGAGAGCGGATGAGGCTGGCGAGCGCCGTCGAGCCGGGTCCTTCGAACTGCAGGCGACGGTGACAGGGCACCGACCAGAGGGCCGTCAGGGCCCAGCAAGCGAGCACCAGCCCGAGGGCCGGCCAGCCTTCGCCGGCACGGAAGACCAGCCAGGCGTGCCCGCCCAACTGCAAGAGCAGCAAAGGGCCGACGACCCGGCCCACCTTCCGCGTATAGTCCTTATGGTGGCGGGCGAACTCCGCGGCTTCCCAGCGGGCGAAATCCGGATACGTGCACAGCAGGATCAGCCAGGACACCGCGGCCATGGCGACGTCCACGCAGGCCAGCCCGAGAGCGAGTAAACGAGGGTCCATGAGGGCACCGAAGTCGGTTTTACCCTTTGCACAAATC
>JBJOMV010000101.1:0-6659 GCA_046052185.1 Verrucomicrobiota bacterium | reverse complement strand
GGGTCGGTCCACTTGATCGCGCAGTTCTTGGCGGTGATCGTGATGCCGCGTTCGCGCTCGAGGTCGCCCGAGTCCATGATCAGGCCGTGCTGGCCGCCGGCGAGCTTGTCGAGGTCCTCGGCGCGGAACATGCCGGACTGGTAGAGGAGTCGGTCGGTCAGGGTCGTTTTGCCATGGTCGACGTGAGCAATGACTGCGATGTTACGGAGATTCATCTGTAAAGGCCTTACGCATAGGAAAATAGGCCCTTGTGCAAGGGGAATAAGCCTCCGTTACCCAATTATTGCGGGTTTCAGGGCACCGGACGGGGGATGGCGGGCTCAGGCCAGCCCGTCGCGCTCAAGCAGGGCCTCCGGATCGAGGTCCCGGCCCATGAAATCCCGGAAGAGTTTCTCGGCCGGCTCGGAGTTGCCCTTGGCCAGGACCTTGGTCCGCAGTTCCCGGCCGACCTGGGGGTTCAGGACCCCCTCCTTGAGGAAGCGGGTGAAGGCGTCGGCCTCGAGGGCCTCGGCCCACTTATAGGAATAGTAACCAGCGGCATACCCCGTGGCGTCCGAGAAGAGGTGGTTGAAGCGGCGGGCCATGGCCGGCCCCCGGCGGGTGGTCCGGGCCTGCCAGTCGGCGAAGTCCTCGTTCCAATGGGCGTCCAGGTCCCGGCCGCGGAGCTCCTCGGCCCGGATGTGCAGGTCCAGGTCGAGCTTCGAGAAGGCCAGCTGGCGCATGCAGCTCGAGGCGGAGCGGAAGTTCGCGGCGGCGTCGAGCTTGGCCAGCAGGTCGGACGGCAGCGGGGCACCGGTCTCATGGTGGCGGGCGAAGACCGCGAGGGACTCCTCCTCCCAGCACCAGTTCTCCAGGATCTGGGAAGGCAGCTCGACGAAATCCCAGGCGACGCGGACGCCGGAGAGGGATTCGACTTCGACTTCGCTGAGGAGGTGGTGGAGCAGGTGGCCGAACTCGTGGAAGACCGTGGTGACCTCGTCGTGGTTGAGCAGCGCCTGCTTGCCGGCGACGGGCGGCGTGAAGTTGCCGCACATCAGGCCGAGGTGCGGGGCGAACGAGCCGTCGGGACGCGGGCCGCCGGTGCGGAAGAAGTTCATCCATGCCCCGCCCCGCTTCGATTCGCGCGGGAACCAGTCGGTGTAGAACGAGCCCAGTAGGCGGTCGCCGTCGCGCACTTCGTAGAAGCGGACCTCGGGATGCCAGACGCAGATCGGGGCGCCGTCGACGCGCGGTTCGGCGGCGCGGACGATGGTCTTGGCGCCGGTGGTCTGGTCGACGTGATAGGTGTCGCAGGCGACGACCTGGATGCCGAAGAGCCCGCCGAAGAGACGGAACATGCCGGCGATCACGCCATCGACCGGGAACCACGGGCGCAAGGCCTCGTCGTCGAAATCATACTTCTCGCGGCGCATCTTCTCGGACCAGTAGCCGAACTCCCACGGGTGCAGCGAACGCAAGGCGTCGCCGGCCTTGGCGGCGCGATACTGCTCGAGCTCGACGCCTTCGGCCTGGAACTTCGGGCGGATGCGCCGGCCGATGTCCTCGATGAACTTCAGCGCCGTCTCGCCCGTGCGGGCCATGCGGCGGGCCGTGGTGAAATCGGCGAAGTGCTTCTTGCCCAGCAGGCGGGCCTTCTCGTGACGGAGCGCGAGGATCTCGCCGACGAGCGCGGTATTGTCCCAGGCGTCCTTCAGGCCGACCTGACCGAGGCCTTCCCAGCACTGGCGTCGCAGGTCTTCGTCGTCGGCATACTGCAGCACCGGGAAGACCGAGGGGGACTGCAGCGTGAAGCGCCAGGCCTCCGGCTTCCCCTTGGCGGTCGCGGACTGCTTCGCCGCGGCGAGCGCGCTGGCGGGCAGACCGGCGAGGCGCTTTTCGTCTTCGACGAAGAGTTCCCAGGCGTTGGTGGAATCGAGGACGTTCTCGGAATACTTCTGCGTCTTCTCCGCGAGTTCGGCGTTAAGCTTCGCCAGGCGGGCCTTCCCATCCGCCGGCAGGTCGGCGCCGTTCTCTTCGAAGTCGGCGATCGTCTCCTCGAGGAAGCGGCGGCGGACGCCCGTGAGCGCCTGGGCGTCGGCGGTCGCCGCGTAGGCCTTGAAGACCGCCCAGAGTTCGGGGTCGAGCGTCAGCGAGGTGAAGAACGCCGTGACCTCAGGCATCATCGCGTTGTAGGCCTTGCGGAGCTCCGGCGAGTTGAGGACCGAATCCAGGTGCGAGACCAGGCCCCAGGCACGGGAGAGTTCCTTCGTCGTGGCCTCGAAGCCGAGGAGCACCTTGGCGTAGGTCAGGTCGGCCCCCTTCGTCTGCTTGAACGCCTCGACGTTGGCGCGGGCGCGGCGCAGGGCCTCGCGGATGTCCGGCTCGACGTGTTCGGGCTTCAGGTTGCTCCAGTCGAAAAGGAAGTCGTCGGCGAGGAAGGGATGCACGCCATCACCCTGCGGGAACGGGGCCGGATTTCAAGGCAACCCTGCCGACGAAAGCAGCGAGGGCTTGCGGGGAGGCCGCGGCGGGCCCACTTTGCGGCATGAGCAAGTTGGAGGCAGTACCCGTCACCGGCATCGAGGTCATCCCCGTCAAGGGAGGCAGCGCCGTGTTCCTCGTGACCGCCCTCAAGACCATGTTCATCCAGGTCGACCCCGCCGTCGGCGAAGCGCTGCAGGGCGCCTTGGACGGCCGGATCCCGGACCGCCCGCAGTCGCACGACCTGATGCTCCATCTCCTCCTCGGCCTCGACGCCGCGGTGGTCCACGTCGCGATCGTGGACGTAAAGGACGGCGTCTTCTTCGCCCGGATTCTCCTCGGCCAGGACGGTCCCGTGGCCCGCAAGGTCGCCGAGGTCGACGCCCGCCCCAGCGACGCCCTCGTACTCGCCGTGAAGGCCAAGCGCCCGGTCTTCGTGGCCAAGGCGGTCCTGGACGCGTGCGATGACATGACGGAGACGCTCGCGCGCCTGCGCAAGCAGGCGTGAGCGGAGCCCTGCCAGCCCCTGTCGTCGCCGGCACGCGCCCTTCGGCGCTCGCGCCGATGCAGGATGTCACCACCACCGGCTTCATGCGCGTGATCGGCCGACGCGGCGCGCCTGACTGGTTCGTGACCGAATATTTCCGCGTCCACGAAAGCTCGACGCCGGAGAAGCACATCGTCGACTCCGTGGTGAACCACGGCACCGGCCGGCCGGTCTTCGCGCAGCTCATCGGCGAGGACACCCCACACATGCTCCGGACCATCCGTGAGCTGGGCAAGCTGCCCGTGGCCGGCATCGACCTCAACATGGGCTGCCCCGCGCCCAAGGTCTACCGCAAGAACGTCGGCGGCGGCCTCCTGCGCGACCCGGCCAAGATCGACGAACTCATCGGCGCCATGCGCCAGGAGATCCCCGGGCTCTTCACCGTCAAGATGCGCATCGGCTTCGACGGCCAGGAGCATTTCGACGAGATCCTCGCGATCGTCGCGAAGCATCAGGTCGACCTCCTCACCGTGCACGGCCGTACCGTCAAAGGCCTCTATTGGTCGGAAGTGGATTACGTCGCCATCGCCAAGGCCGTGGCGGCGGTCCCCTGCCCCGTCATCGCCAACGGCGACGTCACTTCGGCGGCCAAGGCCCAGCGCCTGCTGGCCGAGACCAAGGCCTACGGCATGATGATGGGGCGGCACGCCATCCGGAACCCGTGGATCTTCCGTCAATGGCGCGAAGCCCAGCAGGGCTTGACGCCGTTCAAGCCCACGCTGGCCGACGTGCGGACGTATGTCCAGGAGCTCGCCGACGAATGCTGCGACGCCGCCAAGGCGACGGAGAAGCAGGCCGGGCGCCTCAAGAAATTCCTCAACTTCATCGGTCTCGCCGTGGACACCGAAGGCAAGTTCCTGCACGACATGCGCCGGACCGAGAACCTGCCGGACCTGCTGAAGTGCTGCGACGCGCACCTGCTGGGAGCGCGCGCGGGCGAGACCTATCCCGACGAGCCGCACCGCGGGCTCATCGCGCGGCCGACGCGCGAGACCCAGCAAGGCTGCGGGCTCTGAGTTCAGCCCTCACGCACGCCGGCGCGGAGGCGACGGTCGCGCGCCAGCACGAAGAGCAGCGGCCCGCCGATCACCAGCAGGGACCACAGGCCGAGAACGAGGGCGAGGAACGAACCCAGCCCGCAATAGCAGGAATGCTTGCGACGCAGCACGAAATACCAAGGCAGCGTGAGGGCCAAGCCCACCGCCGAACCGGCGATGTTCCGACCCACGAAGCGTTCCACCGCATCCGCCTGCCGGCGCGAGCGGTGCAAGAGGAGGGGCGTCCAGATCAGCCAGGACAGCGCCCAGACGATGAGCACCGCGGTGAAGAGCGGCGTAGGATCGTACCCTTGGACGTCGGCGGGCTTAGGAGAAAGCAGGAACAGGTCGACGCAGGCCAACAAGGGGATAGCGATAAAAACCCCGCCGAGGAAGGCGGCCGCGATCACGCGCGGGCCGAGCGGGACTTTGTCCCCCGGAGCCGAGGCCACCGGCAGAGGCAGCAGGAGCAGACAGGACTGCAGCAAAGCCAGCCCCCACAGGAGGAGGACCCAGAGCCAGTCCGCTCCGGGCGCATTCGACTCGAAAAGCTTGGCGCCGGTCAGCGACCGTACGTCGAGCAGGCTGGTGTCCCAGCCGACCAGCGCCCCGACCAGGACCAGGAGCGCGTTGAAGACGAAGGTCAGCAGGACCGACAGGGCAAGGACTCTGAGCAGACGCATGGACGGGGTAGCCACACCTTAGCCGCCAAGCCCGCTGAGCCAAGGCAAAGCCGGCCGCGGAGGTTGAGGTTTTGGCCTTAGGGCGGGTGGGCCGACGCCCGCCCCTTGACTCCTTGCGAACACCCCTAAACTTGAAGGCATGATCAACCTCACCGAAGCCGCCGCCGCCCAGATCAAGGCCCTGCAGAAAGCCCAGGCCAACCCCGAGTCCGTTCTCCGCGTCCTCGTGGAGACCGGCGGCTGCTCCGGTTTCGAATACGGCATGGCCTTCGACGTGCGCAAGGACGGCGACCTCGAGTTCGAGAGCCAAGGCCTCAAGATCCTCATCGACCCCACCAGCCACGCCTACCTCGACGGCTCCACCGTGCACTTCGACGACGGCCTGCACGGCAAGGGCTTCGAAGTGCGCAACCCCAACGCCACCAGCACCTGCGGCTGCGGCAAATCCTTCAGCTAATACCATGCACGCCGCCCTCCGCCTGTCCTGCGCCGCGCTCGCCGTCCTCGTCGCCGCCTGTTCGGCCGAAGCCGAGAACAAGCCCGCCGCCAAGCCCGCCCAGACTTCCCAACCCATGAAAGAATCCGCTCCCAAGACCAAGGTCCCCCAGGTGCTCGTCACGCTCGACGACGGCAAGGGCGGCGTCGGCAAGCCCGTGCTCGTCGACAAGGTCGTCAAGACCGACGCCGAGTGGGCGGCCATGCTGACGCCCGACCAGTATTTCGTCACGCGCGCCAAGGGTACCGAACGTCCGTTCTGCGGCACCCTGCTCGACAACAAGAAGACCGGCACCTACCACTGCGTCTGCTGCGACCTGCCGCTGTTCTCCTCCAACGCCAAGTTCAACTCCGGCACCGGCTGGCCGAGCTTCTACCAGGGCGTCTCGAAGGAGAACATCGCGACCATCACCGACAACAGCCACGGCATGACGCGCACCGAGATCCTCTGCGCGCGCTGCGACTGCCACCTCGGCCACGTGTTCGAAGACGGCCCGGCCCCGACCGGCCTGCGCTACTGCCTCAACTCCGAGTCCCTCAAGTTCAAGGAACTCAAGGGGACGCCGGAGAAGAAGTAACTTACTTCTTCTTCGCCTTCGACTTCGAGGCCGCCTGCTTCACCGGGGCGGCCTTCTTCTTGGCCACGACCTTGGTGGGCTGCTTCTTTCCGACTGGCTTGGCGGCCTTCTTCGCCAGAGGCTTCTTCGCGACGGGCTTGGCCTTCGGAGCGACCTTCGTCTTCTTCGCCGGAACGACCTTCACGGACTTCTTGGCGACGGGCTTGGTCGCCTTCTTAGAAGCCGGCTTGGCCTTGGCCTTCGGAGCGACGACCTTGGCCGCGTGGACCTTCGCAAGGCGCTTGGCCACGACGGGTTCGACGTAAGGAGCGGGGGCCTTCGGACGCTGATCGACCGGGCCTTTGACCGCGGCCCAGAGCTTGTCGCGGAATTCCTGGATGCCTGCCTGCGAGTAGCAGGAGATCGGGATGACCATGTCCTTCACGCGTTCCTGGAACTTCTTCAGCTTCGCGGCGGCTTCCGGGAGGTCCATCTTGTTGGCCACGATGATGCGCGGCTTGGCGGCGAGGATCGGCGAATAGAGGCGGAGTTCGCGCTCGAGGATGCGGTGGTCGTCCCACGGTTCGCGGTTCTCGCTGCCGGCCATGTCGATGATGAAGACCAGGAGCGAGCAGCGCTCGACGTGGCGGAGGAACTGGTGGCCGAGGCCGCGGTTCTCGTGCGCGCCTTCGATGAGGCCCGGGATGTCGGCCATTACGATGCGGTCGAAGCGGTCGGTGTAGTCGATCACGCCCACGTTGACGTGCAGGGTCGTGAACGGATACGGCGCCATCTTCGGACGCGCGGCCGTGAGGAGATTGGTCAGGGTCGACTTGCCGGCGTTGGGGTAGCCCACGAGGCCGATGTCGGCGATCGTCTT
>JBJOMV010000100.1:0-6875 GCA_046052185.1 Verrucomicrobiota bacterium | reverse complement strand
CGAATCGTAGGAACCCTGGACGTAGCCCGGTTCGCCGTGCTCGACGAATTTCCGGTGCGCCGCCGAGAGCTTCTTCCACGGCACGTCCATCGGGATGCCCGCCTTGCGGCAGGCGCGCGTCAGGTCCATCTGCGATTCGCCGTAGACCGTGCCTTGGAACGGGGCGATCGCGCCTTCGGCGAGCGTCAGCGCCGGATTCGGGATGATCTTATGCCAGTCGAGTCCGATGACGCGGCCGAAGCCGCGGCACTCCGGGCACGCGCCGACGGGCGAATTGAAGGAGAAGAGCGCGGGCGAGGCCGGGCGGAACTTGCGTCCGTCGACCGGTGATTCGAGGGCCTCGCTGTAGCGGGACAGCTCGTGTCCTTGGTCGTCGAGCAGGCGCAGGCGGGCGCCGCCGAGGCGGAAGGCCGCGAGGGCCGCCTCATGGAAGCGCGAGGCCTGGTCGGGGGCGACCGTCACGCGGTCCTGGATGACCAGCAGTTCGGCCGCGTCGGCGGGAATCTCGTCCTCCGTCAGCCGGATACGTCGGCCGGCGGCGAAGGCTCGGCTGAAGCCCGCCTTCGCGAATTCTTCCGCGATCGTCGGCCAGCCCAGCGATTCCGGTTTGGCGACCGCGAACGCGAGCGAGAGCGACTGCCCCGGGAAGCGCGCGAGCGAATCCTGCCAGGCGGCGTCGGGCCCGCGCGGGACGATCACCTGGCCGCCGGCCGGGTCGACGAGCTCGGCGCGGTGCGCGAACCAGACTTTGAACCAATCGCAGAGTTCGGTCATCGTGCCGACCGTCGAGCGCGACGTGCGGACCGCGTTGCCCTGCTTGATCGCCACGGACGGGCGGACGTTCTCCGCGGAGTCGAGCGCCGGGGAGGGCAGCAGTTCGAGGAACTGACGGACGTACGGGCTGAACGTCTCGACATAGCGGCGTTGCCCTTCGGCGTGCAGCGTGTCGAAGACCAGGGAAGATTTGCCCGCGCCGCTGAGGCCCGTCACCACGACCAGCTTGCCGACCGGGATGTCGACGTCGAAGCCCTTCAGGTTGTTCTGGCGGACGCCGCGGAGGCGGATCGCGTCTGGTCGGGGGGCGGGCATCGGACCCTCCATCGGACACGAATCGCCCCGCTTGGCAAACCCGCTAGCGCACTCGGCAGCGAATCACGCCCTGCGGGGTGGCGACCGCCTTGACTTTGATATCATGCGGCTCGTCCGGCAGGCGCGGCACCACCTGGAAGGCATGCGCGTGGCCCAGGAGGAAGGTCTTACGGGGCGGCTTGGCCAGCAGCCGGTCATAGAAACCGCCGCCGAACCCGAGGCGTCGTCCGGCGCCGTCGAAGCCCAGGCCCGGGACGAGGATCAGGCCGGCGTCGGCCAGCGTCGCGACCGGGGCGGCGGGTTTCGGTTCGCGGATGCCGAGACGGGAGGTTTGGAGCGCGCCGAGGTCGGTGACCTCGTGGAGGACGAGCGTCGTCTTGTTCGTCACGCGAGGGAGCAGGAGCCGCTTCCCCTCGAGGAGGGCGACCGCGAGGAGGGCGTCGGTCGGCAGTTCGCCGCCGAAGGACGCGTAGAGGCAGACCGTCTTCGACTGCTTCCACTCGGGGAGCTGCGTGATCAGCCGGGCGGCCTCGTCGCCCGCGACCTGCAGTTCGAGCGAAGTCAGCGCGGTGCGGCGGGCCTTCAGTTCCGCGCGCAGGGTCTGCTTGGCGGCGCGGGCGTCCATGGGCTCAGAAAAGCCGGTTGAGCGTCAGAGTCAACAGGACGACCGGCAGGTAAAGGATCGAGGCGATGAAGAGCGGCTTCGCGACCGCGGCGCGGCGTTGCGGCAGGGCGAATTCGAGGGCTAGCTTGAAGAACCAGGCGCCGGCCACGAATGAGACCCAGAGGAAGGGGCTGGCCCACTCCTTGAGGGAAGACGCGCAGTCGGGCTGGAAGAACGTGCGGACGATCTCGCCCGCCACGAAGATCATCGGCAGGATGAAGGTCATCGCCCAGATCGAGGCCGAGCGACCGGAAGGATCGCCGACCGTGGCGACCTTGAAGCCGCCGCGGGCATAGTCTTCGCGGCACATCACCGCGAGGGCCATGAAATGCGGGATCTGCCAGCAGAAGAGCAAAGCGAAGAGCAGCCAGCCCATGCGGTCGACCTGGCCGAGCTTGGCCGCGGTGCCGATGATCGGCGGGATGGCGCCCGGGAGCGAGCCCACGAGCGTGCACCAGGAGGTGAGCGACTTCAGCGGCGTGTACAGGAACAGGTACGAGAAGGCGGTCGCGGCCGTGAGGGCGCCGGCCAGCGGGTTGGCGCCGAGCCAGACCAAGGTCACGCCGGCGGTCAGCAGGGCCATGCCGAAGAGCAGGGCGGCGCCGGGACGGATGATCCCCGCGGGAATCGGGCGGTTGCGCGTGCGCTCCATCTTCGCGTCCGCGTCGCTCTCCCACCACATGTTGACCGCGCCGCAGCCGCCGGCCGCGAGGGCCGTGCCCAGGGCGAGGGAGACGAGCACCTTGGCGTCGGTCGGCTGCGCGGGGGCGCTGCAGAAATAGCCGGCGAGGGAAGTCAGGACGGAGAGGAACGACAGCCGGGGCTTGGTCAGCTCCCAGTAGGCGGCAGGCACGGATCCGGCGCGTTCGCTCATCGGTCTTGTCGTGGCGGGTTTACGCGCAGGGTTAAAGGCAAATCCGTCGCGCCGGCTCAGGCGGCGTCGGTCCGGGCGCGGCGATGCGCGAGGGCGAGCGCGGCGCAGAGCGAGGAGAAGAGCGCGGCGCCCACGACGAGGTGGACGGTGCGGACGTGCGGGTTGTCGTAAAGGCGGAGGCTCAGGACGCCGAGGAGGACCTGCAGGCCGAGCAGGCCGACGAGGGAGGCCCACCGCAGGAACGGATAGCCGTGGCGGGCCAGCCGGTACGCGAAGAAGAGCACGGCCGAGGCCGCCAGCAGGGCGCCGCCGCGGTGGGCGAGGTTCACCCACCAGAGCAGGCCGTCGCCGACCGAGGGGATGAAGAGCCCTTGGTCGGGGGAAGTGACCCAGGCGGTGAAGCGGCCTTGGCGCATGACCGCGCCGCCGACGATGACCGCGAGCGTCAGGCCCGCCGCCCAGCGGCCGGCGCGGAAGGGCGCCGGGTCTTCGCCGCGGCCCGCGCGGTGCCAGGCGGCGCTGTGGGCGAGGGCGATGAAGGCGAGGAGCGCGAGCGTGAGCTGGGCGTTGACGGCGTGACCGACGGCGAAGGCCGCGGCCTTGAAGTTGCCGTCGCCGCCGATGTTCAGCCGGTCGAGGAGCACGCGCAGGCCGCCGAGCATCCCTTGCAGCACGACGAGGCCGACGAGCGCGTAGGCCGCGCGGCGGACGACGGTCCGCGTCTCGCGCAGGCGGTGCGCGACGGCGATGACCACGCAGAGCAGGCCCAAGCCCGTGGCCGCGAGGCGATGCGAGTGTTCGGCGAACTTATCGATCTCCGTGAGCCAGCCCGGCGGGTTGACGGAACCGTTGGACAGCGGCCAGTCCAGGAAGGCCATGCCGGCCTGGATGCTGGTCGTGAAGCCGCCGGCCTGGAGCACGAGCACCGACCACGCCAGCGTGAGCAGGCACAGTCCGAACAGACGTCGGTCGGGCGCGGCGGATTCCGGCTGGGTCATGCTCCCATCACAAGGGACAACGCGGACGGCGCAAATCCCAAGCACGCATATCCCGCTTCTTAAGCCCCGCCGATAGGGCTCATCAGGAACCTGCGGTGAGCCGGCCGAACGCGCGGATCTTGCCGACCAGGTTCGTCAGGCCGTTGCGGCGGTTCGGGGAGAGGTGCTGGGTGATGCCCACGGCCGAAAGGAAATCCGCGTCGGTCGCCGCGACCTCCGCCGGCGAGGCGCCGTCGTAGAATTCGCAGACCAGGCTCGCGACGCCCTTCGTGATGAGCGAATCGGCGTCGCAGCGGAAACGGCAGACGCCGTCTTCGAGCGAAGGGATCAGCCAGAGGTTGGACGTGCAGCCTTCGATGAGGAAGGCCTCGAGCTTGAGTTCGGCCGGGAGCGCCGGCGCGGACTTCGCGCGGTCGATCACGTACTGGAACCGTTCGTGGTGGTCGGAGAAAGGTTCGAGCTCGGCGATGAGTTCGGAGCGGCGGCGCGCGAGGTCCATCGGCGGATCAGAAACCGGCGAGGGCTTCGGGGTCGAGGTTGCTGCGCACGAGCGCGTCGCAGGCGGCCTGCAGCTTGCGCTGGCGTTCCGGCGGCAGCTTCGATTCGGTGCGCAGCCACGAGGCGGCCTCCTGCCAGACGAGCGGGGAAGGGCGGCGGAGCGTCAGCAAGGTCTCGAGTTCGTCGGCGACGGAACGACGCGTGCCGTAGGCTTCGGTCTGGCCGGCGAGGATGCGGGCGGAGACGTAATCCGCGCGCAGCTGCGAGTGACGCGGGTGTTTCGCGGCGCCGGCTTCGAGGACGCGGACCGCGGGTTCGCCGGCGCGGATCGCGCGCAGGTGGCGGCCGACGGAGCGATAGGCCTCGGGTCCGAGATCCTTGGCCTTGAGGAATTCCTCGAGGTAGCGGTTGCCCGTGTCGCGGTCGATCTTGGCGGACTTCGGATCGTTCTTCTGGCGCGCGTGGTGGGCGATGCCGAGCAAGGCCATGACGAGCGGCTCCTTCGCCTTGAAATAGGTGCGGTCGGCGGCTACGATCTGCTGATACTGCGCGATCGCCTGGCTCGGGTCAGGTCCCCGGACCAGCGCTTCGAGGTGGAGCACCGCGAAGGTCACGCGTTCGAAGCCCTGCTGGCCGGCGGCGATGGCGATCGCGCCGGTGAGTTCGGAGTAGCCTTTCTCGGCGGCGAAGTTGGCGAGCGCGAGCATCGCGGCCGAGTTGGCGGCGTAGCGGCTGAAGATCACCTTGAGCTGCTTGTCGAAGTCCTCCTTCAGGCCGAGGCGGTCGAGCAGGTGGAGCTTCTGGATCTGGGGGAAGAACGCGGCCTCATCGAGGTCGATGCGCTCCTGGTTGACCGCCAGGGCGATGCGGCTTTCGCCGAGCAGGATATGGTAACGGGTGAGCTGCGAGAGCACCGCCTCGCGGGCCGCCCCGCTGAAGGCCGAGGTCTTGGATTCCAGCAGGCTGATGGCTTCGCGGGTCTTGCCGCCCTCGAAGAGCGCCCGGGCCTTGAGGAGCAGGCCGCTGGGGAGTTTGTCCAGACCGCTGGAATTGATGAGGTTGACCGCATCCGGGTATTTGCCGGTCCAGTAAAGGGACGTCGCGGCCGAGAGGGAGAGGACCTCCCGCATGTTACCCGAGATATTCTTGGAGTTATTCAGCAGCTTAAGGCTGGCGTCGATGACCTCCTGGTCGCGTTCCCGGGCCTGGAGGAACTGGAAGTAGCGCTCGAGGTAGTCTTTGGTCAGCGGGTCCTCGATCGGGAGGAATTCAAGCCCGTGCTGAAGGGTCTGAATCGCGTCGTCGGTACGCCCTGCGATAGAATGTAAAAAGTTGGCGAAGAACAACTTAGATTTAGCGCTGCCTGGGTTGCAGCGAACCGCCACCTGCGCCAGACGGAGGGCGTCGTCCATCTTACCGGCGGCCTGGGCGGCCATCCCTTCCTTCGTGAAGTATTCGGATAGCTGATTGAGGTGTTCCTGGAGGATTTGGGCCGATTTTTCGGGCTGATCCTCCAGTTTAGAGAGGGAAAGGCGGATGATCTGAAGGAGGGCCTTATCCTTAATTAGGTCCGCTTTGACATAGGTCTGGCGGGCGTAGCTCAGGATAGCCTCCCTATCCTTGAGGTTGGGAAGGCGGGCTAGGACGATGATTTCGGCGTCTTCGGCCTCTTCCTTGCTGACCGCGCCGAGGGGCGGGGGAGAGGGAGGGGTGGCCGTCTGGGCCAGACCGGTCAGGCAGAAGGCTCCGAGGAGCAGGGAGGCGGTCAGGCGGGTGGGGGGCATGGGCGGGGTTTGAGTAATGGCAGGGGGCTCGAAATTGTCCCGCCAAAAAAATCCGGAGGGGGGTGCCGCCGGGAGGGGAGTAAAGAAACCTTAAAATCCCCGCACTTTCCTCTTGCATGAGGGGCCTCGACCCCTATGCCCAAACCCTCTTTTCCCTATTTACCGAGGTCCATGCCTACCATCAACCAGCTCGTCCGTAAACCGCGTGTCCAACCCAAGGCCAAGTCGAAGTCGCCTGCCTTGAACAACTCGCCCTTCCGCCGCGGCGTCTGCGTGCAGGTCATGATCCGCACGCCGAAGAAGCCGAACTCGGCTCAGCGTAAGGTCGCCAAGGTGCGCCTGACGAACGGCCAGGAAGTCATCTCCTACATCCCCGACGAAGGCCACAAGCTCCAGGAGCACTCCGTCGTCCTCGTCCGCGGCGGCCGCGTGAAGGATCTCCCCGGCGTGCGCTACCACATCGTCCGCGGCCCGCTCGACTGCTCCGGCGTCGAAAAGCGTCGTCGCTCCCGTTCCAAGTACGGCGTCAAGCGCCCGAAGGAAAAGAAGGCCTAATCCGTTTCCGACCCTAACTCCTCTCAGACCATGTCTCGTCGTCGCAAAGCAGCCAAGCGCGCCCACCTCCCGGACGCCCGTTACGGCTCCCCCCTCATCAGCCAGCTCATCAACGTCGTGATGAAGTCCGGCAAGAAGTCCATCGCCCAAGGCATCGTCTACGGCGCGATCGAGAAGGTCAGCGAAAAGCTGATGAAGGGCAACCCCGTCGAGCTGATGCTCGGCGCCCTCGAGAACTGCCGCCCGAAGCTCGAAGTGAAGAGCCGTCGCGTCGGTGGCGCCACCTACCAGGTCCCGGTCGAAGTCTCCCCTGAGCGCCAGAACAGCATCGCGCTGCGCTGGGTCGCCGCCGCCGCCGCCGGCCGCAAGGGCACCACGATGTCCGAAGCCCTCGCCGCCGAACTCGTCGACGC
>JBJOMV010000099.1:0-6894 GCA_046052185.1 Verrucomicrobiota bacterium | reverse complement strand
AGGCGCGCGTCGGTGGTGAAGGTCGCGTGCCACGCGGCCTTGCCGATGAGCGTGGAAGCTTCGGCGAGGAGCCGCAGCAGCGTCGCGTTGGCGGGAGGGTTGCGCAGGCCGACCGTGGTCGCGCCGGTCGCGTCGACCAGCCAGGCGGCCTTGGCGCCGGTGCCGGTGACTTCTCGCCAGGTGAGGGCCGGCGAAAGCGCGGTGGCCGGTTCGAGGGCCAGCGGGCGGTCTTCGCCTTCGAGCCAGGCCGGGGCGCCGTCCCATTCGGCGAGCCAGCCTTTCCAGCGGGCGGCCAGGGCGGCGGGCGGGGCGAGCAGCGCGGCCTCTTCGGCCGTGAAGATCAGGTGGTGCGCGAGACGGTTGTCGCGCTGCGTGTAATCGAGGCCGCGGGCGACGAAGCGGGAGAGCACGAACCAATGGCGATCGCCGGCGTCGAGGGTGCGGAAGGTGAACGTCTCGCCCTGCGGCAGCTCATGCGGCGTGCCGACGGACTCCAGCAGTTGGGCGAGGCGGTCCGGCACGGCGCGGTGGCGGGCCACGGTGCAATAGCCCGAGCGTCCCGGGGTGAGGCCTTGCGGTGCGGAGGTGAAGACGAGTTGGAGGGGCATCAGGAATTCGGGGTCGCGGGGAACATCGCCGGAGAGGAGAGGTGCAGCAGCCAGTAGAGCGGTTCCTCCACGTGGGCCGGCGAGAGCCGCTGCGGATCCGGCGCGATGCGTCCCTTGTTCGGGCCGGCGCCGATCATCACCGGCGTGTGGCCGAACGAAGTCGCGGCGAAGAAGCAGATCTGGTCGGCGAGGGATTCGGCCGAAGCGACGAGGCCGGGGCAGAGCACCAGCAGCACTTCGCGGACGCGGTCGGAGTTGCGGCGGACGGCGGCGAGGTCGAGCGTGCCGGCCTTGACGACCGGTTCGAGCGGCGAGCTGAGCAGCTTCTCCCAGGTGTCGGACTTGCCGACGACGAAGGCGAGCGGCGTCGCGATGCGCTGGTCGTGCGCCAGGCCGAGCACGCGCTTCATGCGCGTCTCCATCTCGGCGAGGATGCTGTCCTGCTGGTCGACGCGTCCCTTGAGGGCGAGCTGCGGGTCGTCGACGCCGACGAGCTTGGCCTTGAAGCGCGCGTTGGCCGTCGGGTCGAAGAGGAAGATCAGGCCGCTCGACGTCGCGACGTGCATCGCGCCGGGCGAATCATGGATGTCGATGCCGGGTTCGAAGTGCTCGCCGGCGTTGTCGTAGAGGATGACGGAAGTGTCCAGGGCCGGCTGTCCGGGGCGGCTGAGCGAGTAGATGAACGGACGGGGCAGGGAGACCATGCGGCCGAGGCGCGGGAGCTTCTCGTAGGTGGCGCCTTCGAGGGCCGTCTTGCCGAGCAGCGCGTCTTCGGGCGTCGCCGCGGAGAAGAGCGTGTTGCGCATCTGGTTGAGCAGCATGTTGCCGCTCGGATCGCCGTCCTTGAAGGCGAGCGAGAAGTCCTCCGGCAGGCGGTCCTGCAGCACGCGGGTGAGCACGGCGAGGTAGTAGGACTTGCCGGCGCTGGGCGCGCCGATGAGCGAGATGATGCGGTGCGGGCGTTCGAGATAGCCGGGCGGCAGCTGACGGCGGCAGTGCGGGCAGGCGATGTCGGTGCAGGCCAGGCCCATCGGATCGAGGGCGAGCCCTTGGTCGTTGAAGCGCGTGGGCTGGAAGCGCAGGCGCGCGTCGGAGCCGAGGATCGGGTCGCCGCGCAGGTTCTCGTGCACCGCGATGCTCAGCGCGTCGCCGGCGTCGAAGCGCGTCCAGCAGACCGGGCAGACGTGCGCGCCGCGGTTCTGTTCGGCGGCGAGGAGCGCCTGGCTCTCGCGGCGGACGACGGGCTCTTCGGGCGGAGCGAGCAGCGGCGCGATCTGCGCGAGGTTGAAGCCGACCTCCAGACCGACCGGCGTGCAGGCGAGGGCGTCGGTCGGCAGTCCGGAGCGGCCGGCGGCGTCGAGGAGTTCCGTCGCGGGGAATTCGCCGAGCTGATCGCCGGTGCGCGCGTCGAACAGGACCCAGAGGTCGGTCCGGATGAAGGCGAAGTCTTCCTGGGAGCGGGGAGCGACGACGAGCAGGGCGGACGGCAGCTGGACCGTCGTGGGTTCGGTCACGGCCAGGCGCTGGTTCAGCGGCGAGCCGTTGACCAGGGCGAGGCTCCCGCCCGAAGGCTCGAGGGCCACGTGTTCTCCGGCCGGGACCAGGTTCAGGGAGGGCTGGGGTGCGTCGCCGGGCAGCGACGACGGGAGGTCGGCGGTGGAGCCTTTTTCGCCGCTGAGGCAATTGACCCAGGAGAGGGCAGGGGTTTTCTTGCGGGTCGTGAACATCGGCTCCTGAAAGTCGGGGTTTTAAAGAGGTTGATTAGCGAGGGGTAATTGTAAAGATATGTCACCACGATTATGGGTCGACTCTGACCTGTTTTCCCCTAACGTAAACGAACCCCCATGGAGACCGAAGCCGACCAGTCCGCCTTGGACCGCGCCCGCCAGGGGGATCTGTCGGCTTACAACGAGTTGGTCCTGAAATATCAGGGTCGCATCTTCGCCAAGGTCTTCTCCTTGCTCCGCAACCGCCAGGATGCCGAGGAAATCACCCAGGATACCTTCATCCGGGCCCACCGGGTGCTGGCCTCCTTCCGCGGAACCGCCACTTTTTCGACCTGGATCCACCAGATCGGCACGAATCTCGCCCGGAATCGCTACTGGTACTGGCGCCGCCGCAAGCGGGACCAGTCCATGTCGCTCGACGCCGACCTCGGCGACGATCCCGGCGCCACCCTGCACGACATCCTTTCGGACGGCGCCCAGGGCCCCGGCCACGAGGCCCAGCATAACGAATTCGTCCACAAAGTGGCCGAGTGCATGGAACAATTGAAGCCGGAACACGCTCGTATCCTGACGATGCGCAACGTCCGCAACATGTCGTATGAAGAGATCGCCGAAGACCTCGGCCTCTCCATCGGCACGGTCAAGAGCCGCATCAACCGCGCCCGCGAAGCCCTGCGCGAACTCATGGGAGAGGAGTTCCGCGGATGAGCGCCGCCGAATTCGAATCCCTCGTCGCCCTTTTCCTGGAGGGCAACGCCTCCGCCGAGCAGGTCGCCCGTCTGCGCGCCGCGATGAGCGCCTCGCCCGCCTTGCGCGCCCGCTTCCAGGCCTCCGCGCGTCTGCACCAGGCCCAGCTCGCCTGCCTGAGCCATCGCGAAGAGCGTTCGACGGCCGGCGTGATGTCCTGGCTGCACGCCTACGGTCAGCGCATGGGTCGCTCTTTCGCCCATCTCTGCCTGCTCGCCCTCGTCTTCGTCGAACTGCAGGTCACGATTCCCGCCGAATACTCCGGCCTCCTTTCCTACGTCGAAGAACAGGTGCCCGCCGAAGAGGCGGTCCTTGGTTCGGCGGACATGCCGGTGCGTCTGATCACGGATGTCGCCCAGGAAGCCGACCTTTCGCAGGCCGTCGAAGTCCCTGAGCTCACGATGCCCGTCCTCGTCACGCCGGAGATGGTGGTGCCGTCCGACGAGCCCGTCGCCGTCGAGGTCTGAGGCTGATATCCTGCCTTGCTTCCCGCCGCTCCCGGGCGTCAATGGATGCACGGATGAAGGCCGCAGATTCCAGGCCCGAGGTTCGCCTCAAAGGCATCGCCGCCGCCCCTGGTGTCGCCCGTGGTCCCGCCTACCCGCTGATGCGGGGCATGGCCATCGTCGCCTGCGAGAAGGTCGCCGACCCGGAGGCCGAGATCCGTCGCCTGGAGGGCGCCTTGGCGGCCACCCGTCGGGAGATCTCGCAGCTCCGCGACGACGTCGCCCGCAAGCTGAACGAATCCGAAGCCTCCATCTTCGACGCCCATCTCCTCGTGCTCGAGGACGTCGCGCTCATCGACGACGTCAGCCGCGAAGTCCGCGGCACCGGCTTCAACGTCGAGTTCTGCTTCCAGGAGGTCGCGCAACGTTACATCGAGATCTTCGAGAAGATGGACGACGACTTCCTGCGGGAGCGGGCGTCGGACATCCGGGACGTCACGGGGCGCGTGCTCGACCAGTTGCTCGGCACCCAGCCGGAACGCGTCGGCCAGGCGGCCCAGGAACACGTCGTCGCCGCGCGCGACCTCACGCCTTCCGACACCGCCGGCCTGCACGACGGCGGCGTCCTCGCGTTCGTGACGGAAGAAGGCGGCCGCACCAGCCACTCCGCGATCATGGCCCGTTCGCTCGACGTCCCCGCGGTCGTCGGCGTCAAGGGGCTCATGGAAGCCGTCCGCGAAGACGATGTCATCCTCGTCGACGGTGAGACCGGCCTCGTCATCCTCAATCCGACGCCCGAGACCATCGAGGGTTACCGCGACAAGGAGCAGGCGATCCGGCAGCGTCGCGACCGCGTGCGCGCGGAAGTCTCCTTCCCGGACCTGACCGCCGACGGCGCCGCCTTCAGCCTCCTCGCGAACATCGGCGATTCGGCCGAGATGGAGGACGCGCTCGCCTACTGCGCCCGTGGCATCGGCCTCTATCGCACCGAGAACCTTTACCTGCGCCTCGACGGCTGGCCCGACGAGGCCGTGCAGTATGAGGAATATGCCGAAGCCGTGCGCCTTGCGAAGGGCCGGCCGGTGACCTTCCGCACCCTCGACATCGGCGGCGACAAGCGGCTGGGCGACCTCGCCGACGAGGCCAATCCCTTCATGGGCTACCGCGCCGTGCGCATGTGCCTGGAGCGCCCCGACGTCTTCCGTCCGCAGCTCCGCGCGCTCGTCCGCGCCGCCGCGCTCGGTCCGGTGCAGGTGATGTTCCCGATGATCTCCGGCGTCGAGGAGCTGCGCCGCGCCAAGGCCGTCTTCCGGGACGTCGAGGCCGAGCTCGCCCGTGAAGGCGTGCGCCCCGTCGAGGCGATCCGTCTCGGCGCGATGATCGAGATCCCGTCGGCCGTGCTGGTCGCCGACAGCCTCGCCGCCGAAGCGGATTTCTTCAGCGTCGGCACCAACGACCTCGTCCAGTACCTGCTCGCCGTCGACCGTGGCAACCAGCGCGTCGCCTCGCTCTACGATCCTTGCCATCCCGCCGTCGTCCGGACGCTCCTGGCGATCTTCGCCGCCGCGCAGAAGGCCGGGATCCCGGCCGCCGTCTGCGGCGAACTGGGCGGCGACCCGCTGTGGGCGCCCTTGCTCATCGGCCTCGGCGTGCACGAGCTCAGCATGAGCCCCGCCGCCTTGCCGGAAGTCCGCTTCGTCCTCCGCCATTCCACCGCCGCCGAACTCCGCCAGCTCGCCGCCCAGGTCGTCGCCTGCGATGACGCCGCCCGGACGCGCGTGCTGCTGCAGGAATTCGCCGCCGCCAAACTCAAGTTACGCTGATGTCCTCCCGTCTTCCCGCCGCGAACGCGCATGTCGCGGCCATGTCTCCCTACGTCCCCGGCGAGCAGCCGCAGGGCGGGGGATGGGTCAAACTCAACACCAACGAGAACCCGTATCCGCCGAGCCTCCGTTCGCTCGAGGCCATCCGCGTCGCCTTGGTCAACGACGGCGCCGCGCTGCGCCTCTACCCGTCGCCTGACTCCGCGCCCCTGCGCGAAGCCGTCGCGCGCTTCCATGGTTGCGAGGCGGCGAACGTCGTCGCGGGCAATGGTTCCGACGACATCCTCAACCTCCTGATCCGCGCCTACGCCGGTCCCGGTCGCCCGATCGGCATGCTCAACCCGAGCTACTCGCTCTATCCCGTCCTCGCGGCCGCGCAGCATGCCGAAGTCGTCAAGGTCGAGGTCACGGACGCCTTGGGCGTCGACGTCGACGCCGTCGCCAAGTGCGGCGCCGCGATCTTCTTCCTGACGAACCCGAACGCTCCGCTCGGCGTGGCCTTCGCGACGGACGTCGTCCGCTCGCTCGCCAAGGCTTTCCCGGGCCTGCTCGTGGTCGACGAAGCCTACGCCGCTTTCGCCGACGCCGACTGCGTCGCGCTCGTAAGTGAGTTCCCCAACGTCGTCGTCACCCGCACGATGTCCAAGGCCCACGCCCTCGCCGGCCTGCGCGTCGGTTACGCGCTCTGTCCGCCCGCCGTCGCCGAGGTGCTTCACCGCGTCCGCGACAGCTACAACGTCGACCGCCTCGCGCAGGTCGCCGCCGCCGCCGCGCTCGACGACCGCGAGTGGCTCGACGTGACCGTCGCCCAGGTGCGCGCCACGCGCGACCGCCTCGCCGCCGCGCTCCGTAAGCTCGGCTGGCAGGTGAATCCCGCCGCCGGCAATTTCGTGCTCGCGGCGCCCGTCTCGACGAAACGTGCGGCCTCGGTCGAGACCGCCGCCCATTGCTTCGAGTTCCTCCGCGCCCGGAAGATCCTCGTCCGCCGTTTCCCCAACCATCGCCTCACCGAGAAGTCCCTGCGCATCTCCGTAGGCACGGAGCAGGAGACGGACGTCTTCCTGCAGGCCGTGGCGGTCTGGATGGAAGGGTGAGGTTGACAATCCCCCCTTCCGCGGGGATTTCTGGGGGATGAGCGCAGCCGTCCGCAAAGCCAGCCTCCGCCGGGATACCGCCGAGACCAAGATCGCCCTCGAGGTGAACCTGGACGGCACCGGCACGTCGGAAATCGCCACCGGGGTGGCCTTCTTCGACCACATGCTGACGCTCTTCTCCCGCCACTCCCTCGTCGACCTCAAGGTCAAGGCGACCGGCGACACCGACGTCGACTACCACCACACCGTGGAGGACGTCGGCATCGTCCTCGGCCAGGCCATCAAGGAAGCGCTCGGCGACAAGGCCGGCATCCGCCGCTATGGTTTCTTCATCCTCCCGATGGACGAGACCCTGGCCCGCTGCGCCGTCGACCTCAGCAACCGTCCGATGATGGTCTACCAGGTCGAGATCACCAACTACATGGTGAAGGACTTCAACATCGCGCTCG
>JBJOMV010000098.1:0-7191 GCA_046052185.1 Verrucomicrobiota bacterium | reverse complement strand
TGAGCACCATCGTCACCCTCGCGCCGTTGCTCGGCCTGCTCGGCACCGTCGTGGGCATCATGGGCAGCTTCCAGTTCATCGGCTCCGAGCAGCTCGCGGTCGCCAAGGTCAGCGGCGGCGTCGGCGAAGCCCTCATCGCGACCGCCGCCGGCCTGGGCATCGCGATCTTCTGCCTCATCCCGCACAACTTCTTCCACCGCCGCGCGCAGTCGCTGCGCCACGACCTCGAGCAGGCCATCAACCAGGCCGAGATCGCGCTGAAGAGCGCCGCGGCCGCCGGCCAGCCGGTGAGCGAATTCCAACCTGCGCCCGACGAAGCCGGGCGCCGTCGCTGAGATGGCCATCCGCCTCCGCCGGCCGAAGGACGAAGAGACGGGCGCGCGCATCGAGATCGTGCCGCTCATCGACATCATGTTCTTCCTGCTGGCCACGTTCATCCTGGCCACACTCGGCCTGACGCAGAGCCAGGCGCTCGCGCCGGTGCGCCTGCCCACCTCCGGCGCGGCCACGGCCTCCGCCGAACGCGACCTCGTCGTCGCCGTCGACGCCGCCGGCACGCTCTCGCTCGAAGGCCGCGCGCTCGGCCGCAATGAACTCGTCGCCGAACTCCGCCGCCGCGCCGCCGCCGCGCCCGGCCGGCCCGCGCTCGTGCAGGGCGACGCCCGCACGCCCTTCGCCGCGATGACCCGCGCCCTCGAAGCCGTCGGCGAAGCCGGCATCACCGAAGTGCGCTTCGCCGCCGAACCCGTCGAAAGCAGATGAGCCTGCGCGCCATCCAGTTCGCCTTGATCGGCCTGCTCGTCGCCGTCGCCGGCTGGCAGTGGCAGCGTGACCTCGGCCTGCGCGCGGACTATGCCGCCGAAGGCGCCACGCGCGCCAAGCTGGTCGCCGACCTCGCCCAGGCCCGCGCCGAAACCGAAGGCCTCAGACAGGACCTCGCCGAACTGCGTACGCAGCTCGAGCGCACGCGCGCGTTGCGCGCCGACGCCGAAGCGGAGAACCGTAAACAGACCGCAGAATTCGTCGCCCGTACCAAGGACTGGCAGGCGGCGCTCCGCGGCTGGGAAGACGCCGTGAAAGCCCGCGACGCCCGCCTCACCGCCCTCCAGGAACGCGAGAAACTCATCCTCGCCAAACTCACCGAAGCCGTGAAACACGCCGAAGCGGCGACCGCCCGCGCGGAGGAGATGAGGAAGCAGATCGAGGAAGGGAAGAAGAAGGAGTGATCATGGGTGGTGGCGGTTAGCGGTTGGCGGATAGGAAGAGGCAGAGTGGAGGGCTGAGGTTTCGAGGACCTGAGGGCAGGAGGACTCGAGGGCCTGAGAATTCAACGGAGGTCTGAATAGAGGACTGGGTTGAGGGCTGAATGGAGGGCTGAGTCGATGACTGCATCGATGACAGAGGACAGATGGCAGACTGGCTGCCACCCGTCACCCGGAGCTGCCACCCGCCACCCGAAACGGGGCGATGACTGGATCGATGATGGAGGCAGAAGACAGTGACATCCTCTGGTGACGGGTGACGGCCATCAGGGCATCAGCCATTCGGGGCTCGGCATTCCAGCCATCGGCAGCCGGGAACCGGAGGCCGGGAGCCGAAACCCGAACGGCCGAAACCTGGAGGGCTGACTCCCGTGGCTGGCACCCGTCACCCGAGAATGTATGCCCCAGCCAATCATCCGGTCTCCGGTTTCCCCTTGAGCGGATGGCTTTTGCCTTGGGTAGGGTCGGGACCGCGTCACGACATAGGGCCGCCGCAGGGCGGCCTCGGGTAGGGGCGTGGCTTCGCCGCGCCCTCCCGTCTCGGTGTGTTCCCATCCGCTAACCGCCAACAACTGTCGCGGAGTGCACGATGAATCGTGCCCCTACCTGGATTCGCCCTGCGGCGCATCAGAGACACCTAGGTCGTGACGCGGTCCCGACCCTACCTTATTTGGCTTCTCAACCAACCGCCAACCGCTAGCCGCCAACCGCTTCCACCTTTTGCTTCAGCCCACCTTCTCCCTGATCGCCGCGAGCATCTGGTCCGGGGCGAGGCCGTGGGCGGCGCGTAGGGTCTTCACGTCGGTCGCATGGCCGACGAAACGGTCGGGCCAGCCGAGGCGGAGCACCGGCGTGCGGACGCCGAATTCGGCGAGGGTCTCGAGCGCGCCCGTGCCGAAGCCGCCGGTGACGGCGCCGTCTTCGAGCGTGACGATGAGCTTCGCGGCCTTGGCCTGCGTGACGAGCAAGGTGGCGTCGATGGGCTTGGCGAAGCGCGCGTTGACCACGCCGACGGAAAGACCGGTCTGGGCAGCGAGCTGATCGGCGAGCGCCTGGGCTTCGGGCACCATCGTACCGAGGGCCCACAACTGGACGTCGACGCCGGCGCGGAGGACTTCGGCCTGGCCGAGCGGGATGAGCGCGGGCTGCGCCTTGATCGCCTTGCCGGCGGCCGAGCCGCGCGGGTAGCGGATGAACATCGGCGCGCCGGACTTCAGCGCGGTATGGAGCATGTCCGCGAACTCGTCCTCGTCCTTCGGCTGCATCAGCGTGACGTTCGGGACGCAGCGCAGGTAGGCGATGTCGAAGAGACCGTGGTGCGTCGGGCCGTCGCTGGGCGAGACGCCCGCGCGGTCCATGCAGAAGGTGACCGGCAGGCGCTGCAGGCAGACGTCATGGATGACCATGTCGTAGGCGCGCTGCATGAAGGTGGAGTAGATCGCGCAGACCGGGCGCAGGTCGCGGGCGGCGATGCCGGCGGCGAAGAGCGCGGCGTGCTCCTCGGCGATGCCGACGTCGTGATACTGCGCCGGCAGTTCCTTCTTCAGCTGGTTGAGGCCCGTGCCCGAGGGCATCGCGGCGGTGATGCCGACCACGCGGGAGTCGGCCTTGGCCTCGCGGAGCAGCAGCGCGCCGAAGACATCCTGCCAGGCCTTGGGGGCGCCGGCGGCGCCGGAAGCGAGCGAGTCGCCCGTCTCGGGATCGAAGGCGCCCGTGCCGTGGAATTTCTCCGGATTCCTGAGCGCGGCGCCGAGGCCGCGGCCTTTCTCGGTGCGGACGTGCAGGAGGATCGGACCTTGGGAGTCCTTGCAGAAATTCAGGTAGCGCTCGAGCGCGCCGAGGTCGTGTCCGTCGATCGGGCCGACGTAACGCACGCCGTACTGCTCGAAGAGCGAGGAACTGTGCGTGTACCAGTTCTTCACGTGGCGCTTGAAGCTGCGGCCGAAGTCCAGGACCTTGGTGCCGAGGCGGGTCTTGCTGAGGAGGCGCTTCAGTCCCTGCTGGGAGTTGTTATAAGGGCGCGTGACGATCAGGCGGCTCAGGATGTCGGCGACCGCGCCGACGTTGCGGTCGATGGACCACTCGTTGTCATTGAGCACGATGACCAGGCGCTTGGTCGACTTGGCGGCGTTGTTGAGCGCCTCCATCGTGACGCCGCAGGTGAGGGCCGCGTCGCCGATGAGGGCGACGACGTGCGAATCTTCGCCGAGGCGGTCGCGGGCGTTGGCGAGACCGACGGCGGCGGAGAGCGCCGTGCCGGCGTGGCCCGCGCCGAAGACGTCGTGCAGGCTCTCTTCGCGATTCAGGAAACCGCTGAGCCCGCCCGTGGTGCGGATGCCATCGAAGTCGGCGCCGTTGCGGCCGGTGAGGAGCTTGTGGACGTACCCTTGGTGGGCCACGTCGAAGACGAACTTATCGCGCGGAGTGCCGAAGACGCGGTGCAGGGCGATCGAGAGCTCGACCACGCCGAGGTTGGGGCCGATGTGACCGCCGTTCCTGGCCGTGACGGCCACGAGACGTTCGCGGATCTCCTGCGCGAGGAGCGGGAGCTGCTCGGGCGCGAGGGCCTTGACGTCGGCCGGACCGCGGATGGACGCGAGGAGCGACATCAGCCCTGCGAGTCTTCGCCGCGCTTGCCCAGCTGCTCGATGCGCAGTTCGGCGGCTTCGAGCGACTTCTGGCAGGACTTCAGGAGGCGCATGCCTTCCTCATACTTGGCGACGAGCGCGTCGAGCGAGACGTCGCCGGACTCGAGGGACTCGACGAGCTGCTCGAGCTGCTTGAGTTCGGCCTCGAAGCCTTCCTTGCCGGAAGCCGAGACGGGTTTCTTGTCCGCGCACATGGGCTTACTGTCGGCAGAGGCCCCTCCCCTCTCAAGCGGATTGTGCGATTTCAGCCGAGAAGGCGCGCCCAGGCCTGCTCGGCCGTCAGGCCCCGGAGCGCGACGACCTTGGCGGGCGCAGCGGCCCCGGAGACCAAGGTCACGTCGGCGGCGGATAGGCCGAGCCGCTCGGCGAGCAGGGCGAGGATCGCGCGGTTGGCCTGGCCGCCCGCGGGCGGCGCGGCCACGCGGACCTTCAAGGCTTCGCCCAGCCGGCCGACGATCTCGGTACGCGAGGCGCCCGGGACGGCCTTGACCTTGAGCCGGGCGGACGACGCGCTCACAGATACTGCGTCAGCGACCGGACCGTCGGCGCGTCGAGCCGGCGGACGAGCGCCACGGCCAGGTCGACGCAGGCCTGCAGGTCGGCGACGTCGATGACCGCATTGTGCGTGTGGATGTAGCGGGCGGGCACGCCGAGCACGATGACCGGGAGGCCCAGCTCATGGGCCTGGAAGGAACGCGCATCGGTGCCGCCCGTGCGGCGGACCGCCAGCTGGCAAGGGATGCCCTGCTCCGCCGCGACCTGCAGCGTCAGGTCGACGAGGCGCGGATTCATGATCGCCGTCGGATCGTAGGCGCGCACCTGCACGCCGCCGCCGAGGGCGCCTTGGTGCTCCCCGTGCGGGGCGAGGCCGGGCAGGTCGTCGGCCGGCGGGCCTTCGAGGACGATGACCACATCGGGCTTCGCGAGGCGGGCCGCGACGACCGCCCCGCGGCAACCGACCTCTTCCTGCACCGTCGCGACCGCGAGGAGATCTCCGGCCGGCGGAGCGACATCGAGCGCGTGCGTGGCGAGCGTGAGGGCGGCCATGCCGACGCGGTTGTCGAAAGCCTTGGCGACGTAGAGGCCGGGTTCGGCGAGGGCCGTGAACGGACCTTCCGGCACGACCGGATCGCCGGGGCGGATGCCGAGACGCGCGACGGCGTCAGCGGAGCGCGCGCCGATGTCGACGAGCACCTTGTCGGCGGAAGCGGCCTGGGCGCCGCCCTGATGAGGCGGGAGCGCGGCGACGACGCCGAGGAATTCCTTGCGCGCGGAGCGCGACCAGACGCGGAGACGCTGCGCGGCGAGCACGCCGTCGGGCCAGCCGCCGACCGGGACCAGGCGGAGGAAACCGTCGTGGGTGACCGCCTGCACGAGGAAACCGATCTCATCCATGTGCGCCGTCAGCACCACGCGCGGGCCGCCCTTCTCCTTGGCGGGCGCGGCGAGCACGCCGCCGAGGCCGTCGGCGCTGAACGTACGACCGCGGAGCTCGCGGACGAAGATCGCGCGGACCGCGTCCTCGTGGCCGGACGTGCCGTGGGCCTGCGTATAGTCTTCGAGCAGGCGGAGGACTTCGGGGAGACGGGTGGACATGGGAGGAAGCGATCTGGGATGAAAGATGAGGGACTCAAGTCACGAGGATACGAGGGCAAGAGGGCCGGAGGACTCGAGGGAAATACAGGGTTAGCAGGGTGTAAGATGAAGGAGACGTTGGCGAACGCAAGGGCTCGGAAGCACGAGGAGATCCAGGTTGGAGGACTCGAGGGCACGTGGGCCGGAGTACTAGAGGAAAACAGGGCTGGAAGGAGGTATTTGTGAAAGCAAGAGTTCGCTAATACGAGGGGGCCAAGGATGAAGGGCGTGTCTTCGTATCCTCCGGTCCTCGTGCTCTTATCCTCGAGTCCTCGTGTCCTCGGGTCCTCGCGACCTTGTTTCTCAGCGCGGCTGGCGGGTCTGCAGGCGCGGCTTCAGGCCGGCCTTGGCGGCGGCGTCGAGAGCGCCGACCGCGGCGCCCGTGAGCGAACGCTCGTCGGCGACGATGATGACTTCGGTGCCGGGCGACTTCAGCGCGTGGTCGACGAGGGCCTTGGCGAGCGCGTCGGCGGCGATGGCCTTGCCTTCGAGGTAGAGTCTGCCGTCGCGGTCGACGCCGACGACGAGCGAAGAAGCTTCGGCGCCGGCCGAGCCCGCGGAGGCCGTGGGCGGCACGATGGCGAGCGCGCGCGTCTGTTCGAAGCGGCCGCTGAGGAGCAGGAAGAAGACCAGCACCACCATCACGTCGATGAGCGGCACGACGTTGATGTCGGCGCGACGGCGGCGGGCGACGACGAGGCTCATCGGCGGCGGGCTTCGAGCGCCTCGACGAGGACGTCGAGACGAGAGGACAGGACTTCGAGACGTCGGGCGAGCCAGTTGGCGGCGAGGAGCGCGGGGATCGCGATGCAGAGGCCGATCAACGTCGTGCTGAGCGCGAGGCCGACGCCGCGCGTGAGCGTCTGCGTGTCAGGGATGCCTTGTTCCGGGAAGAGCGTGGCGAGGCCGGCGACCGTGCCGAGCAGGCCGAGCAAGGGGGCGCCCGCCACGATGCTGTCGAGCAGGTGGAGGCCGCGCTGCAGGCGGATCAGCTCATGTCGGGCCCAGGCCTTGAGCACTTCGCCCGAGGCGCCGTCCTTCCAGCGCTGCACGAGACGTCCTGCCACGGACTCACCGTCGGCGGCGCCGACCTGGTCGAGCTGGCCGGCGAGGACGGCCTTGACGACGGCCTCCGGAGCGACCCGCGAGACCCGGAGGGCCAGGGCCCGTTCGATAATCAGGTAGACCGCCAGGAAGGAGCAGAAACCGAGCGGCCAGATGAAAGCGCCCGCGCCTTGGATGAGGGTTTGCACCTCGCCAGCGTCGGCAAACCCCTAGAGGTCGCAAGCCCGCCCTTTAAATAGCCATTAAATGCGATTTATATGATTTTAAATGACTTTAAATGATTAAATGCAATCTTTTGGAACAAATGTTAAAAACCAATCCTTTGACTTAGCCCTAGGGGGGTTTACTGTGATTTTACCCCAATTTTCCTATGAGACTCAAACGCTCAGGTTTCTCCCTCGTGCTCTCGCTGACCGTCATGGCGGCGATGGTGATGTTGGTGATCGTCCTCGCCTCTTTCCTGCAGGTCGAAAGCCGCCTGGCGCAGAGCCATTCCGGCTATCTGCGGGCGCGCTTCAACGCCCTCGCCTCGGCCCGCATCGCGGTGGCCCAGCTCCAGCAGCTCGCCGGCCCCGACCAGC
>JBJOMV010000097.1:0-7215 GCA_046052185.1 Verrucomicrobiota bacterium | reverse complement strand
CCACGAACGGCCGGACCGGCTGCCAGCCGGCCTTGCGCAGGTCGGCATCATCGGTGGCGCCTAACCGCGCGATCAGCCTGCCGTCCTTCGCGCTGCGCAGGAGGTAGGCATGGGGCTGGTCGACTCGCGAGGCGGTTTCGACGAAGGTCCGACGGTCGGGCGAGAAGGTCACCTCGTGGTGGGCGTCGCCCGGGGTGAGGTCGATGAGTCCGTTCCCATCAAGGCCCACCTTGCACAGATGCTGATGATAGGGGTTCTCGCCGGCGATCCGGCCGACGGCCTGGAAATAGATCTCCTTGGCCTCCGCATCGAGATGCACGACCTGCTTGACGACCCATTGCCCGGAGGTGACGGCGCGGAGCGTCTGGCCGTTGCTTAGGTCCACGGCATAAAGATGGTTCCAGCCGGTTCGCTCCGAGGCCCATACGGTCAGCGCGTCCGAAAGGTCATGACGATAGCGGGCGTTGAAGGTGTAGACGAACTTCGGGTCTTCTTCCGCGAACAGCTTGCGCCAGCCGCCGGTCTTCACGTCGTAAGCGACGACGCCGTGCCCCGTGAAACCGCGTCGGATGTATTCGCTCCGCAGGAAACGTCCGTCGGCGGACCAATCCAAGCGGTCGGTGGCGTAGGTCTTGCCGGTCAGGTCGGAGGGGCAGGCCGCGGCGCCCTTTCCGTCGGCCTGGAAGACCCAAGCCACGCGTTCCGTCCGTGGGTCGCCGGGCTTGTCGTAATTGATCTCGCGGGTCTCGCCCTTCACCGAATCGACGACTTTGTATTTGCGGACCGGCTGCTGACGTTCGCTCCACAGCGCGAAATGCCTGCCGTCCGGAGACCAGGAGACCGGGCCGACGAATCGGTCGACGGAATCCGCCGGGCGTTGCTTCAGTTTCCGGGCGGGCTGACCATCGCCGGCAGCGAGATAGACGTCGCCGTCGCGGAGCTCCACGGTCTTGTCGCCGACCGGCGAACGCAGTCCTTCCTTGCCTGCGTTCAGCATACGGCTGCCTGCGTCCAGCTTCGTGCTCGCTTTCGCCGGCGAAGCATCGGTGGCTACGACCAACTTGCCGTCCTTGCCGAGCCACCATGACTCCTTGTCGCCCTCGAGGCGCAGGCGTCCGTCTTCGGCAGGGAAGACTCGCCTGAAAGGCCAGTTGCGCGGATCGACCTTGCGTCCGTCGAGGGTGGAGAAGGCCTTGATCAAGGAGGCCGGCTCGAAGGCGGGCCTGGTTCGTCCGGACTCGCAGTCGACCAGTCGCCACTCGAGCCCGTCCTTGCCGAGCCAGCCGTAGGCAAGCGTGCGGCCTTGTTCGCTCCATTGTGCTGCCTCGACCTTGGCCCGCGGCGATTTCCAATACCAGCTATCGTATTGCTTCTGCCAGTCGGCGACCAGCGAACCTTGGGCGAGGGCGGCCAGCGGCGTGAGCAGCAGGAGACGAAGCAGCATGGGGACAGCATGCCCTAGCGACCGCAAGGGACTCAACCCCGCATTGGCTATTTCTTGGCCTTGGTCTTGGCTTTGGAGGCCTTCGGCTTGAGTCCGCTGAGATAGGCGACGACGTCGCGGATCTCCGCGGGGGTCAGGATGCCCAGCATGGGCGGCATGACGGAAATGGGCGGGGTGCGCGAGGCGACCGACGTGACGGTGATCTTCTGAACCTTGCCGTCCGGCATCTTGATTTCGAGGAGCTTCGGGCTCTCTTTGATCACGCTGCCGGCCAGGGTGGTGCCGTCCTTGAGCACGATGGTCTCGACCCCGAAGCCCGGGACGATCTTGGCCGAAGGTTCGACCAAGGATTCGGCGAGTTCGGCCTTCGTCCGCAAGGATCCGACGTAGCGGAGCATCGGGCCGACTTCGCTGCCTTCGTCGCTGTCGATGCGATGGCAAGCGGTGCAGTTGGCGGCCAGATGGCCGTTGACCAAGGCTTTGCCGCGGGCGGGGTCGCCCCCTTCGGTCAGCAGTTCGTAAGGCAGGCCCGGCGCCGCAAGCTTCGGCGCACCCTTGGCGCCCGTCTTGAGGTAGTTCTTCAACGCCTCGGTGACGGCGGGGTCGGCGGAGTCGCCGGCGGCTTCGTAGACATCCAATTTCAGGCCGGCGTCCAGCTGACGCGAGGCGAGACGCACGACGAGCTCCTTGAGCAACGCCCGCGCGGCGGGTTCCTCGCGGACACGCAGGGCGGCGACGACCGCCTGCTTCTCCGGAGCTTTGGCCACCTTGGAGGCGATGATCACGCGGGCTACTTCCAGCGCGGCGGCGACATCGCGCTTGAACAACTGGCTAAGGGCTTCGATGCGGACTTCGGACGGGTTGCCTTCGCCGGCGGCGTTGCGCAAGGTCCGCGTCACGGCCACGTTCTCTTCCTGGAGTCGTCCGAGCAGCCGGAGCGTCTGCAGGCGTACGCCAGGCGAGGCCTTGAGGTCCTCGGCCAAGGCCTGCAAGACCGGGAACGGCAGGGCGGCTTCGTATTTGACGAGCAGGCTCAGCGCCGGCGCCCGCTCTTCGGGCCGTTGCAGCTTCAGGAGGTCGTCCTGCTTGGCCCGGATCAGGGCGGCGAGACGGGCGACCTCGCGTGGCGGATACTTGCGGGCGGTGCCGTCGACGAAGTCCAGCACAGGAGGTTGATCGAACACCAAGAGGGTGTTGAGCGCTTCAAGTCGCAGCGGAGCTCCTTCAGGTTGGGAGATCGCCCAGGTCAGCACGCGTTGCAGCGACGCCTCGTCGCCTTGGCGCAGATTCGCATTCAGCGCCCGACGCGCGGCGTGCAAGGGGAGATTGGGCTGCCCGAAGGCCGCGGCCAGGGCGGCCTGGGCGGCCGCAACGCCTTCATCGTCGTGGATGGCGCGGGCGGCTTCAGTGACGACCTCGGGATTGGCGTGCGAAAGGAGCTTGGAAAGCAGGGATGATTTCTGCCGGGCGAGGGCCAGGGTCGCGAAGACGGCTTCGGCGCCGGTCTTGGACCGGGCGAAGGCGAGCAGATCCTCGGAGGTCTGCGTTCCGGCGAGACCGCTGACGAGACCATGGCGCAGCCAAGGCATGCGCAAGTCGGCTTCGGCATCTCGCAGCAAGGACGCCATCGGGACTTTGCCTCCGAGTTTTGCGAGCGTGATGCCGGCTTGGATGCGGACACGGAAATCGTTTTGGCTGAGCTGCGTGGCGACCTTGTCGGTGAGCACCTGCGAGGTCTTCGCCTCGCTGAGGATCTTCATCGCCTGGACGCGGATCTCACTGTCGGCGTCATCGACCAAGGGCAGCGAGAGGCTCACGTCAGCGACCTTGCCGAGTCGGACACCCATGCCGTAACCCCAGATCGCGTGGATGCGGGCGAAGCGCGGCGAGTCTGCCTTGAGGGCGAGCGCCAGCATCTCCGGCCAGGCTCCGAGGCGATGGAGGCGGATCGATGCGTTGACACGGACGCGCTGGTCGCGGTGAGCGAGCAGACCGAGCAGCTCATCCTTCGGAATCTCCACGGAGAAAGGTTTCGAAAGGACGGCTTCGGAGGTCTTGTCGATGTTAGGGGCGACGTCCATACGCCAGATGGCGCCCTTGCCGTCGAGCGGGTAGCCACCGATCCAGTCAGCGAAGTAGGCGCGGCCGTCCGGAGCCCAGGACATGCCGATACCCATCAGCCCGTCGTTGATGACGCGCAGGTTTTCCTGACGGAAAGTGTCACGGTCAGGGACGAGCGTGAAGGCATCCATCTTCCCCTTCGGGAATTGATCCAAGATGAAATGTCCGCGCAGGTCGCCGTCGAGGACGTGGCCGGGCTCGAAGAGGAAGCCGGCCGGACCGTCGGAATAATTGGCGATCGGCGGGGTGATCGAGAGAGGCTGATCGGCGGCGCCGGCCGGCATCCACATGTTCTCCTTCATCCAGCGGCTGTCGGTGGCCTGGTATTGGTGCTGGTTACGCCAACCGGAGTCCGAACCTTCGAGCAGGTACATCAGGCGTTCACGCTCCTTCGGTTGGTCGCCGTCATTGTCGACGCCGATCACGTTACCGAAGCTGTCGAAGGCGATCTCCTGGGTGTTGCGGATCCCGTGGGCGAAGACTTCGAAGCCGCTGCCGTCCGGTTCGCAGCGCAGCACCGCGCCTTGGTGCGGGAAGACGAAGCGGCGGCCTTCCTTGCTCGTCACGTTGCCGCCCTTGTCGCCGACCGTCCAGTAGATGCGACCGTCCGGGCCGAGCCGCAGTCCGTGCATGTCATGGCCGGCATAGGCGATGTGTCCGCCGAAGCCGGTCGCGACGATCTCCTTCACATCCGCCACGCCGTCGCCGTCCGTGTCCTTGAGGCGCCAGACGTCAGGAATCGCCGTCACGTAGACCCAGCCATCGAAGTAGAGCACGCCGGCGGCGATGCCCGAGACCGGCGAGTTGAAGCCTTCGGCGAAGACGGTGATCTTGTCGGCGACTCCGTCATGGTCGGTGTCCGTCAGCTTGTAGATGCTTTCCTTGTGGTAGGTCAGGTCCTTCCAGTCGATCGAGCCGTCCTTGTTGTGGTCCTTCAGGCTGCCGCGCGGCGCCTTCAGCCTGCCGGGCGCCAGTTCCCTCTGATAGAAAGCGAGCTTCTCTTCCGGCGTCGTCAGGCCGACGTCATCGGGGATCCAGACCCGATGCTCGCGGATGTCGAGGTCTCCGTATTTGCGACGGGTCGTCGAGGCCACGTAGGCGTTACCGGCTTCGTCGAAGGTGACCGACGTAGGGTCGGGGACGTTGAGCTGGCCAGACCACTTGAAAGGTTTCACCTCGGCGCCGAAGCCGACGGCACTGGCAGCCAGCGACGCGGCGAAGACGAGGAAGAGGCGGGGCGGACTCATCGGCAGGATTATACCCTAAACCTAAAGACTGAAAACCATTAGTTTCCAGCCCACAGGTTCGGATTTAACGAAGCCATCGACTCAGCCTGCCGGGACGAGGTGGAGTTCCTTCGGACCGAGGCGCTCCGGCGCCTTGTCCGTCGCCAGACCGACCTGAGGGGTCGGCTGGTCGACGAAGCAAGGAACGAAGAGGGAGACGCCCACAGGCTTAGCGGAGGAAGGCCTCGTGGAGGCCGCCGTCGACGGTGATGACCTGTCCGGTCGTCTTGCTGAGGCGATTGGTCACGAGGAGGAAGTAGGCTTCGGCCTGGTCGGCGGGGGTGATGGGGTTCTTGGTCAGGGTGCGATCGGCGTAGAAGCGGGAGAGCTTCGTCGTCAGCGAATCGGTCGCCTCATCTTCGGTGTACGGAATGTTGTACTTCGCGAGCGACGCGATCACTCGGTCGCGCGGGAACATCGCCGAACCCTGCACGACGGTGGCCGGGGCCACGCCGTTGACGCGGATGAGCGGTGAGAGCTCCATGGCCATCTCGCGGACGAGGTGGTTGGCGGCGGCCTTCGAGGTATCGTAGGCGACGGAACCCTTCTTGGCCACGGCGGCGTTCGCGCTGGTGGTCAGGACGAGGTTGCCGCGGAGACCCTGTTCCTTCCAGGTCTTGAAGGCTTCGTCGGCGACGAGGTAGCTGCCGGTGACGTTGAGGGCGAAGGTGAGGGCCCACTTGTCGTCCGGGATGTGGCCGGTGGTGTCCGGGGAGACGAAGATGCCCGCGGTGACGCAGATGGAGTCGAAGCCGCCGTAAGCGAGCGCGACCTGGTCGAGCATCTTGCGGATCGAGGCGCGGTCCATGATGTCGCCGGCGAGGCCGATGGCCGGTCCGCAGTTGGACAGGCCGGTGCCGGCGACGCCGATGCCGGAGCCGAGCTTGTCGGTGATCTCCTTGGCGGTGGCCTGGGCGGCCTCGACGTTCTTGTCGACGCAGACGATATGGGCGCCTTCCTTCACGAGGCGATGGGCGGTCTCCTTGCCGATGCCGGAGCCGGCGCCGACGACGATGATGACCTGACGCGCGAGTTCCTTCTCGGCCGGCATGCGCTTGAGCTTGGCCTCTTCGAGCAGCCAGTACTCGATGTCGAAGGCTTCCTGCTGGGGCAGGGCGATGTACTGGTCGATGGCTTCGGCGCCGCGCATGACTTCGACGGCGCAGTTGTAGAACTCAGCCGTGACGCGGGATTCGGACTTGTCCTTGCCCCAGGCGATCATGCCGAGGCCGGGGATGAGGACGACGGTCGGGTTCGGGTCGCGCATCGCCGGGGAGTTCGGGCGCTTGCAGGCGTTGTAGTAAGCGGCGTAGTCCTTGCGGTACTGCTCGAGGGCGGCGGCGAGCTTGGTCTTCAGCGCGGCGGCGTCTTCGGACTGGGGGTTCCAGTTCACGTACAGCGGCTTGATCTTGGTGCGGAGGAAGTGGTCCGGGCAGGAGGTGCCGAGTTCGGCGAGGCGCGGAGCGTCCTTCGAGTTGACGAAGCGGAGGATCTTCTCGTCGTCCTGGATCGTGCCGATGAAGCGCTTCTCCTTGGAGACCTGGCCGCGGAGCCAAGGCAGGATGGCCGCGAAGGTCGCGTGACGCTTCTCGGTGTCGAGGGTCTGGTAGAGGGCGCCGCCGAAGGCCTTGGCGTCGCCGCCCTTGGCCTGATACTTCGCTTCGATGTAGGCGCCGGCCTGCTCGATCATCGCGAGGGTCAGCTCGTAGCAGGCCTTGTCGTCATCGGCCCAGGAGATGAAACCGTGCTGGCCCATCATGATGGCCTTGATGGCGGGCTGCTGGCGGGAGATGTCCTGCATGGCGAGGCCGAGCTCGAAGCCCGGGCGCATCCACTTCACATAGGCCATCTTGCCGGCGAAGATCTCCTTGGTCAGGGCTTCGCAGTTCTTGGAAGCGGCGATCGAGATGATCGCGTTCGGGTGCATGTGGTCGACGTGCTTGCCCGGGAGGAAGCTGTGCAGCGGGGTGTCGATCGACGAGGCGCGCGGATTGAGGTTGAAGGTGGCGTGGTTGTACATCGCGACCATGTCGTCCTCGGCCTGGGACTTCAGGCCCTTGTCGGCGCGGGCGGCGTAGGAGGCCTGGAGGCCGATGAGCTTGTCCTGGTAGAGAGAGGAGAAGTTGTCGCGGTTGCTGGTGCGGAGGTCGCCGCCGGAACCCTTGACCCAGAGGACCTGGGTGTCGGCACCGGTCAGGGGATCCTTCTCGACGATCTTGGAAGAGGTGTTGCCGCCGCCGGTGTTCGTGATGCGCTGGTCGGCGCCGAGCTTGTTCGAACGGTAGACCAGACGGCCGACCGGATCGAGCTTCGCGGCTTCGGCATCATTCCAGAGGTGGGAGACGTACTTGTAGTTGGACATGT
>JBJOMV010000096.1:0-7337 GCA_046052185.1 Verrucomicrobiota bacterium | reverse complement strand
ATGCGATCCGCAAGGGCACCGACCGCGCCCACCGCGCCCTCGTCCGCGTCAATCTCCGCGGCAACACCATCCCGCACGAAGTCATCGGCCACGCCGACGGCGGCGTCGTGATGCTCCGTCCGGCCGCCCCCGGTACCGGCCTCATCGCCGGCGGTGGCGTCCGCGCCGTCCTGGAAGTCGCCGGTTACAAGGACGTCCTCTCGAAGTCCATGGGTTCCAACAACCCGCAGGCGATCGTGAAGGCCACCTTGGACGGTCTCTCCAAGCTCCGCACCCTCGAACAAATCAAGGCCCTCCGCGCCTAAGCGGTAAACACAGACATGAAACTCGACTCTCTGCCCAACATCAAGGGCTCCACCCACCGCCACAAGATCCTCGGCCGCGGCCGCGGCACCGGTCACGGCAAGACTTCCGGTCGTGGTCACAAGGGCATGAAGGCCCGCTCCGGCGGCGGTCATCGCCCCGGCTTCGAAGGCGGTCAGATGCCGCTCTATCGTCGCCTGCCTCACCGCGGCTTCAAGAACGTCAACCGCGTCGATTACGCCGTGCTCAACGTCCGCGACTTCCAGGAACTCGAAGGCAAGACCTTCGGTCTCGAGGAACTCGTGGCCGCCGGCGTGCTACGCAAGTCCGCCCCTCTCCTCAAGATCCTCGGCACCGGCGAGCTCACGCGCGCCGTCACCGTCAAGGCCCACCGCTTCTCCAAGGACGCCAAGGCCAAGATCGAGAAGGCCGGCGGCAAGGCGGTCCTGATCGAGATCAAGAAGACGGCCTCCGCCGAGTGAGCCTCGGCTCACCCTGACCCCGATGTTCTCGGCCTTCGCCAACTGCTGGAGGATCCCTGAGCTCAGGGCCCGTCTGGTCGCCACCGTCGCGCTGGTGTTCGTCGCCCGTATCGGCGCGAACATCCCGCTGCCGGGTATCGATCCGAAGGACATCATGGATTATTACCACTCCATGGCCGACAAGTCGGCCGGCGGAGTGGTCGCGATGTACAACATGTTCACGGGCGGCGCGCTCCTCAAGGGCGCGGTCTTCTCGCTGGGCATCATGCCGTACATCAGCGCCTCGATCATCATGCAGCTGATGTCGGCCGTCGTGCCGTCCATCGCCCGTCTGCAGCAGGAAGGCGAAGTCGGCCGCCAGAAGGTCGCCCAGTATTCCCGCTACCTCACCATCCTCATCGCGGTCGTCCAGTCCGCGCTGCTCCTCGGCGCCTTCTGCAATCCGCAGCAGGTCGGCCAAGCGCTCGGCCTCGGCAACTTCACCGGCACCATCGTCGTGATGCAGAGCAAGACGCTGTTCGTCTGCCTCGGCGTCTGCCTCCTCACTTCCGGAGCCATCGTCATGCTCTGGCTCGGTGAGCAGATCACCCAGCGCGGCATCGGCAACGGCACGTCCGTCCTGATCACCGTCGGCATCCTCGCCGACATCCCCGGCGCGCTCACCTCCTTCGTCGACATGACGTTCGGCGGCAAGGTCGGCGCCGCCGCCGCCAACTCCCACGGTTGGGAGAAGGCCGCGGGCATGATCCTCCTCTTCGTCGCCGTCACGGCCGCGATGGTCGCGATCAATCAGGCGGTCCGTAAGATCCCGATCCAGTACGCGCAGCGCATGGTCGGCCGCAAGATGTACGGCGCGCAGACCAACTACCTCCCGCTCAAGGTCAACTACGCGGGCGTGATGCCGGTCATCTTCGCCGGCGCCATCATGAGCTTCCCGCCCATGCTGCTCAATCCGCTGAGCACCTACTTCCCGACGCTCGCCTTCCTCCGCGACTGGGCCGACTTCTTCTCCCGCAACAACGGCTTCTACTACACGCTGTATTCGGTCCTGATCTTCGGCTTCAGCTACTTCTGGATCTCGATCATGTTCCGTCCGGTGCAGATCGCCGACGACCTGAAGAAGAACAACGGCTACATCCTGGGCGTCCGCCCCGGCGAGCACACCGCCCAGTTCCTGGACTTCGTGATGACCCGCCTGACGCTGGCCGGCTCCGTCTTCCTGCTCATCATCGCGCTGATGCCTGACCTCTTCATCACGCAGCTGAGCTTCCCGATGCGCCTGGCGACCTTCCTCGGCGGCACCGGCGGCCTCATCACCGTCGGCGTGATGCTCGACACGATGCGCCAGATCGAGACCTATCTCCTGCAGCGCAACTACGAAGGCTTCCTCAAGAAGGGCCGCATCGGCGGCGTCCCCGTCCCGGCCGCTTCGCTGCGTTCCGAAGGCGAAGGCTCGGCGCTCGGTTCGCTCGAGAAGACCTGTCTCTTCCTGTTCGTCCTCGGCGTCATCGCCTGGGGTCTGAATCACTTTGGCGCTTTCGCCGGTTAAGTCTTTTCCGGGATGATCGATTTGAAGTCGGCCGAAGACGTGAGTCGCATGCGTGCGGCGTGCGCCGCCGCGGCCCGCGTCCTCCACGACCTCTCGACGCTCGTCGTCCCCGGCATCTCCACCGCCGGACTCGACGCCGCCGCCCGCGGCCTCATGGCTCGGCACGGTTGCGAGAGCGCCTGCCACGGCTACGTCGTCGGCCGCCTCAGCTACCCCGGCTACGTCTGCATCTCGCTCAACGACGAGATCGTCCACGGCATCGGTTCGGCCGACCGCATCGTCCGGGACGGCGACCTTGTCTCCCTCGACGTGGTCGTCCGCCGCGATGGCTTCATCGGGGACAACGCCCGCACCATCCTGGTCGGATCCGTCGACCCCCGTGCCCGCCAGCTCTGCGTCGATACCGAGAAATCCCTCCAGGCCGGTATCGCCGCTGCCCGCGTCGGCAACAGGGTAGGGGATATTTCGGCGGCTATCCAGGAAGCCCTGACCCCCGGGGGGTACGGCATCGTCCGGGACTTCGTCGGACATGGCGTCGGCCGTAAAATGCACGAAGAACCCCAGATTCCGAACTACGGCAAGGCGGGAACTGGTCCTAAGTTGCTGCCTGGCATGGCTTTAGCCATTGAGCCGATGGTCAATCTCGGCTCCCACAAGATCATCATGGCCTCCGACGGCTGGACCGCCCGGACCGCTGACGGCAAGGTCTCGGCCCACTTCGAGCACACCGTCCTGGTGACCGAAAACGGCCCCGAAATCCTGACCCTCGTTTAAACCGCATTTTTTGCTTTCCAATCCCACCAGAACCTTCAAGTTCCGACCTCTTTCCCACCTTCCAAACAGCACGGACACCATGCCTCGAATCCTCGGCGTAGACATTCCCAACAACAAGAAAGTAGAGATCTCTCTCCGCTACATCTATGGCATCGGCCCGCGCCGCGCCACGGAGATCTGCGAAGCCCTCGGCTTCGATCCCGCCATGCGGGCGCAGAACCTCTCCGAAGAGCAGCTGAACAAGATCGTCGAGTACATCGTGCGCATGGGCTACAAGTGCGAAGGCGACCTTCGCCGCGACATCGCGCAGAACCTGAAGCGCCTCCAGGCGATCAAGTGCTACCGCGGTCTCCGTCACTTCCGCGGCCTCCCGGTCCGCGGCCAGCGCACGCGCACCAACGCCCGTACCCGCAAGGGCAAGCGCAAGACCGTCGGCGTCGCCGCGGCTCCCTCCAAGTAAGCCAACCTTTCTCCTAAAACTATTTTACGATGAGCGAAGAAGCCCCCAAGACGCCCAAGGCCAAGAAGCCGAAGGCCCCCGCCGCCGCCGAAGGCGCCGCCGCCCCCGAAGTCGTCGCTGCCGCGGCCGCTCCGGCCGAAGCCGCCTCTCCGGAACGCAAGGAGATCACCGCCAAGGAACTCCTCGGCGAAGAACTCGGCGAAGTGAAGGTCCGTCGCGCCAAAGGCTCGAAGAACATCACCACCGGCATCTGCCATATCCTCGCGACCTTCAACAACACGAAGGTCACGATCACCGACGCCAACGGCAACGTGATCTCCTGGGGCAGCGCCGGCCGTCACCAGTTCCGTGGCTCCCGCAAGTCCACCGCTTACGCCGCTCAGGTCGTCTGCTCCGAAGCCGCCAAGCTCGCCATGGCCCACGGCCTCAAGGACGTCTCCGTCCGCGTCAAGGGTCCGGGCATGGGCCGCGACAGCGCCATCCGCGCCCTTCAGGTGCTCGGCCTGAACGTCACCTCCATCCTCGACACCACCCCGATCCCGCACAACGGCTGCCGCCCGCCCAAGCGCCGTCGCGTCTGATCGTCCCAGCTTTCCGCATCACCGTCCGGCTATGGCAAACCGGGCGGGTCCTTCCCTCCGCCACCTCTACCAAATCCTAACACCACATGTCTCGTTACACCGGTCCCACCACGAAGCTCAACCGTCGCTTCGGTCAGAACATTTTCCCCACCTCCAAGGGTGAAGAGCGTCGTCCGTACCCTCCGGGCATCCACGGCAAGACGACCCGCCGCAAGGTCTCCGAATACGGCGTCGGCCTCAATGAGAAGCAGAAGCTTCGCATGATGTACGGCCTCACCGAGAAGCAGTTCCGCCTCTCCTTCGAACGCGCCAAGCGCATGGGCGGCGTCGCCGGCGACAATTTCCTCCGCATCCTCGAGACCCGTCTCGACAACGTGGTGTTCCGCCTCGGTTTCGCCAACTCCCGCGCCGCCGCCCGCCAGCTCGTGGCCCACGGTCACATCCGCGTCGACGGCCGCAAGGTCGACGTCGCCAGCTTCGCCACCTCGCCCGGCGAGAAGATCGAAGTCCGCGACCGCACCTCCTCCAAGCAGCTCGCCACCCGGGCCGTCGAAGAAGGCCAGGGTCGCTCCGCTCCGGCTTGGCTCGTCGTCCAGGCCGACCAGCTCAACGGCCAGATCGTCCGCGAGCCCGCCAAGGAAGAACTCCCCTCCGACGTCAACGTCCAGATCATCGTCGAATTCTACAGCCGCTGATCCCAGCCAAGTAAACCCAACCCACGGACCCACAGACATGACCAAGCGCCTCGGACAGTTCCAACGCCCCAAGACCCTCAAGAAGGAGGAGTCTTCCGCCACCCCCACGTACGCGAAGTACTTCGCCGAACCCTTCGAGACGGGCTTCGGTCACACCGTCGGCAACTCGCTCCGCCGCATCCTGCTGAGTTCCATCGAAGGCGCCGCGATCTCCTCCGTGACGATCGAAGGCGTGCAGCACGAGTTCCAGCCGATCGAAGGCGTCGTCGAAGACGTCACCGAGATCGTCCTCAACCTCAAGAAGGTGCGCATCCGCACCGAGGCCAACAAGCGCGAGGCCTTCAAGGGCACCATCGACGTCAACAAGACCGGCCCCGTGAAGGCTTCGGACATCAAGTTCGAGACCAAGGGCGCCACCGTCACCCTCGTCAATCCTGACCAGGTCATCTGCACCCTCGACCGCAAGCGTCGCTTCTACGCCGACCTCGAAGTCACCGTGGGCCGCAGCTGGGCTTCCGCCGAGGAGAACAAGAAGGCCGAACAGGCCATCGGTTCCATCCCCGTCGATTCCCTTTTCTCGCCGGTCACGCTCGTGAAGTACTCCGTCGAGTCCACCCGCTCCGGTGACAAGACCGACTACGACAAGCTCGTGCTCGAAGTCTCCACCGACGGCCGCATCACCCCGGACGAAGCCCTCAAGGAAGCCTCCGCGATCCTGCGCCACCACCTCGAAGTGTTCGACACCGTCTCCGCCGACTCCGTCGAGTTCGAGACCGGCCACAAGGAGATCAGCGAAGAGACCAACCGTCTCCGCAAGCTGCTCAACATGTCCGTCAACGAGATCGAACTCTCCGTCCGCGCGGCCAACTGCCTCAACAACGCCAACATCAACACCGTCGGCGAACTGGCGATGAAGACCGAGCAGGAGATGCTCAAGTACCGCAACTTCGGCAAGAAGTCCCTCAACGAGATCAAGGCCAAGCTCGAGCAGCTCGGCCTCTCGCTCGGTCAGAAGATCAACGAGGGCCTCCTCGACAAGGGCGTCAACGCCTAACCCAGACCGGAACCAACCCTCATGCGTCACCGCACCCACAATCACGTCCTTGGCGTCAAGACGGCCCACCGCCGCTCCCTCGTCGCCAACCTCGCGTCCGCGTTGTTCACCAACGCGCGCATCACCACGACGCTCTCCCGCGCCAAGGCCCTCCGTCCTTTCGCCGAGCAGATCATCACCTACGCCAAGAAGGCCGAGCAGTCCGCCGACAAGTCGGTGAAGCTCCACTACTACCGCCTGGCGCTCGCCAAGCTGCGTAACGAAGACGCCGCCCAGCTCCTGTTCAAGGAGCGCGTGCAGCAGTTCCTCGGCCGCAACGGCGGCTACACCCGCATCTACAAGCTGAGCGCCCGTAAGGGCGACGCCGCCGAGACCGCCCTCATCGAGCTCGTGGCCAAGGACGACAAGTCCCCGGCCATGACCCCGAAGGCCAAGACGGCGCGCAAGCCCAAGGCCAAGAAGGAAGCGGCCGCCGCTCCTGCGCAGGCCTGAGCTGACCGCCCAGGCTTGAACCCGAGACGCGTCCGCCCCCCGGCTGGCGCGTCTCGCCTTTTCCGAACCTCCCGCCCATGCAGATCCCCGTCGACCTCGGCGCCTTCCTGGCCTTCCTGGCCGGGCTGGCCGCGGTCATCCTCTTCGGGCTGCAGGCTTGGTACGACCGCCGCGACGTGCTCCTTTCGGACCACCGCCGCATCAATTCAGCCTTTTCCTGCGTCCGTTGCAGCCTGACCTACGTCCGGCCCCGCCGCCGCGAGGAAGCCGTCTGCCCCCGGTGCGGATGGAACAATGTTCGCCTCAAGTTCTGAACCCCTCACACTTTCCCATCATGGCCACCCAGTCCATCGCCATCCTCGATTTCGGTTCGCAGCTGACCAAGGTCATCGCGCGCCGCGTCCGTGAATGCAACGTCCACTCCCGCATCTATCCCTTCGGCGTCACGCCTGAGACCCTGCGCGCCGACGGCGTCGTCGGCGTCATCCTGTCCGGCGGCCCCGACAGCGTGAAGGCGAAGGGCTCGCCCCACCCGCACCCGGGCGTCTTCGAGATGGGCCTCCCGGTCCTCGGCATCTGCTACGGCGTGCAGCTGATGGGCCAGATGCTCGGCGGCAACGTCGCCAGCAGCTCCCACCGCGAATACGGCCACGGCGTCCTTTCCTTCGGCAAGGGCTCGCAGCTCCTCCAGGGGCTGAAGTCCCCGCTGCGCGTGTGGAACTCGCACGGCGACAAGATCACCCGTCTCCCGCGCGGCTTCAAGGCCGTCGCTTCGACCGAGAACTCCGAGTGCGCCGTCATCGAGGACACCAAGCGCCGTTTCTACGGCATCCAGTTCCACCCCGAGGTCGCCCACTCCGAGCGCGGCATCGACATCCTCCGCAACTTCCTCTTCCGCATCTGCCGCTGCAAGCCGACCTGGAAGATGGACGACTACGTCGAGACGG
>JBJOMV010000095.1:0-7463 GCA_046052185.1 Verrucomicrobiota bacterium | reverse complement strand
TCCTCGGGCTCATGGCCGGGGAGAACCTGCGGGCGAACAAGACCGCCAGCGAAAAGCTCGGCTGGCTGCTCAAGGCAGGGGCGCTCTGCCTCGTCCTGGCGCTCGTGACTGGCACCACCCTCTGCCCAGTCATCAAACGCCTCTGGACGCCCTCCTGGGCCTTTTACAGCGGCGCCGTCGTCCTCTGGGCTTTCGCCCTCTTCTACTGGGTCATCGACATCAAGGGCCACAAAGCCTGGACCTTTCCGCTCGTCGTCGTCGGCATGAACTCCATCGCCATCTATGTCGCCTACCAGCTCACCGCCGGCTGGATCCGCAGCGTCGGCCGCACCTGGCTCGGCAACGCCCTCTTCGAAGGCACCACCGGCCCGCTCATGCAGAGCCTCATCGTCCTCGCCGTCCTCTGGACCTTCTGCTGGTGGCTGTGGAAGCGGAAGGTGTTTATTCGGATCTGAAGGTAGGGTCGGGACAGCGTGCTGCCCTTACCATTGACTTACGCGAAGTAATCTACGCCGCCTTGGAAGAGGGGTTGGTGCTTGTTGCCGGGGATGTTCTTGGCGACGTTGGCGCCGGCGCGTTCGGTGTGGCCCATCTTGCCGAGGACACGTCCGCATGGGCTGGTGATGCCTTCGATGGCTTCGAGCGATCCGTTGGGATTGAACTCGATGCGGTTCGAGGGCGCGCCGTTAGCGTCGCAATACTGGAAGGCGACCTGACCGTTCTTGACGAGGTCGGCAATGACGGCCGCGGGCGCGGTGAAGCGGCCTTCGCCGTGCGACAGCGGGATGGTGTGCACCTGGCCGACTTCCATGCGCGCGAGCCACGGCGACTTGACCGAGGCGACGCGGGTATGAGCGTAACGCGAGATGTGGCGGGCGATGCGATTGTGGAACAGCGTCGGGGCGGAAGCATCGACGTCGCGGATCTCACCATACGGGACGAGGCCGGTCTTGATGAGCGCCTGGAAGCCGTTGCAGATACCGAGCGCGAGGCCGTCGTGGTTCTTGAGCAGCTCCATGACGGCGTCACGCACGATGGGGGCCTTGATGACCGCGGCGATGAACTTGCCGGAGCCATCGGGTTCGTCACCGGCGGAGAAGCCGCCGGGGATCATGAGGATCTGCGAACGGGAGATGGCGTCGGCGAGGGCCTTGAGCGATTCGCCGAGACCGGCGGCGTCGAGATTACGCAGCACGAGGATCTCGGGCTCGGCGCCGGCGAGACGGAACGCGCGGGCGGTGTCGTATTCGCAATTGCTGCCGGGGAAGACCGGGATGATCACGCGCGGCTTGGCGACGCGGGCCTTGGGCTTCAGGCCCGATCGGACGGTGAAGCTAATCGGGGCGGGCGTGCCCTGCGGCTCGCTCGCCTTGGTCGGGAAGACGGACTCGAGCACGCCTTCGTGCGCGGCGAGGAGGTCGGCGATGGCGACGGACGCGCCGGGCCAGGCGATCTTGGCGTCGGCGTTGGTCTGACCGAGCACGCGATGCGGGAGCGTACCGAGGTCGGCGGCCGAAGCGACTTCGAGCACGACGGAACCGTAGGTGGGGATCAGGAAGTCGGCGGCGGGCGCGGCGGCGAGCGTGACGCCGAGGCGGTTGCCGAAGGACATGCGGGTCAGCGCGTGGCCGATGCCGCCCTGACGGACCGCGGCGGCGGCGCGGACCTTGCCGGCCTTGACGAGGGCGTGGATGGCGGCGAGGCGTTCGCGGGCGAGCTTGAGGTCAGGCAGGAGCGCGGACGTGCGGGGCACGTCGACGACCACGACCGTGGAGCCAGCCTGCTTGAACTCGGCGGAGACGACGTGACTGGCCTTGCCGGGGACGATGGCGAAGGAGACGAGCGTGGGCGGGACGTCGAGGTCCTTGAAGGAGCCCGACATGCTGTCCTTGCCGCCGATGGCGGCCGTGCCGAACTCGAGCTGTGCTTCGAGCGCGCCGAGGAGCGCGACGAGCGGCTTGCCCCAGCGGGAAGAATCCTGGCCGAGCTTTTCGAAGTATTCCTGGAGCGTCAGGCGCGCGCGGGCGGGATCGCCACCGGCGGCGGTGAGGCGGGCGAGCGATTCCACCACCGCGCAGACCGCGCCGTGGCCGGGCGACCACTGGGCGACCACGGGATTGAAACCGTAGGCCATGATCGTGCAGACGTCCGTCTCGCCGCCGAGGACCGGCAGCTTGGCGGCCATCGCTTCCTGCGGGGTCGACTGCGTCGCGCCGCCGAAAGGATGCAGCACCGTGTTGGCGCCGATCGAGGCGTCGAAGCGCTCGACCAGGCCGCGCTGGGCGGCGTTCGGGAGAGCCGAGACGCACTTCAGGAGGTCGTCGGCCGTCGGCGCGGAGGCCGACTGGAAGGGGTTCTTGGACGCGTCAGGCGCGAGCACCTTCGCGGACGCGGTCTGCGTCACGCCGTTGGTGTCGAGGAAGTCGCGGGCGATGTCGACGACGCGCTGGCCTCGCCATTCCATGATCAGGCGGCCGGAGTCGGTGACGTCGGCGACCTGCACCGCTTCGAGGTTCTCGCGACGGGCGGCGGCGAGGAAGGCGGGGACATCCTTGGGCTCGAGGACGACGGCCATGCGTTCCTGCGATTCGGACAGCGCGATCTCGGAACCATCGAGGCCGTCATACTTGAGCGGCACGCGGTCGAGATGGACGTGGAGCGAAGGGGCGAGCTCGCCGATGGCGACGGAGACGCCGCCGGCGCCGAAGTCATTGCAACGCTTGATCAGGCGGCTGACGGCCGGATCGCGGAAGAGACGCTGCAGCTTACGCTCGGTCGGGGCGTCGCCCTTCTGGACCTCGGCGGAATTCTGGAGAGCGGTCTCGGTGTGTTCCTTCGAGGAACCCGTCGCGCCACCCACGCCGTCGCGGCCGGTGCGGCCGCCGACGAGCACGATGACGTCGCCCGGAGCCGGCGCCTCGCGACGCACGCAATCACGGGGACCCGCGGCGACGACCGCGCCGATCTCCATGCGCTTGGCCACGTAGCCCGGGTGGTAGTGTTCGGACACCAGGCCGGTCGCGAGGCCGATCTGGTTGCCGTAAGAGGAGTAGCCGGCGGCCGCGCCGGTGGTGATCTTGCGCTGCGGGAGCTTGCCCGGGAGCGTCTGCTCGTAAGGCGTGAGCGGATCGCCGGCGCCGGTCACACGCATCGCCTGATACACGTAGGAGCGGCCGGAAAGCGGGTCGCGGATCGCGCCGCCGAGACAGGTGGCCGCGCCGCCGAAGGGCTCGATCTCCGTCGGGTGGTTATGCGTCTCGTTCTTGAACATCACCAGCCACTCCTGGACGCGGCCGTCGATCTCGACCGGCACGACGATCGAAGCGGCGTTCACCTCTTCGGAGTCTTCCATGTCGTCGAGCTTGCCCGTGCGCTTCAGTTCGCGGCCGGCGATGGTCGCGATGTCCATCAGGCAGACCGGCTTGCCCTGGCGGTTGAGGCCGAGGCGCACCGCCTGGTAGCGTTCCCACGAGGCCTTGAAGGGCGCCAGCAAAGGCGAATCCGCGAACTCGACCGACTTCAGTTCGGCAAGGAAGGTCGTGTGGCGGCAGTGATCGGACCAATACGTGTCGAGCAGCTTGATCTCCGTGATCGTCGGCTCGCGGCGGGCCTGGTCGCGGAAGTGGGCCTGGCAGAACTGCAGGTCGGCGTCGGACATCGCGAGGCCGAGCTCCTTGCGGAGGGCGGCGAGGGCGGCGACGTCCTTGGTGAGGAAGCCCGGGAGCGAAGCGACCTCGGCCGGCGTGGGCGCGGTGCGGCGGAGCGAGGCGGGCTTGGCGAGATCGGCTTCGCGGGAGTCGACCGGATTGATCAGGTAGGCCTTGATGCGCTTCAGCTCTTCGGGCGAAGCGCCGCTGACCACGAAGGTGCGGGCCGCGGCGACGACCGGGCGTTCGCCGCCGGAGACGATCTGAAGGCACTGTGCGGCCGAATCGGCGCGCTGGTCGAACTGGCCGGGCAGGAACTCGACCGCGAAGGCCGTCTCATGGGCGGCCAGCGGGAAGCATTCCTCGAAGACGTCGTCGACCGGGGGCTCGGCGAAGACCGTCGGGATCGCCTGGCGGATGGCGGCGTCCGTGGCGCCCTCGACGTCGTAACGCTGGAGGATACGCAGGCTTTTCAGCCCCGGGAGGCGAAGCGAGTCCCGCAGGTCACGCAGGAGATGGTCGGCTTCGGACCGGAAATCGGGTTTCTTCTCGACGAAAAGGCGCTTCATGAAGTCAGCCCAACCTTGTTGCGGGTGAGGGCGGGAGGGCAAGTGTTGTTGCGACCGGGGGGGACCGCCGACGAAACAACGGGAGGACCGGAGGGCCTGAGGGCCGGAGGGTCGGAGGGGGCAACGAGGCAAAGAGACCGTGCAAAGGTGCAAATGCGGCGGAGCCGCGTGCAAAAATGCAAAAGTGGAGGGCGAAGACGCCCAAGGGCAAGGGTGGCGGGGGGTCGGAGGGGGTCGCCGCAGGGCGAACCATGGTAGGGGCACGATTCATCGTGCACTCCGATGGGAGGGCGCGGCGAAGCCACGCCCCTACCCTCGGCCGCCCTGCGGCGGCCTGACCCCCGACCGGAACGGTTCATCCTTCCCAACCGCCAGCCGCCGCGGCGGGCTCGGAGAGCCCGCCCTACCCCTACCCCTGCCCCTACCCCTAATCAATTGACACCCCTGCCCCCCTTCCCCTTCTTTTGCCCCTCACGTCTCACCCCTACCCAGTACTTTCACCATGGCTAAAAACACCAAGAATACCTCCAAATCCGCCAAGTCGACCAAGGTCGTTTACACCTGGGGCGACGGCAAGGCTGACGGCAACGGCTCCATGAAGGCCCTGCTCGGCGGCAAAGGCGCCAACCTCGCCGAAATGACCCGCATCGGTCTCCCGGTGCCTCCCGGCTTCACCATCACGACCGAAGTCTGCACCTACTACTACGCCAACAAGCGCACCTACCCGGCCAACCTCCAGGCCCAGATGGAAGCCGGCGTGGCCAACATGGAGAAGATCATGGGCACCAAGTTCGGCGCCACCTCCGGCATGCCGCTCCTCGTCGCCGTCCGCTCGGGCGCCCGCGATTCGATGCCGGGCATGATGGACACCATCCTCAACCTCGGCCTCAACGACGAGTCCGTCCTCGCCCTCGCCAAGGCCACCAACAACCCCCGCTTCGCCTGGGATTGCTACCGCCGCTTCATCCAGATGTACGGTGACGTCGTCCTCGGCGTGCAGAAGCGCGAAGGCGAAGACCATGAGCCGTTCGAGTCCGTCATCGAAGAGTTCAAGCACAAGAAGTACAAGGGCGACATCGAGGACTCCGCCCTCACCGCCGAAGACCAGCAGGAGCTCGTCAAGCGCTTCAAGGCCCTCGTCAAGGAACGCACCGGCAAGGTCTTCCCGAACAGCCCGTGGGACCAGCTGCGCGGCGCAGCCGGCGCCGTCTTCTCCTCCTGGATGAACGACCGCGCGATCGTCTATCGCCGCAAGTACAACATCCCCGCCGAGTGGGGCACCGCCGTCAACGTCCAGGCCATGGTGTTCGGCAACACCGGCGACAAGTCCGGTTCCGGCGTCGCCTTCACCCGTAATCCCGCCAACGGCGTGGACGAATTCTATGGCGAATTCCTCGTCAACGCCCAGGGCGAAGACGTCGTCGCCGGCGTCCGCACCCCCGAGCCGGTCATCAAGCTCAAGGACGTCATGCCCCAGAGCTACGCCCAGCTGCTGAAGGTCCGCCAGACCCTCGAGAAGCACTTCAAGGACGTCCAGGACATCGAGTTCACCGTCCAGGAAGGCAAGCTGTACATGCTCCAGACGCGTAACGGCAAGCGCACCGCCGCCGCCGCGCTGAAGTTCGCCGCCGACATGGTGAAGGAGAAGCTCATCGACTGGGAAACCGCCATCCTGCGCAACCCGGCCGACCAGCTCGAACAGCTCCTCGCCCCGATCTTCGACCTCGCCGAAGTCAAGAAGGCCAAGGCCATCGCCACCGGTCTCCCGGCCGGCCCCGGCGCCGCCACCGGCAAGATCTACTTCAACGCCGACCGCGCCGTCGTGGCCGCCGAGAAGGGCGAGAAGGTCCTCCTCGTCCGCGTCGAGACCTCCCCGGAAGATCTCCGTGGCATGATCGCCGCCGAAGGCATCCTCACCGCCCGCGGTGGCGTGTCCTCCCACGCCGCGCTCGTCGCCCGCCAGATGGGCAAGGTCTGCGTCTGCGGCGCCGCCGCCGTCCAGATCGACTACGACAAGAAGACGACGACCATCGCCGGTCACACCTTCAAGGAAGGCGACTACCTCTCCATCGACGGCACGGCCGGCACGGTCTACGCCGGCCAGATCAAGACCGCTCCTTCGGAAATCGTCGCCGGCCTGCTCAACAACGACAAGGCCGCGCAGAAGACCGAGAAGTACAAGAACTACGTGCAGCTGATGAAGTGGTGCTCGCAGGCCACCCGCCTCGCCGTCCGCACCAACGCCGACAATCCTGAGCAGACCGCCCAGGCCCTCGCGTTCGGCGCCCAGGGCATCGGCCTCACCCGCACCGAGCACATGTTCTTCGAAGGCGACCGCATCGACGCCGTCCGCGAGATGATCCTCGCCGAGACCCTCGAAGGCCGCAAGAAGGCCCTCGCGAAGATCCTGCCCTACCAGCGCGAGGACTTCACCGGCATCTTCAAGGCCCTCAACGGCCTGCCCGCCACGATCCGCCTCCTCGACCCGCCCCTCCACGAGTTCGTGCCGCACGACGAGAAGTCCCAGGCCGCCCTCGCGAAGAAGCTCGGCATCAAGACCGAGAAGGTCGTCGCCCGCGTCGCCGCCCTGCACGAGTTCAACCCGATGCTCGGCCACCGCGGCTGCCGCCTCGGCATCGCCTACCCGGAGATCACCGAGACCCAGGCCCGCGCCATCTTCGAAGCCGCCGCGGCGGTCCAGAAGAAGGGCATCAAGGTGAAGCCGGAAGTCATGGTGCCGCTCGTCGGCTTCAAGCGTGAGCTCGACCTCCAGGTCGAAGTCATCCACCGCGTCGCCGCCGAAGTCCAGAAGGAGCAGAAGGTCAAGATCGCCTACTCCGTGGGCACGATGATCGAAGTGCCGCGCGGCGCCCTCACCGCCGACGAGATCGCGCACACCGCCGAGTTCTTCAGCTTCGGCACGAACGACCTCACCCAGACCGCGCTCGGCGTCAGCCGCGACGACATGGGCAACTTCCTCGGCGCCTACACCGAGAACGAGATCTTCAAGAAGAACCCGTTCGCCACGCTCGACCAGACCGGCGTCGGCCAGCTCGTCCAGATCGCCATCGAGAAGGGCCGCAAGACCCGTCCCGACATCAAGCTCGGCATCTGCGGCGAACACGGCGGCGAGCCTGAGTCCGTCAAGTTCTGCCACCGCGTGGGTCTGTCCTACGTCTCCTGCTCGCCTTACCGCGTGCCGGTCGCCCGCCTCGCCGCCGCCCAGGCCGCGATCGAGGAGAAGCGC
>JBJOMV010000094.1:0-7510 GCA_046052185.1 Verrucomicrobiota bacterium | reverse complement strand
GCCTGCTCGTCGCTGGTCATTTTCCGTCGTCATCCGCCGCTTCGGGCGCTTCTGAATCGGCCTTGGTCTTCAACACCACGGTGCCGAAGAATGACCTGAGGGGCGACTTCGAGGCGCAGGTGCTTTTCGCTCAGAGCCAGATCATTCCGGCGCGTCCTCGCGAGGATGACCGCCAACCTCGCCTCATCAGCCTGCGCAAGTCCCTCCTGATGGTGCGCCCGCTGCGGGCTGATACGGCCGCCATCTCGGCCACCGCGTTGGACGCCTCGGGCAAGGAACTCGGCACCTTGAAACTCAATCCGCCGGCGATGCTGCCGAAGACGGCCTACTTCATGGAAGGCCTGCCGGCGGGTGGGCTGGATTTCACGCCTAAAGGTTCGTCGCTTGGCCTGATCGATGACTCGGCCGGCATCGCGAAGCTCGCGGAGAAGGATGGCGGCACGCTGCGTACCATGCTCGGCAAAAACGCCCTCGTCGAGGTAGCCACGGCCGACGGCCGCTGGGTGAAGGATATCTATCTTCCGGCGGCCAAGGCGGTCGACGGCAAGATCGTACGGATCAATGCCGGCGCCGGCTATGGCTCGACGGTCCATTACGGTGACAGTCAGGTGAGCGTCTCTCGCGGCCAGTCCGTCGTTTTCAAAGCCTCCGCCGGCCGCTGGTTCCGTGAAGGTGAGCTCGATAATAATGGCCTTCGCTATGCGAGCGATGCCTGGAGCGCCGACCTCCCGGCGGAATGGATTCGTCCCGGCTTGGTCCTGCGTTTCACCCAAGGCAAGGCGGCCGGCGAACTCGCCGCGCTCGACATCGGCGCGCCGACGCAGCTGCTGCTGCACACGATCGACCTGGGTTTCCTGACGACCCCGCGGGGCGCTTTCGGTTTCGCCAAGGACCCTGAAGCGCATCGCGAGTATTTCCAGACCGCGCCGGTGAGCCGGCTCATCGTCAGCCAGTACGCCCCGCTCCATCTCAAGGAAGTCATGCTGCCTACGGGCGTGCTGCTCAAGGAAGTCGATCCGAGCAAGGGCGGCTGGCACGAAGGCGCGATGCGCCAGCACATCGGCAAGGAGCTCGTCTCGCACGGCATCGACAACGCCAATTACGGGCTCCACAGCACCGCCGGCGCCGGCGAGAAGGGCCACCCTTACGCGGTCGCCCAGCTCACGGCCCATAACAGCCGCGGCGTCTACTCCAACGGCGTGCAGGTCCACGGCGGCTCGGGCGGCAACGGCATGGTGACGCTCGATAACTCCCTTGGCAACGAGTTCAGCCACGAGGTCGGCCATAACTATGGGCTCGGTCATTATGTCGACGGCTTCAAGGGGTCCGTCCACCGCCCGGCCGACCAGATCAATTCGACCTGGGGTTGGGACGCCGACAAGCGTCGCTTCCTGCCGAACTTCTCGCCGCTCCGCACCGGCAAGGACGCCACGTTGGAAGGGCAGTCGCAGCCGCCGTTCGACGGACGGAGCTATGGTTTCGACGCCATGGCCGGCGGCGCCCCGTTCTCGTCCTTCAATCGTTTCACCCTCTACACCCCGAACACCGCGGCGATCATCCAGAAGTTCCTCGAGTCCAAGGCGGTCTTCGATCCGCTTTCGCCCACCGGCTTCAGCAAGTGGAACGAGTCGGCCGCCAAGATGGAGCCGTTCTCGCATCGGCTCGCGGCGGGGCGGGCGGTGGTAGCCCCGGTCAAGGGGCTGAGCGAGGCGAGCCTAGCGAAGCTGCTCGCGGAATATGAGCGGGTGAGCGTGGCGATGGGCGACGGCAACTGGACGAAGGAGATTCCGCTCCCGAAGGCCTCCGCCGCGAACAAGGGTCGTTCCGTTTCCATCGCCCATGAGGCAGGTTACAATTCCGTGCTGCTGCTCAACGGCGAGGAGGTCACGGTCTCGCGCGGTTTCGCCAAGGCCTATGTCTCCGACGGCAAGAAGTGGCAGGAGGGGACGGGGAACGAGGGTTCCGTGGAGCGGAAGCCGCAGACCTTCGGCGCCCCGGTGGTCACGTTACTCGGCTATTATGATCCGGCCGCGACCTTGACCAGTTACGCCTATCCGGCCCTGCATGGCTCGCTTGGATTCTGTTATGCGGACGAGTCCACGCAGGTGAAGCCGATGGACTGTCAGTTGGTCGTGGAGACCAAGGCCGGCATCCTGCGTTTCCGCCTCGCGGACCGACGCATCGACGCGAAGCACATGAACAAGTTCCATGTCAACGTGCCCGCCGCCAGCCAGCCGACCCAGTTCGCCGTCATGGTGGGCGGCAAGGTCGTCGCCAAACGGACGATCGAGCCCACGACCGAGAAACTCGCCGTCACCGTCCACGGCTACGTCCCGCCCGCCAAATAAACCTGCCCCAGCCCTGGCCCAAGCCCTGCTCCTTTTTAGGCCTTCCAGCACCCCGGCAGGTGTTCGTCGTAGACGCCGACGGCCTGCAGGTAGGCTTGGACGATCGTCGGACCGACGAACTTCATGCCACGTCGCTTGAGCTCCTTGGAGATCTTTTCGGCGAGCGGCGTGGTCGGCTGCGGCTTATGTGAGCGCCGCACTACCGGCTCGTCGTCGACGTGCGCCCAGAGCCATTTCGAGAAGCTGCCGTGCTCTTCTTGGATCGCGAGGAAGGCGCGCGCGTTGAGCGTGACGGATTCAAGTTTGCCTCGGTGACGGACCAGGCCGGCGTTCCGCATCAGGCCGTCGACTTTCTTGGCGTCGAAGCGGGCGAGCTTGCGGACGTCGAAGCCCGCGAGCGCTCGCCGGTAGTGGTCGCGTTTCTTAAGCACGGTGATCCAGGAGAGCCCGGCTTGGGCTCCTTCGAGGATGAGCTGTTCGAACAGCCGGCGGTCGTCCCGCACAGGCACGCCCCATTCTTCGTCATGGTAAGCGACGTAAAGCGGGTCTTCTCCGCACCAGAAGCAGCGTGCCTTCGGCTTGGCCACGTCAGCCTTTGATCGAAAGGCCGCGGAGCCAGGCGATCCAGCCGGCGGGCAGGCCGCGGGCGAGGGCGCCCCGCACGATCTTCTCGTGGTAGAGGCGAGAGGGCAGGTGAGGGCCGGTAGGGTCGACGACCTTGTAGGCCTGGCAGTCGAGCGGGCAGTCTTCGAGGCCGGCTTCGAGCACGGTCAGCTTGATGCGCTTGTAGGCCGTGCCCTCCGCCTCATCCATGCGCTTCCAGTCGTCGGCCGTCATCTCGTAGACCGCGCCCCAGACGCCCGGGGTGTCCTGGTCTTCGAGGATGTCGGCGGAGCCGCCGCCCCAGGTGGAGCTGGGGTGCGTGAAGGCCAGGCGATGCTTCGGCAGGAAGGCCTTGCCGCGGTAACTCGAGCCGGGGCAACGCCGCTCCATCTGGGTGGAGTCCAGATTGGAGGCGTAGGCGAAGTAATACCGGCTCATGGGAAGGGCATTGGACTTTGCCCATCCCGTCACGGGATGCAAACGGATTGGGGCCGCTGTGAATATGACGTTCTCCGGTCGGGAGTTACGTCGTGGACCCGTTGCTCAGAACCGGCGCGTCAGGCTGAGGTAAGCCGAGCGCGGCTGGGCCGGGAAGCCGAAGGCCGCCGGCGGGGCATCTTCGCCGAAGAGGTTCTCGATGCGCAGCGAGATCTCGGTGCGGTCGGACAGCACGCGGCGGATCCAGAGGCGCACGAAGGTGGCGTCCGGGAGTGCGGTCCGCGCGAAATCGTTCCAGTCGAAGTCCTCGCGTCCGCGGAGATGGGCGGCGGAGACGCCGAAGGTCCAGTCATCGTTCGGCATGATTTCGGCGCCGACCGAAAGCGTCAACGTCGGCCGACGGAGCAGTTTGTCGCCGGTCAGGCCGGTGCCGAGGAAGTAGTCCGAGGACAGGATCTGGCTGTCGAGCCAGGTCGCCGCGCCGAAGAGCCGGAGCCCTTTGGCCGGACGCGTCTCCAAGCCGGCTTCGAGTCCTTGGGTGCGGGCTTCGGCGATGTTGTAGGTCTGAAAGCTGACCGGATTGTAATCGATGAGTTCGCTCAAGTCGTTGCGGAAGGCCACGAGCGTCCACGACAGAGCTCCGGGGACGCTGTTCTCGTGGCGCAGGCCGATCTCGAAGCCCGTATTGCTCTCGGGCCGAAGCGGGAGGTTGAGGTGCGTGCCGTAGGCGAGGTCGTTCGCCGCCGGGGCGCGATAGGCCGTGCCCACTTTGGCGTGCGCCAGCAGTTCCTTCGTGAGGCGCCGGCTGTAGGTGATGTCGCCCGTGGTCTTGCCGGCGAAGTCGGTGAAGCGATCCGTGCGGATAGCGGCGCGGAGGCGGTCCTTGGCGGTGGCCTGCCACTCGGCGCGGGTCCAGATGCCGAGGCTTTCTTGCGTCTCGGCCCACGTGAGGCTGTTCGCGGCGACGTCAAATTGATCGAAGGAGGTGCGTTCGTAGCTGAGGCCTAGTCCGAGGGACAAGTCCGGACGGACCCGTCGGTCGACGGTCGCGGTGAGTTCGTCGCGGTCGAGCAGGTAGCGGTTGGCGAACGGGACGGTGAGGCTCTGGATCGAGGAACCCGCGCGCGACCAGAAGACCGACGCTTCGGTATCCTCGTCTTGGAAACGCAATCCGGGGGAGAGCAGCCAGCCGCCGTCGCGCTGCCAGTCGGTGACGTTGGGCGGTCCGCCGAGCTGTTGGCCGGGCAGGCCGGCCTTGCCGTGGTCGGCCGAGCCGACGACGTCGAATATGAGGTTCGGCGAAAGGCGCTGTTCGTGTTTCAGGAAAGCGCTGACGGCTTCGCGGTCGGCGTTCGGGCGGAAGCCGTCGTCATGCGTCGCGGTCAGCGAAAGCGCCGTGCCTTGGGTGGCGGCCTTGCCGGCTTCGGCGTTGTTCGCGAGCAACGCGTAGTTCAGCGTGCCTCGTCCGAAGGAGCCGCCTTCGGCGACGAGCGTGGAGCCGGCGCGGGCCGTGAGCGGGGATTGCTGACGCAGGTCGATGACGCCGCCGAGCGCGTTGGCGCCATAGAGGGTAGAGGAGGGGCCGCGGAGCACTTCGACCGAAGCCAGCCCGAAGATGCGATAGCGGCCGATCTCGTAGGAGTTGGAGAAGCCTTGCGGCAGACGTCGGCCGTCGAGCAGCACGGCCGTCTGCGTGGAGTTGGTGCCCCGGAGGAAGAGCGAGCCGACCGAACCTTCGCCGGACTGCTCCGTGGCGAAGACGCCGGGTGCGCCACCGAGCAGGCTCGTCAGGGTGGTCTGCCCAGAGTCGGTCGCGGCGGCCACGTCGAGACGGCTGACGGAGGGCGAGGCTTCAGCCAAAGGCTTCGCCTGTCGGGTTTCGATCACGACGGTCTCGGGCAGGCGGGTCGGGGCCTGGGCGAGGAGAAGGGCGGCGAAGGTCAACATTAAGTATCTTCGTATCTGGATATGAAGATGCATGTCAAGGCAACCTTAAGGACCCGCCGGAGATGGGGCTGGAGAAATCGTCAGGTTATGGCATAATCCTTATCGATGGCCGCCGAACTCTCCCAGCAACCTGACCTCGGACCTGTCCGCCAGTTCTCCATCTTCGTCGAGAACAAGGTCGGACGCCTCAATGAGCTCGTCGAATCCCTGTCCGGAGCGGACGTGCACATCATGGCCCTCTGTCTGGTGGATACCACCGACTCCACCATCATCCGCATCGTGGTCGACTACCCCGAGCGCGCGGAGCAGATCCTCGACGAGCACCGTTTCGCGCACGATGACGTCCCCGTCGTGGCCATCGAGCTCCAGTCCGAGGCCCAGTTGAAGGACGTCACCGGCGTGCTGCTCAAGGCGGAGATCAACATCCACTACGTCTATCCCTTCTTGTTCCGCCCGAACGGTCGCTACGGACTCGTCGTGCGCACCGAAGCCCAGGAACTCGCGGCCTCCGTCCTGTCCAGCCACGGCATCACCGTGCTGAGCCGGAACGATATCGCCCGCTGATCTGTCGGCAGGGTCGGGACCGCGTCGCGACATAGTCCGCCTCAACGCACGCCCGACCGCCGCTCGCGCGACGCCATGCGGTCGGCCTTTCTGGTATGCTTCCCCCATGACTTCCGACTTGCGGGGAGGGGTTCGGGCCTCATTTTCATGTCCAGGTGTGTAGGCGGCTAAGACCCGCCGAGATTCCTATCAGGGGGCGCGCAGGCGCCCCCTTTCCCTTTGAGCATCAAGCTGGAGCCTCGCTCATCGAAAATTCGCTCGCATCGTTCGATCAGCCACCGTGAGTTATTCTTAACGAAGAAGCCTGCTGGTTCGAACGTCTGCTTGGTCAGATAGGCTAGCATGTCACAGGCTTGGAGGAAGTCGCTCGCCCTCGAGTCACGACCGAAAGGCAGATCTAAGAGAACGGACTCCATATCCAAATCCTTCTTCACCGAATCAAGCCATCCGCTTCCAGGGGCGGTGCGGTGGTCGTCGCAGATGACTATTATGCCCGGCGAAGAGCATCTGCCATGTTCGGTGGAAATCGCTACCGACTTGGCGGCGCTGAGCATCTGGTGCCACGCCAAAGCCAGTATGTCGCCCTGGCTGCTCCGCTTATCTATGACGATGCGAATCGAGAATAAGGTCCTTTGGCGTCGTATCATCTCGACCTGATGAAGCGCGACTTTGATGCGGGTGGTGCGGTCTAGTCCGAAGTGTGAAGGGCTCCGACCCAGAAGTTCACTAGCGTGAATCTCGGCTGACCTTGGTAGCCCGAACATCTGCTCCATGCGAATTCGCATCACGAGAAATGCCAGTCGTGCTTCATGCCAGTCCGCGTGGTGCACCATCAGGCCGCAGAGCACGAAGGTATGGTTCTCCGGGTTATGACGCCCGGTGTCGCCGCTTTCGTCGACGTAGAGAAGATGCATGCCCTCATTGACCTGACCCACATCCGCGAATCAAAGCAGGGAATCTGGCGGGATTAATAAGGGGTTTCCTGCTCTTGGGTCAGGTCGGCCGAAGCTGGTAAGGCCTTGGCTTGACCATCCCTCCGCGCTCCCCATTAGTGAACGTCCTTCGAATCAACGAGGGACCTGGAGAGGTGGCTGAGTGGCCGAAAGCGCCCGTTTGCTAAATGGGTATACCCCAAAAGGGTATCGTGGGTTCGAATCCCATCCTCTCCGCCACTTTCATAAGACCCTTTAAAACAAGGGCTTATGTCATTTTCTCCGGTTTTTAGGGTCAAACTATGACCAAAAACTATGACCAAACGCCACCGGCCGCCATAGGGGGTTGAGGAGCAGATTTTGCGTTTGCACGAGGTTGTCTGCGCCAGCCAGCCGGCTAGGTTTTTCTCAAGCATATGACACAAGACAGTTCGGACAGTTCAGACAGTTCGTCCAAGCCGGGCGGTAAGCCCAAGGCGCGCCGTTCCGACGGGCTAGCTGCGAACCTGGGGAAAGACATGCCCAAGCTGGAGTGTGCAGAATGGGATTATCGGTGGATTTCCAGCCAGTCGGAGTGGGCGGTTGTCACCGGCTATGAGTTGGGGCGTGAGGTCATCCGGCAGGCGAACTACAAATTGCATCGCGATCATCCTGTTGGGTCCGGTTCAACCCCAGGGG
>JBJOMV010000093.1:0-7527 GCA_046052185.1 Verrucomicrobiota bacterium | reverse complement strand
TGCTTGATGGAGGTCTGGGGCGAAGCGCCCGTGCCGCCGTCGAAGCCGGAGATGAGGACGACGTCCGCGTGCGCCTTGGCCACGCCGGTGGCGATGGTGCCGACGCCGACTTCCGAGACGAGCTTCACGCTGACGCGCGCGGCGCGGTTGGCGTTCTTCAGGTCATGGATGAGTTCCGAAAGGTCCTCGATGGAGTAGATGTCGTGGTGCGGGGGCGGGGAGATGAGGCCCACGCCGGTGGTGGAGTGACGCACCTTGGCGATCCACGGGTAGACCTTGCCGCCCGGGAGCTGGCCGCCTTCGCCGGGCTTCGCGCCCTGGGCCATCTTGATCTGGAGCTCCTTGGCGTTGGTCAGGTAGCGGCTCGTGACGCCGAAGCGGCCGGAGGCGACCTGCTTGATGGCGGAGTTCTTGGAGTCGCCCTGTTCGTTGGTCCAGGTGAAGCGCGCCGGGTCTTCGCCGCCTTCGCCGGTGTTGGACTTGCCGCCGATGCGGTTCATCGCGATCGCGAGGGCCTCGTGGGCCTCGGAGGAGATGGAGCCGTAGCTCATCGCGCCCGTCTTGAAGCGCTTGAGGATGTTGTCGGCGGACTCGACCTCGCTGATGTCGACCGGGGTGCGGGCCTTGAACTGGAGGAGGCCGCGCAGCGTGAAGATCTGCTGCATCTGGTTGTTCACCAGGCCGGAGTAGACCTTGAAGGTGTCGTAGTTGTTCGTGCGGACGGCCTTCTGCAGCGAGTGGATGACCTGCGGGCTGAAGAGGTGGCCTTCGCCTTCGTTACGCCACTGGTAGTCGCCGCCGACCTCGAGGGTGGCGGGGGTGTCGACGCGCTCCGGGAAGGCGCGCTGGTGGCGGGCGAGGGTCTCCTCGGCGATCGCGGCGACGTCGGCGCCTTCGATGCGGGTGGCCGTGCCGGTGAAGTACTTGTCGACGACCTTCTGCTGGAGGCCGACGCACTCGAAGATCTGGGCGCCGAGGTAGCTCTGGATGGTCGAGATGCCGATCTTGGAGGCGACCTTGACGATGCCCTTGGTGGCGGCCTTCACGTAGTTCTTGCAGGCGGTGTAGTGGTCCACGCCGACGAGGAGGCCCTGCTTGATCATGTCGTCGAGGGTCTCGAACGCCAGGTAGGGGTTGATGCCCGCGCAGCCGTAGCCGATGAGCGTGCAGAAGTGGTGCACTTCGCGCGGTTCGCCGGACTCGAGGATGAGGCCGACCTTGGTGCGCTTGCCTTCGCGGATCAGGTAGTGGTGCAGGCCGGAGACGGCGAGCAGGGGCGGGATGGCGGCGTTGTTACGGTCGACGCCGCGGTCGCTCAGGATGATGAGGTTGATGCCCGCGTCGATGTGGAGGCTGGCCTGGCGGCAGACCTCGTCCATGGCCTGCTCGAGGCCCTTGGCGCCGGACTTGGCGTCGAAGAGGGTCGGGATGGTGACGGACTTGAACTGGCCGTGGGCGACGTGGCGGAGCTTGGCGAGTTCCTCGTTGGTGAGGATCGGCGACTGGAGTTCGATCAGGTGGCAGCTGCCGGGGGTCGGGTCGAGCAGGTTGCGCTCCGGTCCGATCGTGGTGACGGAGGAGGTGACGATCTCTTCGCGGATGCAGTCGATCGGCGGGTTGGTGACCTGCGCGAAGAGCTGCTTGAAGTAGTCGTAGAGGAGCTTCGACTTGTTGGACAGCACCGCGAGCGGGATGTCCGTGCCCATCGAGCCGGTGGCTTCGACGCCGTCCTTGGCCATCGGGACGAGCAGCTTGCGCTGGTCTTCGAAGGTGTAGCCGAAGGCGAGCTGGCGCTGGACGGTGTTGCTGTGGGCCGGGGCGGGTTCGGCGGGGCCGTCCGCGATGTCGGCGAGCTTGATGAGGTTCTTGTCGAGCCACTCGCGGTAGGGCTTCTGGGAGGCGATCTTCTGCTTGATCTCCTCGTCGGCGACGATGCGGCCTTCTTCCATGTTCACGAGGAACATGCGGCCCGGCTGGAGGCGGCCCTTGGAGGCGACGTTGGCGGGGTCGACGGGCAGGACGCCGGCTTCGGAGCCCATGATGACGTAGTCATCCTTGGTCACGTAGTAGCGGGAAGGGCGGAGGCCGTTGCGGTCGAGGGTGGCGCCGATCATCGTGCCGTCGGTGAAGACGACGGAGGCGGGGCCGTCCCAGGGCTCCATGAGGCAGGAGTTGTATTCGTAGAAGGCCTTCTTCTCCGGGCTCATGGATTCGTGGCCGTTCCACGGCTCCGGAATCATCATCATCATGGCCTCGGGCAGCGAGCGGCCGCCCATGACGACCAGCTCGAGGACGTTGTCGAACTTGGCGGAGTCGGAACCGTTCGGGTTCACGATCGGGAGCATCTTCGGGAGCTCCTTGCCGAACAGCGGGCTGGCCAGGAGAGGCTCGCGGGCCTTCATCCAGTTGACGTTGCCGTTGAGGGTGTTGATCTCGCCGTTGTGCGCGATGTAGTGATAGGGGTGCGCGCGTTCCCAGCTCGGGAAGGTGTTGGTCGAGAAGCGCGAGTGGACGAGCGCGAGGGCGGTGTCCATCGACTTGTCGGCGAGGTCGGTGAAGTATTTGCCGACCTGTTCGGGCATGAGCATGCCCTTGTAGATGATGGTGCGGCAGGAGAGGGAGCTGGCGTAGTAGAACTCGTCCTTGCCGGCGCCGCGGATCTGGTGGTGGGCCTGCTTGCTCAGGATGAAGAGCTTGCGCTCGAAGTCCTGGTCGGTGGCGCAATCGGCCGGGCGGCCGAGGAAGGCCTGGCGGACGACCGGCTCGCTGGCGATGGCGGTCTTGCCGAGGGAGGAGTTGTCGACGGGGACGGTGCGCCAGCCGAGGACGGAGAGGCCGAGGGACTTGGCGAGGTCGGCGAAGGTCGCCTCGGTCGCGGCGCGGATCTTGGCGTCAGGGGAGACGTAGAGCATGCCCACGCCGTAGTGGCCGGGCTTCGGGAGGTTGGCCGGGCCGTGCTTGGCGAAGAATCCGTGGGGCAGCTGGAGCAGGATGCCCGCGCCGTCACCGGTGTTGGTCTCACAGCCGCAGGCGCCTCGGTGGTCGAGGTTCACCAGGATGGTGAGGGCCTGCTGGATGATATCGTGCGAACGCTTGCCCTTCATCTGGCAAACGAAGCCGACGCCGCAGGCGTCATGCTCAAACTGGGGGTCGTAAAGACCCTGTTTTTCGGGAAGTCCGGGATTCTTCATTTCTGGTGTGGGCAAAAGTGGTCGGATGGGCTGGCGGCTAAGCCGCCGGGTGCCTTGGCGGAAACCGCAAGACGGTTAAATCTAGTGGGCAATAATCCCCCTCTGTCAAAGGCAACTTGTGGATTGGTCGGAGGGGGGCGGAGCCGGGTTTTCGTGCCAACTTCCCGGGCCGCCGAACGCTCGGGCGCTTTTGGTTATTTTTGTTAGGAAAAAGCCCAAAGTGCGACACGCTGGCCGCCGCCGTGGGCGTCGCCGGCGCGTCCCGCCCGTCTGCGTCTCCCTTGACTTTGCCGCCCGCCCGCCCGACACCCCAAGCCATGAAAGCCGACAACGACCTCTACCGACAGTTGCGCGAGTTGCCGGCCGCCCAGCTCTGGACCGTCGAGGTCCCGAAGTTCGACCAGCTGGGTCCGAAGGAGCGTAACCAGCAGGTCGCCCTGGTCCGGGCCGTGGGCGTGGTCTTCTCGACCTCCCGCAATCCGGAGATGAAGGCCGCCGTCAAGGCCTGGATGATCGGCCTCCTGCAGGATCCCTCCGAGAAGATCCGCCGTTACGCCACCGCCGCCATCCCCAAGCTCGGGGGCGACGAGGAGTCCGAGCGCAAGCTGATCGACATCCTCAAGACCACCGACGTCGACCGGGAGAAGAAGAAGGTCGCCTCGGCCCTCGAGAAGATCGGCGGCGCGGCGACCCTCAAGGCCGTCGCCGGCTCCGGTGAGAAGCTCATCGACGAACAGAAGGTCCGCGCGAGCGTGGCCCGGCAGGAAGGCCCGAGCAGCGTCCGCCAGGACGCCGTCGTGCCGAAGCATCCCGGCCTGCGCCTGCACCTGCGTTGCCGCAAGGGACTCGAAGCCATCGTGGCCGACGAAGTGCGCGAAGACGAAGCCCGCGGCGGCAAGTTCCGCGTGGTCGAGGTCCGCGGCTGCTTCGTGGTGGTCGAGCCGAAGGCGCACTTCACGCTCGGCGAACTCTACCAGCTGCGCTGCTTCGACACCGCGGCGTTCTTCCTGGCCTTCATCCGCCAGCCGGGCTCGCCCGAGGCGCTCGACGTGCTCGCCAAGGCCATCGCCTCGCCGCTCGCCGAGAAGCTGATGCTCTCGCTCACGCAGGGCGCCGCCCGCTATCGCCTCAGCATGGTGGCCGAAGGCAACCACGACGACGCCGTCGCCAAGGTGACGAAGAAGGTCTACGAACTGAACCCGCGCGTGCTCAATGACGCCCGCGAATCCCCGTGGTCGGTCGACGTGCACTTCGACGAGCGCAGCGCGCTGGTGGAACTGCGTCCGCGCATCTCGCCCAATCCGCGTCTCTATTATCGCACCGATGCCGTCAACGCCGCCTCGCACCCGCCGCTCGCGGCCTGTCTGGTGCGCGTCGCCGGCCGACAGGAAAAGGAAATCGTCTGGGATCCGTTCTGTGGTTCTGGTCTGGAGCTCATCGAGTCGGCCTTGGCCGGCGGGGTGGGGCAGGTGGTCGGCACGGACATCGACCCGGCGGCGATCGCGATCGCCGAAGCCAACTTCAAGGCCGCCAAGTTGCCCGGCACCAAGGCCGCTTTCCACACGTGCGACTTCCGAGACATCATCCGCATCCCGGAACTGGACCGCGGGAAGGTCTCGCTGGTGATCTCGAACCCGCCGCTCGGCCGTCGCGTCCGCGTGCCGAACATGCACGGGCTCTTCACCGACCTTTTCAAGATCGCTTCCGAAGTCCTGCGTCCCAACGGCCGCCTCGTCTTCGTGAACCCGCTGCGTCTCTCATCCGTTGATCCGACTCTGCGACTGGAATCCAGCCGCACCGTCGACCTCGGCGGCTACGATTGCCGCCTCGAGGTCTACCGGAAGCGCTGAGCCGCCATGAGGACGATCCTGCGCGCCAGCTTGTTCGTCCTCGTCGCGCTCCTTCTCGGTTGCGCCGAGCCAAAGCCGGAAGTCAGCCAGGCGGAGTCGCATCTCGCGGCGCTCCGCCATGCCGGGCTCGTGCCCAAGGCGCTGGGCGATGTCGAAGTCGCGGCGGTCCGTCGGATCCAGCCGCTGCCCGCGCGTTGGGTGCGATCAGGCCGTCCGTTCTGGTGGGCCGAGCTACGCTGTGACGGCGGGGCGGCGGGTCATCTCGCCTGGACGGATGACGGACGGCTCATCGATTTCAGTTTAGAGGGGCTGAGCGCAGTCATCTCGCCGCAGGCTTTCGCCTTGGCGGGCGTGCCGCCGATCCAGCAGTTTCCGCTCAAGGCGCCGGACGGCTCGGCCGTCGCCTCGGGGTGCGTGCCGACAGCGGGTGCCAGCCTCATCGCGTTCTGGTCGGCCCGACCCGGCACCGCGGCCTGGGGCGGGGCAGGGGAGCAGGAGTTGGTCCGTCGCCTGCGCGGACGGATGCGCATGGGCATCATCCCGGATCTCGAAGGCTATGCGGACGGCAAGATGTCGCTTGCGGGCGCCTTTCCGGACGAACTTGCCGAAGCCCTGCAGGCTGATGCGGACGAGCGTGGCGTCGACGTAGACGTCGCGCTGTCGGGCTATGACCGCCAGCTCCTTGGCGCCGAGCTTTCCGCCGGACGTCCCGTGCTGGTCTCCTGCGTGGTGCTCCTGCCGCGTAAGCCTGAGCTCAGTTGGGGTCATCAGGTCGTCGGGGTCGGCCGAGCGGAGGTGGGTGGCACCCATTACGTCGGCGTCATCGACAACTTCTTTACGCCACGGATTCCCGGCAGCATCCGCTGGATCGCGGAGGATCGCATCGGCCAGCTCGTGCTCGTGCGGCCGAGGCGTTGAGGCGCTTTATTTGGCTTCGGCGCGGACCTTCGTGTTCCACGCTTCCCAGCGCGCGGAAAGTTCCTTGAGCTTGGCTGGTTCGCTCGTCGCGAGGTCCTTCGTTTCACCGACGTCGGCTTCTAGGTCGAAGAGATGCTGGCCGCCTTGCTGGTCGCGGACGTATTTCCATTGGCCGGAGCGGACGGCAGCCTGCTTGGCGATGGCGAAGAAGAGGTTCTCATGAGGGGCCGCCGGAGTCGGCGCGCCGAGGAACGGCGTCAGGTCGACCCCGTCGAGCCCGGCGGGCGTCGGGATGGCGGCGGTGGCGAGACAGGTCGGCAGAATGTCGAGCGAGCTCACCGGGTGAGCGAAGGTGCGGCCGGCGGGCCACTTGGCCGGATAGCGGGCGAGGAAGGGGACACGGATGCCACCTTCGTAGAGGTTCCACTTATAGTCCCGCAGGGGATTGTTCTCGCTGCGGACTTCCGGGTGGCCGCCGTTATCGGCGAAGAAAAAGACCAACGTGTCTTGTTCCAGTCCGGCCACCTTCAGGCTGTCGAGGATGCGGCCGACGGCTTCGTCCAGCGCGACGATGGTGGCGACCGTGTCGGCCCGGGCGGTGTCACCGGGGAATTGCGCGGCATAGCGGGCCGCTTCGCCCGGCCGGGCCGTGAAGACTTTCGGAATATCGACCACCTTGCCGGCGGCCTGGCCTGCTTCCAGATCCTTCAGGTGAGCCATTGCGTCCTTCGTGGTACGGAGGATGTGCGGGGCATTGAAGGTGACCGTCAGGGCGAAAGGCCGATCGGCATGGCGGCGGATGAAGCTCTCCGCCTCGCATGCGAAGAGGTCGGTGCTGTATTCCGTGAACTGCTCGACCTTGCCATCGCGCATCAGCTTAGGCCGGAAGTAGTCGATGAATGGTCCGGAGGTGGCCGACACCAACGATTCGTCGAAGCAGCCACGTTCATGAGGCATCGGGCCGGCGCTATGCCATTTCCCGATGATGCCCGTGCGGTATCCGGCAGACTTGAGCAGGCCCGGGAGGAGCGGAATATCCGTCGGGATGCCGTCGCGGTTGCCGTTGAAGCCGAAACGCTGTTGGTAACGACCACTGAGGAAGCCTGCCCGGGAGGGACCACAGAGCGGGGCGGTGACGTAGCCCGAGGTGAACTTGACACCCTCCTTGGCGAGGCGGTCGATGTTCGGCGTTTTCACTACGTCGCGGAAGAGGCAGCTCACGTCTCCGCTGCCCAGGTCATCGACCAGCATGATGACGATGTTAGGCTTATCTCGAGCAGGCAGCAGGGCTCCTAGGGCTGAAAGGAGCAGTAGGGCGAGCAGGGGACGCATGGTTGAAGGGTGCTGGCGAGAGGCTAGGTCACAAGCCGACGAACGGACGTTTTGTGGGCAATCCGTCGCCATAGGGCCGCCTGATGGCGAAATCATCCAACGCAAACAGCCCGCGACGGGGTGGTCGCAGGCTGGTCCTTCTCAAATGGTGGAGGTGGTGGGAGTCGAACCCACGTCTTCCTACCCTTACGTCGTAACTTCTACATGCGTAGCTTCATCATTGATCTCGATCGCGT
>JBJOMV010000092.1:0-7642 GCA_046052185.1 Verrucomicrobiota bacterium | reverse complement strand
CAATTGTTAGAAGTCCCCACTTGACCAACCTTCCGACGGTCGCTGACAGTCCGCGGAACACTATGCCTAAGAGGACCGATATCCGCTCAATCCTCATCATCGGCTCGGGACCGATCATCATCGGCCAGGCCTGCGAGTTCGATTATTCCGGCACCCAGGCCTGCAAGGCCCTTCGCGAAGAAGGTTACCGCGTCATCCTGGTGAACTCGAACCCCGCCACGATCATGACGGACCCCGAGACGGCGGACGTCACCTACGTGGAACCCCTCACGGTCGAATCCGTGGAACGCATCATCGCCAAGGAGAAGCCCGATGCGCTGCTCCCGACGCTCGGCGGCCAGACCGCGCTCAACCTTTCCCTCAAGCTCGCCCGCACCGGCGTCCTCGCCAAGTACGGCGTCGAACTGATCGGCGCCAAGGAAGCGGCGATCGAACGCGGCGAAGACCGCGAGATCTTCAAGAAGCTGATGCTCGACATCGGCCTCGACGTCCCCCGCTCCCGCGTGGTCAAGACGCTCGACGCCGCGCGCGAGACCATCGCCCTGATCGGCGGCGAATTCCCGGTCATCATCCGCCCGTCCTACACCCTCGGCGGCACCGGCGGCGGCATCGCCTACAACCGCGAGGAGTTCGAGCGCATGGCCCAGGCCGGCCTCGACGCCTCGCCCGTCCATGAGGTCCTGATCGAGGAGTGCCTCCTCGGCTGGAAGGAATACGAGATGGAAGTGATGCGCGACCACAAGGACCAGTGCGTCATCATCTGCTCCATCGAGAACTTCGACCCGATGGGCGTCCACACCGGCGACTCCATCACCGTCGCCCCCGCGCTCACGCTGACCGACAAGGAATACCAGCTGATGCGCGACGCTTCGTTCGCCGTCATCCGCGCCGTCGGCGTCGAGACCGGCGGCTCGAACATCCAGTTCTCGGTCAACCCGACCAACGGCCGCATGATCGTCATCGAGATGAACCCGCGCGTGTCGCGTTCGTCCGCCCTCGCCTCCAAGGCCACCGGCTTCCCGATCGCCAAGATCGCCGCCAAGCTCGCCGTGGGCTACTCGCTCGACGAGCTCCAGAACGACATCACCAAGTCCACGCCGGCCTGCTTCGAGCCGACCATCGACTACGTCGTCACCAAGATCCCGCGCTTCACGTTCGAGAAGTTCGTCGGCGCCGACACCACGCTCACCTCCGCGATGAAGTCCGTCGGCGAGGCGATGGCCATCGGCCGCACGTTCAAGGAATCCTTCCAGAAGGCGCTCCGCTCCCTCGAGATCGGCGCCTGGGGCTTCGGCTGCGGCGGCAAGTTCGGCGACGCCGCCTTCACCGACCTCACCGAGATCCGCGCGCGCCTCGCCCGCCCCAATCCGGAACGTCCCTTCTTCGTCCGCTACGCGATGCTCGCCGGCCTGACCGAGAAGGAGATCTTCGACCTTTCCAAGATCGACCCGTGGTTCCTGCGCCAGCTGCGCGGCATCGTCGACCTCGAGCTCGCGCTCAAGGCCGCGGGCAAGTCCGTCTCCGCCGACCTGCTCCGCCAGGCCAAGGAAGCCGGCTTCGCCGACCGCCAGATCGCCCATGCGACCGGCCTCGCCCCGGCTGCGGTCTACTCCCAGCGCAACGCCGCCGGCATCAAGACGGTCTTCCGCCTCGTCGACACCTGCGCCGCGGAATTCGAATCCTTCACGCCTTACTTCTACTCCACCTACGGCGACGAGTCCGAGGTCCGTCCTTCCGCCAAGAAGAAGGTGATGATCCTCGGCGGCGGCCCGAACCGCATCGGCCAGGGCATCGAGTTCGACTACTGCTGCGTCCACGCCTCCTACGCGCTCCGCGCCGCGGGCTATGAGACGGTGATGGTGAACTCCAATCCCGAGACGGTCTCGACCGACTACGACACTTCCGACCGCCTCTACTTCGAACCGCTCACGCTCGAGGACATCCTCGAGATCTATCGCACCGAGCAGTGCGTCGGCGCGATCGTCCAGTTCGGCGGCCAGACCCCGCTCAACCTCGCCGCGGACCTCGAAGCCCATGGCGTCACGGTGGTCGGCACCTCGCCCGCGAGCATCGCGCTCGCCGAGGACCGTCAGCAGTTCAAGGACATCCTCATCGAGCTCGGCATCCGCCAGCCGGTCAATAAGACCGCCCTCTCGGCCGAAGAAGCCTACCGGGCCGCCGAAGAGATCGGCTTCCCGGTCCTCCTCCGTCCGTCCTTCGTGCTCGGCGGCCGCGGCATGTTCATCGTCTACGGCATGGACGAGCTGAAGTCCGTCGTCCGCGAGGCCTTCGACGTCGCCCCGGGCAAGCCGGTGCTGCTCGACAAGTTCCTCGAGGACGCGATCGAACTCGACGTCGACGCGATCTCCGACGGCGAGACCACCGTCATCGGCGGCATGCTCGAGCACATCGAGCACGCGGGCGTCCACTCCGGCGACGCCGGCATGGTGCTGCCCCCGCACTCCCTCTCGCCCGCCCTCGTCGACGAGGTCCGCCGCATCACTCACTCGCTCGCCAAGCGCCTCAAGGTCGTCGGTCTGATGAACATCCAGTTCGCGATCAAGGACGGCGTCGTGTACATGCTCGAGGTCAACCCACGCGCCTCGCGCACGATCCCGTTCGTGTCGAAGGCCATCGGCGTGCCGCTGGCGAAGCTCGCTTCGCTCTGCATGCTCGGCGCCAAGCTCAAGGACCTCGGCTTCACCCGCGAGATCCGCCCGCCCTTCTGGTCCGTCAAGGAGTCCGTCTTCCCGTTCAGCCGCTTCCCCGGCGCCCCCGTCGCGCTCTCGCCCGAGATGCGTTCGACCGGCGAGGTGATGGGTTGCGACGACGACCTCGGCATGGCCTACGCCAAGGCGCAGATGGCCGCCCAGCCCGCGCTCCCGGTGGCCGGCAGCGCCTTCCTGTCCGTCAAGGACCGCGATAAGGACGGCGCCGTCGCCGTCGCCCGCGACCTGGCCGCCCTCGGCTTCAACATCTTCTCCACCAGCGGGACCGCCGCAGCCATCGAGGCCGCCGGCGTCAAGGTCACCAAGCTCGGCAAGATCTCCGAAGGCGCCCGCCCCAACGCGCTCGACCTCCTCAAGAACGGCCAGCTCCAGATGATCGTGAACACCGCCGCCGGCATGCTGCCGCGCAAGGACGAGAACGCGATGCGCGCCGAAGCCGTCCTCCGCGGCGTCTACATGGCCTCCACGATGAACGCCGCCCGGGCCGCCATCCTGGGCATCCGCTCCCTCCGCGAGCACCCGCTGACGGTCTGCTCCTTGCAGGAGCATGCGAAGGTGCTTCCCCCGAGGGCCTGAATCGGGTAAGTAATCCTTTCCCATGAAATACCCCGTCCTCGCCGCGTTGGCCGTCGCCGTCGCCTCCCTCCATGCCGCCGACGCGCCGAAGCCCGCCGCCGAAGCCCCCACTCCTCCCCCCGCACCTAAAGTGAAAACCCTCACCCCTGAACAGGTCAAACAGGCCTGGACCATGCTCGGCTTCTCCATCGCCAGCCAGTCCCCCATGCCGCAAGTGAACTCGCAGCTCGAGCTCACCGACGAGGAGATCGAACTCTTCCTCGCCGGCGTCCGTCAGGCGATGCGCGGCGACAAGCCGAACTTCAACCCCGCCGAACTCGGCGAAGGCGCCGACGCCATGTTCCAGGAGCGCGTCAACGCCAAGGCCGGCAAGTGGGGCAAGCAGAACGACGAATTCCTCGCCAAGATCGACGCCGACAAGTCGGTGACGAAGACCGCCTCCGGTCTCCGCTACAAGATCCTCGCCCCGGGTTCCGCCGTGAAGCCGACCAAGGAATCCACCGTCAAGTGCCGCTACGAAGGCAAGCTCGTCGACGGCAAGGTCTTCGACACGACCAAGAACCGTAACAATGAGCCGTCCGAGTTCCCCCTCAGCGGCGTCATCCCGGCCTGGACCGAAGGCGTCCAGCTCATCGGCGTCGGAGGCAAGATCGTCCTCTATTGCCCCGCCGCCATCGCCTACGGCGACCAGGGTCAGGGCCCGATTCCCGGCAAGTCCGTCCTCGAGTTCGAGGTCGAGCTCGTCGAGATCTCCAAGGCCAAGTAAGCCCAGGTCTCCGTACCGGTCACCGCGGCGCGCCGAAAGGCGCGCCGCTTTGCTTTACGGAGGGAACAAACTATGCCTAGATGGGTACTTACCCCTAACTTGATGCGGCTTGCGCTCACCATGGCCTTCCTGTCTTCGGCGACCTTGCTCGCCGCGGGACCCGCCGTGCCCGCCTCCGCGCCTAGCCTGACTTTGCAGCAGGCGGTCGACCGCACCCTCGAGCATAACCTCGGCCTGGCCGTGACCCGTCTCGATGCCTGGCGCGCCCTCGATGCCGTCGACGTCTCGCTCTCGGTCTTCGACCCGACCTTCGCCTGGACCAACCGTCTGAACGGCAGCCGGACGCCCGCCGAGATCCTGGCGGGCAATCCGGCCGACCGGCTCTATGATTCCAACCTGAGCCTGAGCCAGCGCTACACCTGGGGCGGCACGCTCTCGGTCGGCACCGGCCTCACGCGCACCTGGGCTGATTCCGGTTCCGTCGGCCTCGCCTCGTCCTACGGCGTCGGCACCAACATCGCCTACACGCAACCGCTGCTCGCCGGCGGCTGGCAGGCGGTGAATCTCACGGCGCTCATCAGCGCGCGTCAGGCCGCGCTGCGCAGCCGGCTCTCCTTGCGCGCCGCCGCGCTCGACCTGATCCGCGACGCGGAGGTCGGTTACTGGACGCTCGCTTCCGCCCGCGCCCTCGTCGCCTTCCGCGAGACCAGTCTGAAGTCTTCCTCGTCCTTGCTCGAACAGATCCGGGCCCGCCGCTCCCTCGGCGACGCGACCATCCTCGATGAGCTGCAGGCCGAGGCCGACGTCGCCGCCCAGCGCGTCGGCGTGCTGAACGCCCGTCAGGCGCTCGACAACGCCGAGATGAGCCTCCGCCGTCTCCTCGGCCAAGGCACGGCGGAAGACGTCGACCAGCCGCTCGCGGTGGATCCGCTGCCCACGACCGCCGTCCCCGCCGCCGCCTCCTTCGCGCCCTGGATCCGCGTCGTCGCCGACTTCGATTTCGCCACCGAGATCCAGCGCGCCAACATCGTGCAGGCCGACGCGCTCGTGGCGCAGGCCGAGCAGAACGACCAGCCCAGCCTCAATCTCTCCGTCGGCTCCGGCCGCTACGGCGACGCGGGTGCCGCGGGCGGCGGCCTCTCCGGCGGCCTCGACAACTACCGCCGACAGGCCGGTTGGACCAACTTCGCGGAGCTCCGGTTGTCCTTCCCGCTCGGCTTCCGTGAGGCCGAGGCGAATCTCCGCGCCGCTTCCCGCTCCCGCCGGCAGGCCGAACTGCGGCTCGCCGACGTCCGTCAGTCTCTCGTCTTCTCCGCCCGCGCCACCTGGCGCGAACTCGAGGCCGCCCGTGCGCGCGTCGAGGCCGCGACGTCGGCGCTCGAACTCCAGCGCCAGTCCTACGAGGGCGAACGCGCCCGCTTCGCCGCCGGCCAGTCGGACCTGCCGCGCGTGCTGCAGGCGCAGGCTTCGCTCGACGCGGCCCAGCTCGCCTGGGTCCAGTCGCATCTCGACGCGCGCGCGGCCTCCGCCAAGGTCGCCCGCCTCGACGGCTCCATCCTGACGCGCCATGGCTTCACCATGGACGCCATCGAGCAGAAGATCGGCGCCGGCCTCGGCCCCGCGGATCCGCTGCCCACTCTGACCGCCACCCCATGAAGTTCCTCAAGCCTTTCCTCCTCGCCGTGGTCGTCGGCGGCCTCGCCTACGCCTTCTGGCCCGCCAAGAAACCCGTGCGCACCGGCGCCTCCTCTTCCGAGGCTCGCGCGGAGAAGCGCGATATCCGTGAGACGGTGGAGGCCGCCGGCTTCGTCCGCGCCGTCATCTACAGTTCCATCCGCGCCCAGGTCAGCGGCCCGATCCTCAAGCTGCACGTCCAGACCGGCGACATGGTGAAGAAGGACCAGATCCTGGTCGAACTTGACCCGGTCCTCGCCAACGCCGACGAGGAGCAGGCCCGCCGTACCGTCCAGCTTCAGACCTTCACCCTCGAGCGGCTCGAGCGCGACCTCCGCCGCGTCGAGGTCCTCGTGAAGCAGAACTTCGTCTCCGAACGTGAGGTCCTCGACCACCGCACCGCGTACGAGGTCGCCAAGCTCCAGCGCGACATCGCCCAGGCCAAGCTCGACACCGCCGTCGAGATGGTACGCCGCACGATCATCCGCGCCCCGCACGACGGGCAGGTCTCCGACTGCAACGTGCTCGTGGGCCAGATCGTCATCGGCGCGCAGTCCATCAACAACGGCACGCCGCTGATGACCATCTCCGACACCTCGGTGCTGCGCGTCGACGTCAACCTCAACGAGTTCGCGGCCACCCGCGTCGACCTCGGCAAGGACGCCGTGGTGACCTTCGATTCCATCCCGGGCCTGCGCAAGCAGGGCAAGATCACGTTCATGACCCCGTTCGGCACCGCCGACCTCAAGGTCCCGGACCTGCGCGTCTTCCCGACCCAGGTCTCCTTCACCGCGGGCGACGGCGTCCGCCCGGGCATCAGCGGCAACGTCACCGTCACCGTCGACAGCGTGAAGGGCTGCGTCGCCGTCCCCGTCTCCGCCGTCTTCATCGACGGCGCCGACCGCCTCGTCTACGTCCGCGCCGCCGACGGCGAATGGGAGGCCCGCAAGGTGAAGCTCGGCCTGAGCGACGCCAGCTGGACCCAGGTCAAGGAAGGCGTCGCGCTCGGCGAGGTGGTCAGCCTGATCCGGCCCGCCCTGACGCGCTGAGATGCCTCCGCTCATCACCATCCGCGGCCTCCGCAAGACGTACCGCATGGGCGATGAGAACGTCCACGCCCTCGACGGCGTCGACCTGGATTTCCAGAAGGGCGAGTTCGTCGCCATCCTCGGCCCCTCCGGTTCGGGCAAGTCGACGCTCATGCATATCCTCGGCTTCATGGACACGCCGAGCGAGGGCAGCATCGTCTTCGACGGCGAGGAGGTCGCCCGGCTCGACCCCGACCGCCGGGCTTGGTATCGCTCCCACCGCGTGGGCTTCGTCTTCCAGGCCTTCAATCTTCTTCCGCGTCTCACGGTCGAGGAGAACGTCGCCCTGCCGCTCCTGTACCGCGACGCCTCCGACCCCGAAGCCAACCTCGCCGCCGCCCGCGCCGCGCTCGAGCGCGTGGGGATGTCGCATCGCCTCGATCACCGGCCGGGCCAGCTCTCCGGCGGCGAACGACAGCGTGTGGCCGTGGCGCGCGCGATCGTCGGCACCCCTTCCATCATCTTCGCCGACGAACCGACCGGCAACCTCGACGTCAGGAACGTCGACCGCGTGCTGGATCTGCTGGGCTCCCTGATCAAGGAGGGCATCACCGTCGTGCTCGTCACGCACGACCTTTCCGTCGCCGAGAAGGCCCACCGCGTCATCTCGATGCGCGCCGGCCTCGTCCAGGAGGACCGCGTCCGATGACCAGGCTCTTCGATCGCGTCCGTCCGGCCGTCATCAACGGCCTCCGCGAGCTGCAGGCCAACAAGGTCCGCTCCCTGCTCTCGATGTCGGGCATCATCCTCGGCGTCGCCTCCCTGGTCGCGATGGTCACCGTCGTGCAGGGGATGGTCGGCAACTTCCG